>CAZVPD010000018.1:5084-34155 GCA_964628455.1 uncultured Lachnospiraceae bacterium
CGGCCTGCCAGGTCGAACGACAGGGCGACTGGTATCTGATGTTCTACATCGGCTATGAGGATATCGAAACAGCACGTATCTGCTGCGCGCGGTCCGATAACGGCATTACCCAATGGCAGAGATGCGCATTAAATCCGCTTGTGTCACCCTCGGCAAATTCATGGGATGCCGACGCATGTTATAAACCCTCGGTAATCTGGAACGCCGAACAAGACCGGTGGATGCTGTGGTATAACGGCAGACGCGGAACCGAAGAATATATCGGTCTGGTTCTGCGCAGCGGACGCATGCTCTTTTAAATATGTAAAACAGCTGCCCCCCGTTCACTCCCCTGTATAAAAGCGTGCCTTCCGTTCAAACCGAAAGGCACGCTTTTTTTAAATATTCTTATTAAATTCTGTCGAAAAGCAATATCAAGTGCCTTTCAACGCATATAAATACGCGTCGTTTAATTGAAACGCGAGTTTAATTTCTTTACCGGAGAAATACTTCAGCGTTCTGCCGTTCCAGGTTATTTCACGGTGAAGTTCGTTGCCGTATATTTCACCGCAGTCGTCAAAACCGAATCCCTCGGCGCCGACCACCGCAGCTTTGATATAACCGACCGCGGAAGTGTTGTAATTGATGCCCAATTTTTCCCCCTCCCATAGAAACGGCTTTGTCGTGAATTCACCGCCGTCCGCGCCCGCGTGAACGGATGCGAAACGGTATTCGGGGACCGTGTAGCGCCAGATGCCAGCCCCTTCGCCGGAGGAATCGTTCTCCCAGTCGTAGTTTTTCATGACGTAGAAGCTGAATTCGCCGTTCAGCGGAATAATGCCCGACATGGTTATGAAGCAGCGCTGCGTCCACTCGCGGGGAGTCAGTCCGCCGTATATCCACGCTTCCCTGAACGTACGGGCCCAGTTCACGCCGTCGCGGGATGTCATGAACACACAGTCGGAAACTCCGGGAGCGCCGTAATCCGGCAGCTTTTTGCGCGACTCGGCAAAGCGCATGGGGACGGATACCAGCATATGTTCCGCACCCGGAACAGGCCGCACCGCATTGGTATAAAAGTGCTCGTATATTTCATCCTGCCCGATGTAGTTGTTTTTTGTCTGTCCGCTCCAGTGATGAAAATCATCGGAAGTGCAGGACTGGATCGCACGGAATCCGTGCCAGTCGCCTTTGGTAAAATAGCGCGAGTAGCAGCGGTATTTTCCGGCGTGCGGATCGTAAAAAGCCGTGTTCATCGAGTCAAACGCGCCGTCCGTGATGACGGCTTTGTCCTCCAGTTCCCGCCAATCGACACCGTCCGGGCTCGCGTATATGTGTATCCCTCCGGTGCTCAGGATCCCCCCGATGGCTTTGTATTTTTCGTCCGGTCTGCAATCGGGATTTTCATCCAAAAAAGGCGAAAAATTATGAGCTTCCACCCCTTTATAAACGATGTTATTTTCGGTTATTCCTTTATATTCGATTTTATTGACAAAAACGCGCCTGAAATTTATCCCGTCATCGCTCACGGCGAGACAGGACGTCTGCATTTCGTCAAGGTCGGATCCGCCCGACGGGAAACCGCGGTAATACATACGGATCTGATCCCCGTCCCTGAAAACCGTCAGACCCAGACTGCCCGCACCCTCCCAGGGCTTTTCAAAGGTCAGAACCTTCTCCCTGCACGCGGGACGGTTCAGCGTGAGCGAACAGTTTTTCATCACATCGATGAGCCAGCCGTCCGTAAACATTTCGATCTTTTTGCCAAACGTGATCATTTAATTCATCTCCCTGACTTTTTCCGTAAATTTATTGAGGGAAGCGGTATACTTCTCCTCGTTAGAGGCAAACCATGACGCATAATTTTCCTTTTTGCCGATGCTGTAAAACAAATCAACTCCGATAACATCGAGATACAAATAGCAAAAATCACAGTTTGTGTTTTTTAAAATCATATCGAGCATGCCGTTGGAATCATCATCCCGGGAATATTTACGCATAAGCGCTATATCGTAATAGGCAGGCCGCACGATTTTGTATGTTTCGGCCGTCAGCGCCTCGAGCAGCAGCGCAGACATGTCGAAATCCTTTACGACATACGGTATTCCGGCCACTTCATTGACTACAGGGGTTATGTATCTCTCCTGAGCCTCGTTGTATTTCGGGGTCGGAAGTATTCCGTACTGTTCCATTTCGCGCATTTCATTTTTCTCCGAAAATTCAAGCCGGTGCACCATAAACAGCGCGTGATCGGACGCAAAAGTATTTCTCATGTCCGTGTAAACGTCGACCGTCGTCTTGATATCGTTCCCGTCGAGATACATGTCCGACTGATAAAGATCATACAGATATGCGTTGATTTTTACTATTTTTTCATCGGCTCCGGTCAGCGTTATATTCCCGTCCCCGTCGCGCTGCGTATAAAAATAATCCATGGAAGTCCCCAGAAAGTCCAGATAATCCCAGGTCGACATCAGGCCGACGCGGTCGAGTTCCGTAAACTTCCCGTCGCCGTCCAGATCTTCGGTCACTTTTTCCGAAAGGGAAAGCAGCTTTTCCATCGTCCATTCCCCGCCGTTCACCGTTTCGTACATGTTTCCGAGGCTGAAGTCCTCCGCGATTTTTTTGTTGAAGAAGGTCACGACCGACCAGGACATCGACAGCATGCCGTAATAGCCCGCGCCCAGGTACAGTTTTCCAAACAGTTCGAGCTCCCTGTTGACGTATCCGTGCCACCACGGCTTGTCAAAACCGAGGTACGGAAGGGATTTGAGGTCGCAAAACAGATTGTCGGCCACCCTCTGCGTCACATAGGAGACGCTTCCGACCATCAGGTCATAGTCCCCGCTTCCGGACATGACGCTCTCCGAAAGAGCGGTCTTGACGGCGGCCAGGCCGGCGTTATAACCGTTGAAAACCCGGTAAACCAGCGCCGTGTTGAAGCGTTCCTCAACCTTCCTGTTCCTCGCAAACACCGCATCGTCGACGATGTCGCCCGTCTGTTCGCTGTTGTAAAAATGCTGCCACTGCTCGCAGGCAGCGAGAATGCTGAATTCGGCGCCCCCGTAATCGGTTTCGGGAAGATCATCTTCCGGAAGCGTTTCCGCTTCCGTTTCCGTTTCCGAAACGGTCAAGGCATCCGTCTCCGCGGGATCTGCGGGCGTCCTTTCTCCCGCACAGGCAAAAAACGACATAAGAATACAGAAGAGCAAAACAATGCAGACTGTTCCGTGATTTTTCATTGCCGGTAACACCCTTTCGTCATAATTTTCGGTCCGTTATAAAACAATAAACGCTTTTTACACAGCATACGCGCAGAGCGGTTGCCGCCGCGCCAAAACGAATATCAGTTCCCTTCAGTCATCAGCGCGACCGTTTTTTCGATATCCGTTTCGACCCTGGTTTTGATCGCATCGAGTTTCGATTGAAAATCGGGAGTCCTTGCGGTCGTCAGGCCGTCGACTGCAGTCAGTATCCCGCCCCAGTTATACACGTTCGCCAGATCGAAAACACGGTTTGCAAAAATAATATCAAGCATATCCGATGATTCGGTGTCGCGCGACAATTTTGTTTTCAGTGAAATCTCGTAATACGCGGGCGTCAGCGTAACATAGCTTTCGGCGGACAGCGCTTCGATGATGATTCCGGTCCTTTCCAGATCGGCAGCCGTCGCGGGGACTCCGACCGAAGACGAGGAAGCGCAGCTTACAACACTGTAATAATCATTTTGCGCATCGTCAAACTTCGGGACAGGAAGTATTCCGAAATCAACCTCCATCGAACGGAACAGGGTAACACGGTTGATCCCCGAAAAATTAAACAGAGCCCTGCCGTCCACAAACGCTTTTTCAATGCAGTCGGTCCACGGATCGGCATATTTCGACACATACCGCTCCGCATACAGGCAGTAATCGTTGTCGACATGCATTTCATAGGACAGTTCGAAGCATTTTATATACTTTTCCGTAAACAGCGAGATAAAAGGCCTGTCCTTTTCATCCTTATCGATGATGCGTTCGCCGGCGCCTGCGGCCAGAGCGATCGTATTGAAGCCCGAACCGATGATCCCCCACTGATCCTCAAGCTCATGCATTTTGCCGTCGCCGTTGAGATCCTCGGATCCCTGCTTCGCGAACTCCAGCAGTTTTGCACCCGTCTATTTGCTGTCCCTTACGAGCTGATACAGGTCACCGAGTTTATAATCATCCGCTAAAAGCTTGTTGAACAGCACGCCCCACGTCGCGTCGTTATCCATGACAACGATGTCGCCCGTGGTCTGATACAGCCTTCCCAGCACGGACAGCGACGTGTTCGCGTTTTGGTCATACCATGGTTTTCCGAGGTCCATATAATCGACATCATACAGGTTTACAAAAAGATGATCGGCGATCAGAGCGGTATACCCGACAGAAACCATGTCATAGGTATCATCGGCCGCAAGCACGGATTTACGAAGCGCCGCAAAATAATCCGCTTCGCCGAATTCCGAAATTTTAATATTATACGTCTCTTCGATCTTCCGGTTGCGTCTGAAAACAGCATCGTTTACGGGATCTCCGTTTTCCTGTGCGGCGTAAATATCGCGTGTTTTCCAGTGGACGTTGAAAGTGCCTTTCGTGAGGACGCGGAAATCATATTCTTCAAAGTCCATTTCGGGAATATCGGGAAGCAGTTTTTCGGTTTCGGTCGTTTCGGGAACCGTAAGAACCGGGGCGGAAGTGCTGTCCGCGCCCGTGTCCTTCGTTCCCTGCGAGCATGCCGCAAGCCCCGCACACATCATCACAGCCAGAAAAAGCAGCGTCCGTTTTTTCGCTTTATTCGCCATGGATCGATCACTCCCTTTGTTTTAAGATCCTGATGATTTTTGAAGTTTGCACATAATGTGCTGGTGTTTTAAGAACAGCTGCCGTTTTTTCGCATTCAGGTGCCGCAGTAGGTTCTGTAGGGTTCGGACGGATCCGGGGGCGGGAGCGCGTATTCGGCTTGCTCGGGCGTGTGCGCGTAAGGGTTTGACAGCACATGCAGCAGCCGGTGTAAAGCACCGTAATCCCCCCGGTCAACGGCGGAAGCGAGCGCCTCCTCGACCCTGTGGTTGCGCGGGATCACGGCGGGATTGGAATCTTTCATCAGCCGGAACGCCTGATTTATTCTATCCGGATCGCCGCCGGTCCTGCTCTTCCATCCCGCGAGCCACCGCTGAAATTCCGGGTTCCGGAATAAATCCGTATCGTCCGTTCTGCCAAAGGTCAGGGCCAGAAATGTATTCGTATAATCCGCACGGCAGGACTGCATGAGCCCGAGAAGGCCGCTGATCAGCATCTCATCCTCCGGCTCCGCGCCGGCGAGACCCAGTTTCGCCCTCATGCCCTCCGTCAGGTAAGAATGAAAGAGGTCCGTAAAATCATAAACGGCCTGCTGCGCTTTTTCGACGGCTGCGGCACGGTCCCGATGCAGCAGCGGCAGCAGCGTTTCGGCAAAACGCGCCAGATTCCACGCTGCGGCGCCGGGCTGCCTGCCGTAGGCATAACGTCCCCCGACGTCGATCGAGCTGAAGACCGTTTTTGGGTCGTAGGTATCCATAAACGCACACGGACCGTAATCGATCGTCTCGCCGGCCAGCGACATATTATCCGTATTCATCACGCCGTGCACAAATCCCGCAAGCTGCCATTTTGCGATCAGCGATGCCTGCCGCCTGACAACCTCTTTTAAAAGCAGGAAAAACCGGTCTTCTTCGCCCGCAAATACGGAAAAAAACCTGCGTATCGTATAATCGGCCAGGATTTTAAATTCTTCGGGCGCAGCCCGCCTTGACGCGAATTCAAACGTCCCGACCCGGATATGGCCTGCCGCGACGCGCGTCAGAACGGCGCCGGGCAAAACGGTTTCCCTGTATACCGGCTCTCCCGCTGCGACCACCGCCAGACTGCGCGTCGTGGGAATACCGAGAGCATGCATCGCTTCGCCGATCAGATATTCGCGGAGCATCGGACCCAGAGCAGCCCTTCCGTCACCGCCCCGGGAATAAGGCGTTCTGCCCGACCCCTTCAGCACAATATCGGAGCGTCCGCCGTCGGGACCGATCTGTTCGCCGAGAAGCAGAGCCCTTCCGTCTCCCAGCATGGTAAAAGAACCGAACTGATGTCCGGCATAAGCCTGAGCGACGGGAAACGAACCCGGAGGCAGCCGGTTGCCGCATAACCCGGCCGTGCCCTCCGCGCTTTCAAGCCGGGCGATATCGAGTCCGAGGGACAAGGCCAGCTCCCTGTTGAGCAATACCGGTTCCGGTAAACGGACCGGTTCGGGATCGGTGCGGGTATAAAAGATCCCGGGCAGCCGCGCGTAGCTGTTGTCGAAATTCCATCCGGAAGGATGACGGTCCGCATTCGCCATGTTTTGATTTCCCCGTTCGAATCATGATTTTTATCGTCGTTAAAATATTTTTCCAGCTTCATTTCCGGAAAAGATGTCCGTCTCAAACATATATAGGATGTCTGCGGCCATTATAGCATGTTCCGGGTATAATTTCAATTATATTCCGGATATATATTGCTTTTCTATTCAGATCGTTCTATTATAGTAGATATAACGGAAGTCAGATTTTATATTACCGTCAATAAATACAACAGCAAGGGGGAAGCGATATGATCAGAAGATCCGACCTGGCCTTATACGGCGGCCCGAAGGTCAAAAGCGTGCCGTACGGGACCGGAAAACGATTCGGCAGCGAGGAACTGGAGCAGCTGAAAGAAGCTCTGGATCAGAACACGCTGTTTTACTGGCAGGGAAAAAAGTCAAAAGAACTTTTTGCCCGTTTTGCGGAAATATACGGGAGAAAATACTGCACAGGCTCGTCATCCGGGACCGCGGCCATCCACTGCGCGCTGGCTGCCGCCGGCGTGACCGCGGGGGACGAGGTGATCACCTCTCCGATCACCGATATGGGCAGCGTGATCGGCATCCTGCTGCAGAACGCGATCCCGGTCTTTGCCGACCTGGAACCGTACACCTACAATCTTTCACCCTCTTCGGTGAAGGAAAAAATCACAAAAAGGACAAAAGCCGTTCTGGCGGTTCATCTTGCGGGCAACCCCGCGGATATGGACGCCATTAACGCGGAAGCAAAACCGAAAGGCATCGCCGTCATCGAAGACTGCGCGCAGAGCTATCTCAGTTATTATAAAGGAAGGCTCGCGGGCACGCTCGGGGATATCGGCTGCTTCTCCCTGAACGACTTCAAGCATATCTCGGCGGGAGACGGCGGTCTCTGCATCACGGACAGCGAGGAGCATTATCACAGGCTGATGCGTTTTGCGGACAAAAATTACGACAGGCTGGGTTTGTCTCTGCGCAGCGTGGAGTCGCTCGCTCCGAATTACCGCATCAACGAGCTGACGTCGGCCGTGGCTATCGCCCAGCTCGGGAAACTGGAATTTATATGCTCGAAACGCAGCCGCTACGGCGACGCGCTGAGCGCGGCTTTCCGCAGCCTGCCGGGGATACACGTCCCGGAGATCACCTATGAATCCAGCCGCTCTTCCTACTGGTTCTATATGTTCCGCATTGACGAAGAAGCAGCACGGGCGACACGCGCGGAATTCTGCGAAGCGCTCCGCGCCGAAGGCGTTCCCGCGTCCGAGGGATACATACCCACCTGCGTCTACGAATACGACCTTTTCACCAGGAACACCGCTTATCCGGGCACGCACTGTCCCTTCGACTGCCCGAAATACGGAGCTCCCGAAAAAAACTACGTCTACGGAAAAGGCATGTGCCCGACAGCGGAGCGGATCCTGCAGACCGCGGTCAGGCTGAACGTCAACGAATTCTATACGGAAACCGACCTTGCCGAAACCATCGCCGCCGTTCTCAAAGTGCATGAATATTTTTACGGCAGGTAAACAGGTTTCAGGCATACAGTCAACTGAAGGACGGTCACTTATGAAACAACGCAGATATTTCGATATTAACTGCACGGCCGGACGCGCAAGCTGTCCGATCCCGGACTTCCCGCACGATACGGCTTCCCTGCTTGAGGATATGGCGTATTTCCGCATACACGGAGCCGCCGTGCTGTATACACCCGCACTCGATTATGCCTATACATCGGGGAACCGCGCCCTGTGCGCGGTACTTGCCGTAAATCCCCGCCTGACGGGCGCCGCGGCGCTTCCGCCGGCGGCACTGTTTGAAACAGGGGATCCCGGGTACTATGAAAAACTGTATAACGGCGGGATCAGGGCCTTTTACGCCGCGCCGCGCACGTTCGGCTGCACCCTGAATCCCCGGGATATGGAAAAGCAGGCGGAATTCATGATAAACCGGCGCGTACCGCTGCTTGTCTCCGAATCGCAGGCAGCGCTTAGCGACCTTGAACCTCTGCTGGACGCATATCCGGAGCTTTCCGTCGTCGTCCTGAACACTTCATGGGGAAGCAACCGCCGGCTTTTCCCGCTTCTCGACCGCCACCCGAACCTGTACTTCGACATAAGTTCCAATCAGGCCAACGGCATCCTCGAGATCACAAAAAAGAATTTCGGCATCGGACGCGCCCTTTACGGCAGCGCATGGCCGATGAAATCCATGGGCGCCCTGAAGGCGCTGGTCGAATACGCGGACATCAGCGAATCCGACAAAGACCTGGTGTCCTGCGGCAGCGCCTGCCGGCTCCTCGGCATCCGTCCGGAGGATCTTACCCTGTACGACGACGCGGAATGCGGTTTTGACGAAATAGCCGCCGAATGCGACGCGGGCCTTCCGATATCGGTGCCCGTGACCGACTGCCACACGCACATGGCGCCCGCAGAGGATAAAACCGTTTCCGGCCTGTATATGCCCGATCCGGGCTGCGACGATATCGTAAAGAAGCTGGACCGGCTCGGGGTCGACACGATCTTCACCGCGCCCTGGGAGGGCATCTGCACGGACGGTATGGCAGGAAACGAACAGAGCGTATACGCGGCGACAAAATACCCCGGGCGGTTCAGGGGATACAACACCTGCAATATCCACTACCCCGAAGACCTGGCCGGATGGAAAAATTCTTTCGAGCTGTATCCGGATGTCTTTATCGGCATCAAGCCGTACTGGCCCTATCAGCGTTTCGCGGTCGACGACCCTGTCTGCGAGCCCTGGTACGCGTATGCCGACGCCCACCGCCTGCTTCTGCTGCTTCATACAGGCGACGCCGGCGTGGCGGCAAAAGCAAGGGAACTCAGCCTGCGGTATCCCGGCATCACCTTTATCCTCGCGCACACGGGGATCGACTATAACGTCGCCAGGACCAACATCGCCCTCGCGAAACAGCGGGACAACGTGTACCTCGAGATCACATACACCTCCTGCACGCGCGGAATGATCGAGTTCCTCGTGCGGGAAGCGGGCGCCGATAAAGTGCTCTACGGTTCCGACCTCCCGATGCGCGACCCCGCCCCCCAGCTCGGATGGGTGTGCTACGCGCGCATTCCGGCCCGAGACAAGAAGAAGATCCTGCATGAGAACATCGCAAAACTGACGGCAAAACGAATCTGAGGTCTTATTTCGCATCAGGAGGTGAATCCATGGCTCAAATCAGTGTTCCAACCCGGTATTACGCGCATTTCGGCGCAGATTATTCCCTTGATGTCCCCGCCGAAGGTTTCGGCGGATGGCTGAAAACCGAACTGCCCCTCAGCACGGAACATACCGCCCTGTGCGTTATGCACGCATGGAAAAACGCTGACCGCCGAAAATTTCCCGGGATCTGGAGCGCGGTCGAATACCTTCCGAGGGCTCGGGAGATTTACGACAACCGCATGCCCCGCCTGCTTTCCGCTTTCCGCGGCGCGGGAATGCACGTGATCCACGTCGAAAGCGGGGATTACGTCAGCCGTTACGAAGCATACGCCCGCGCCTGCGCCTTTACCGACAGCACGGTGAAAAATCTGCGCCGTGACAGTCTCCCCCCGCCCGCAGGCGACGCGGTATCCGACGAACTCAGAGCATTCCGAACCGCGAAAGTGCATCCCGGCACCGAAAATCTGGCCGATATCGCCGCCGCATGCGCGGAGCGCGATATCGACGACTCCGTAAAGCCGGCGGAAGGCGAACTCATGGTCACGGATTCCGACAGGCTTCAGGCTGTCTGCGCTTTATACGGCGTCAACCATCTGATCTATGCCGGTTTTGCGCTGAACTGCTGCATCCTGATGTCACCCGGAGGCATGATGCAGATGTCCGAACGCGGATTTCTGTGCTCGGTGGTCGGGGAATGCACCACAGCGGTGGAAAACGATTTTTCTGCGCGCGGCGAATGGGGTAAAAAGATCGGTCTCTGGCACACGGCGCTCTTCTACGGCTTTGTCTACGAACAGGATGATCTCGAATCGGCATTGAAAGGGGTATAAAAATGCAGCTGGAATTACTCGGAGAGCCCTGCCGGAACTTCTGTTTTCTCGGCAGCATCGCCGTCAGAGACAAAAAAGACGGCGGAAAAGAAAAAATCGTATTCTCATCGTTCGCGGCCGGCGAAACCGGCGTGATCCTGATCATCGACCCGGAAACCGGAGAGGGGGAAAGCATCGCCCTGCCCTCGGATTCGGGCGCCTGGGCGCTCGCGCTGCAGGACGAAGACACGCTGCTCATAGGGACCTGCGCGCAATACGGAGCCCTGCATGTTTTCGACATCCCGTCCCGGACATTTACTGCTTCTTTCAGGACGGACAGCGAGACATACATCTGGAATCTTGTCAAAGCGTCGGACGGAAGGGTTTACGGCGGCACCTACAGCGGATGCGTGCTGGTGCGCTACGACCACGCGAAAAAAGAACTGAAAAAACTCGGCCGCCTTTCGGACGATCCGGGCAATCTCTACAGCCGGACGGTATATCCGGACGACAGGGGAGACGGAAACATCATGATCCAGTGCGGCTACAGCTCCCCCTGCTGCGTGATCTATGACATTCACGCGGAAAAAATCACCGCTTCCCTGCCCGGCACCCTCGGCGGCATCACGCGCGACGCGGTCAAAGTCGGGGATAAAGTGTACAGCCGGACCGGTTTCACCGAAACCGCGGCGAGTGATGTTGAATTTACCGTTCCCGCTTCCGCGGCAGCGCTGTCGGACGGCACGCTCTTCGCACCGTCGGGACAGGAATACGTTCTGGAAAAAGACGGTAGGAAAGAATTTCACGACTTCAAAGTCCTCCCTCCGCCCACAGGCATACTCGCTTTTACCGCGGGCGAGGACGGCGCGCTCCGGGGCGGGAGCGGCTTCGGCCAGACCATCTTCCGCTTTGATCCCGTGACGGGAGAATACGCGAACACCAAAAATGTCTGCACGGGCGGCGGAGAAGTTTACGGCATGTGCGTGTCGGGCGGAAAGGTATACTGCACATCCTACGCCGGCGGGGACACGACGGTCTATGACCCGCAGCTGCCGTGGGATCAGAGGGGAAATAAAAATCCGGTCACCGCGGCTTCCTGCGGCAGCGCAGGGCTGATCAGACCGACAGGGTTCAGCACATTCGGTCCAGACGGAAAACTCTGGACCGGCTGGCAGTCATCCTACGGCACCTACGACGGGGGGATCACCCGCTTTGATCCCGTTTCATACGAACAGAAGATATGGCATAATATCGTATCCGAACAGTGCGTCGATTCCCTTTCAGCCGGAGAAAAATACCTTTATTTCACGACCGGAAACAGCGCGAACGGGCTGCGTCCCCGCGAGGGCGCCCTGCATCTCGCGTGCATCGGCACCGAATGCGAAGTGATCCGCGATATCACATATCCCGAAGGGGAGACCCCGAATAAACCCGTATTCTTCAACGGAAAAATATATGTTCCGGTCACGGGACCCCGTCCCCGCGTCGATGTATACGACGAAACGCTCGGAGAGTCCGAATCTTTCGTTTACGACGATCCGGTGCACGCGCTTTATGTTCTTCCGGTGACAGGAGCCCTGCTTGCCGTATGCGCGCATTCCTGCGCGGTCATCGGCGGAGACGGCAGCCTTCTCCGGAAGGTCCATGATTCCGGCATAAGCGGCAGGATCGCCGTCACGCGCGATGAAAAGCTCTACCTCGCTTCGGGCAGCAAAATATTCAGACTGATCCTTTGACAATTCTTATATTTTAAAACAGGGGGAGAAAGCCATGCGCAGAATTTTACCGGTCCTTTTCATTCTTGTTTTTATCACTTCAGCCGTCCTCTCCTGCGCCGGACAAACCGGAAGCGAAGAGACTTCAGCCGAAGCCGCAGCGACGGCGGCCGAAACCGAAGACCCCGACGCACGGGAAAACGCGAAGGACAGCCTGCCCGGCGACCTCGATTTCGAAGAAGCGGCGGTCCGTATCTGGGTCCGCGGCTCCACCCTCGAGCAGGAACGCGAGGATACGGGCGATGTCATCGATACAGCGATCTACAACCGCAACCGCAGCGTTCAGGAAAGACTCGGCGTTCAGTTCGAGTTTTCGTTTACCGAACAGAATTCTTTCGCCAGGGAATTTAAAACATACGTGCTTTCGGGCGTCGACGACTGGGACGTCATCTTCCCCAACGCGAATTCCTCGGTCAACCAGGGGCTCAACGCAAGTCTTTATGACTTCAACGATGTCCCCTATGTCGAACTCGACAAGCCCTGGTGGTGGGAAAAAGCCATCATCGAAACGTCCATCGACGGCAAGACCTTCAACTATCTGCTGGGCGACGCGATGTTCACTGACCTCACCTGCACCACCTGCTTTTACTACAATAAAAAAGTATACGCCGATTATATTTCAACCGACACCGACGCGATGTACCAGACCGTTTACGACGGCAAATGGACCTACGGCCTGCTGGACGAATACACCAAGCTTGTTTATACCGATATCAACGGCGATTCGCTGAAAGACGCCGGCGACCGGTACGGCTTCCGCCTTCAGGGACCGTGGCCGAACGCCGTCATGGCCTTCTTCACCTTCACGACGGACGTCGAATGGTACAGGCGGGACGAAAGCGGTTATCCGGTCCTGACCATGAACAACGAGCGCATGTATACGATGATCGAAAAATTATACGCCCTGTTTGACGGCAACGGCATCCTCAAGGGCGACGACGAAGCTTCGGTACATTTTGCCTCCGACCTGCTGCTGTTCTACCCGTTCTGGCTGGGTTCCGCGACCACCGATGTCCTGCGCGCCATGGAGTCCGACTACGGCATCATCCCGTTCCCGAAGCTTGACGACAGCCAGGACGGATACCGCTCGTTCATCAACCGCGACGCCTCGGTCGTCTGCCTGCCGCTGACCCTGCGCGACATCGACATGTCGGGCGCGGTCATCGAAGCGCTGGCCGCCGAAGCCTACAGGACCGTGACCGCAACCATCTTCGAAGTCGCCATGAAGTCGAAGTATACGCGCGACAGCATAAGCGGCCAGATGATGGATTCGATCGTCGCCGACGCCTGCTGCAACTTCGTGCACCAGTACGGAGACTCGCTCAGCGGCGTCGACTATTCGATCTCCACGCTGTTCGCCGCGGGAAAAACCGATTTCGCCTCTTATTACGCCAAGAACGAGAAGCTTCTGCAGAGACAGCTCGCAGCCCTGATCGCCGCGGTCTCTGAGGAATGATGCAAACCCGATAAACAGCCCCGCAGCACGGATTTTCTGCCGTGCCGCGGGGTTTTTCATCTTATACAGCCGGACTTCCGGCGTTTTTTTGAATTTATGCCCCGACGGTCATCATTTCTGTCAGAGCGGCGAGTTTATCCTGATAATTCTGCTCTTTCTTGGTATAATTCGATACGAAATCCTTGTTTTTCTGCAATGCGACCGCTCGGAGGGAAACGCCGATATCGGCAAGCGCATAGGTGTAGACATAGGCGATATCGGTCGTGATATGGTCGTGAATGATATCGATCAGCTGCGCCGCGGCGTCCGATTCGTCGCGCAGATATTTGACTTTCACATTCGTCTCGTAATAGGCGGGAAAAACGCTTTCCCTGCCGTATTCGCCCAGCAGCTCCATGACGGCGCAGAACGGTTCGATATCCGGACATGTCGTCGGGACAGCGTAAACCAGCGCCTCGTCATGCGGAAGGGCCGAATAAGAAGCGACGGATTCGTCCAGTTTCGGGAAAGGAAGCACGCTGAAATCCGTCTCGATCTCGCGGAGCGTTTCCAGCCAGCGGATAAACTGGAAGGTAAACAGCGTCTCGCTCCCCGACAGCTTTTTGTATACATCGAGTCCCTCCCTGTACCGGGTACCCGTGTTTTCGTGCAGCAGCGAATACATTTTCTCCACAAGGATCACGGTCTTTTCGTTGTTGAATACAAGGTACGGGATCCCCTTCTCATCGCGTTCGGTGAAACGGATACCCGAATTGATCGTGAAATGGTCGGTGATGCAGCCGGTGGCGGTGGCGAATCCGTATTGGTCATCGTCGTCCGCCTCGCTGTTCCCGTTGAGGTCGGCATAGTATTCGCCTGTCATGGCGCCGAACAGGTCAAGCGTCCAGCCTCCTCCGAGGATCGTATCGTAAAACGCGTTCAGTTCGGCGTCGCTGTGGTATCTGCGGTACAGGTCGAGGTCCATGATCAGGCAGGAACAGCAGCGTAGGGTGTCGACGCCGATGTCCCCGGCCAGCAGGTAAACCCGGCTTCCGTCAACCGTAACCTCCTTCATATAGCTGTCGTACCACCACGGATTGTCAAGATCCAGATTTTCTGACCCGGCGACATTCAGAAAAACATTCTTCAGCACGATCGGCGCCATTTTCCACTGCCTGCCGATGGTGATGTCGTATTCGTCGCTGCCGCTCTGCACGCTTTTTGTGATGGCACTGATCTCGATGGTATTAAGGCGCGTATAGACAAATCCGCAGTTTGTTTTTTCCATGACGGAACCGTTGACCCGGACGATCGCATCGTTCACCACATCGCCGGTCATCTCTTCCTGAAAAAGCGTATACGAGTTCTGATCATCCGACTGACAGAGCAAAAACCGGATATCCCGGCCGCCGAGGTCCGGATAGACGCGCGGCGCTTCCGTTTCCGCGGCAGAAACCGGGGTTTCCCCCGTATCGGTTTTTACGTCCTTTGCGGAATTATCGCCGCAGGATGAAAACAAACAGGCGCCCGACATCAGGCAGGCCAAAAAGAAAGCGGCCACTTTTTTCATGATACCGTCCTCCGCACATATATTTATCATCCGGTCACGTATTCACCAGCCGATAGGCTGTGCCGGCGTGTGTTTCGACCGTGAAGCGTCGGTCCGAAAAAGTCCCGATACAGGCGCCGGAGGCGATTTCGTAAACGGCGCACCGGGCGTACGGATTTTCCACGGTGAGCGGCATGCCTTTTTCGCTGACTATTTCGATGCCGCCGGTCTCCCCGCCTCTGCAGAAAGCGGAAACCAGAAACGCGCCGTCCGCCCTCAGCGTCGTAAAAGCGGCGTCTTTTTCCCGGTCCCAGACGGGAAAGAAGCGCAGCACCCCTTCGTGGCTCTGCAGCAGCATTCCGTTGACGGCGTTTGGCACAAGGCTGCAGTTCTGTATGGCTGCCCAGTGAATGCCGATCATCGCATTCGGATAAACGTGTTCCGCTATCGTCTTCTGCATCTGCTCCAGTATCAGGCCGGGCGGAAGGCCCGTGCGGACCGCGGCCGCGTAAAAAGTGCTGCAGCCGTTCATATCGTTCCAGGCCTGATCCGCATAAACGGTATTCCGCGCGGTTTCCAGCAGCTCCGCACTGCCAAGGCCGATCTCTGACGCGGGATACACATGCTGGATATTCAGCCAGCCGACGGCTTCCGCGGGTGTGCCGCGTTCCACATAGCGGAATATCCGCCTGCCGTCCTTCTCCATCGTCGGATACGCGGATAAATGCGTCAGGATATGCTCCCATTTTTCGCGTTTCTCCGGGTCAAGGCGGAGCGCGGCGGACATATCGAGCAGACAGCGCAGGACCATGCGGATGAGCCCGAGCGAGGCTATCGGATTCATGTCGTCATGGTTTTTCGGTATCAGATCCGGATCTTCGCTGTAATACGGGACTTCGTAAACCGAATCGTTATAATCGATGTAGCGCCCTTCCGCTTCGTCCCAGACCAGGTAATCCTCCCAGAACTCCGCTGTTCTGCGCAGGAACGGATAGATATGTTCCCGCCCGTAATCCTCATCGCGCGTACCGTACCAGCGCATGACCATGACGGACGCCGCATACGACGCGTTGCTCTTCTGACCCAGAAAATTGACGCCGTGCTCCCATCCGAGCGGCGCAACGTCCGCCGTCAGTCCGAGCGGTCCGATGCCTACCGGATACCAGATGCCCCCGCAGTGCAGCAGATTGCGGGCATACGCCCCTCCCTGGGGCATATACTCCTCCAGCGCGTTGATATAGCCGTCGGTCAGCTCCGGATGGTTCGCGCCCGTGACCGCGTAAAAAGGAGCCTCGAAATTATAGTTCAGATGATAGTCGCTTTTCCACGCCGGGTCGTCGTTCGTGATAAAATTGCCCCATATGCCGGGCGGGAATTTGCCGTTGCGCGCGCAGCAGGCGATAAAATAGATGCCCGCGTACCAGTGCAGTTCCACATCGGCGAGCGAAGGGTCCAGCGCCACGGTGCTCTTTGCCCAGAACTTTTCCCACCAGACCGCGTGGCGCTGCCAGAGCTGCCCGAATTCCCATTCGTCCATGGAAGCCATGCGGGCGAGGCAGCGGGGGAAATACGCGGCGGTATCGAATCCGGTCATGACCCCGACCGCAAAACGCAGGACCGTATCCCCGTTTTTATCCACGACGGCCGGCAGGTCCCGCAGCGCCGTCACGGCGCAGTAAGGAAACGCAAGGTCCGGCGAAACAAACTCCCTGGTCCGGTACGCTATGGGAGTCCCGCAAAGCGGGATCCCGCCCTCCGCTTCGGGGGCGGCAAAGCCGCCGCGGCAGACCGCGTTGTTTGCGTCAGGCGTCCATAATTTTTTCGAGACGGACAGCGGTCCGCCCGAAAGGACAAGTTCAAACAGAACCGTGTTTTCAGTCGCGCAAACCGTGCACCTGAGCACAGCGCGGAAAGATCCCCGGATAAATGTGCCGGTGATGACCGCGCTGTCCATATCCTGTTCGGCGAGATAGGAAGCGCCGTACAGCACCGGGATAAAGATATCGAGCGCTCCGGGCAGCCTCAAAGAGCCCGAAGCGTCCCAGAAATCACACTTGGAAAAATAGACCCGGAGGCGGTCCGGCGTCCCGGTCAGGATAACGGAGAGATCGCCGTTGCCGCAGACCGCTCCGTCGGGGCACCATTTCGTGCCTATACGGGAAGGGGGAACCGTGAGAAAAACCGAATGTTTCATGGAAATTCCTTTCGGACGGCAGTTCGCCGCGTTTTTACGCTTTACCGGGCATTCCGCCCGGACAGTCCGTACATGCCGTTCTATTCAATATCCGCCCTCGGAATATAGGCTATCCGCAGCGCCGTGCAGCCGAAGGGCACGAGTTCCGCCGTCAGCCTGCCGGTGACAAACGCCCTGCCGTTCGTGCAGTACGGCTCGAACGTTTTATACGGGTACGGCGGATACGAATAAGGAGCCTTGTATGCCGGGATGCGGAGCCGGACGCAGGGCTTTTCCCAGACATAACCCTCCGGTTCCTCCCTGACGACTTCGATCTCGTCTTCCCGCATGTTCTCATCCGCCGCGATGTTATAAACGGTCAGGTATTTGCGCATACCCATATTGTCGTAGACGTCAAGGCCGCTTTCGGGCGTGTCGGGGTTCACGTTATACCATTTCCAGCCGTCGGGAAGGGGCGTATAAGGCGAGCCCGGAAAAGGGCTCCACTGTTCGGGGATGGGCAGGGCGAAAAGCAGCGGCCCGTATTCGAACGCAAGCGGACGGAGGCTGCTGCGGTCGGAATCATCGACCCTGGAGATGACGGCTTTCATCGGCAGCGTCAGTGTGACGGTGTCTCCGTCATGCCACTCACAGCGCAGGGAAGCATATTTTCCCGGTTCGCATGCGGCATCCTGCTTTAAACCGTTTATATAAAGCCGGGCGTCTTTACACCAGCCGGGTATGCGGAAAAACAGCGTTTTCACCACCGGGTCTTCGGTCGTTACCGTAAAGTTTATCGTATCCCCGAACGGATACAGCGTGTCCAGCGTGACCGTCATGCCGTCATACCGTGCGCTGACCGGAGCGTATGCGGCGAAATACAGATTTTTTTCGTCATCGCGGAATACGGTCCCCGCGACAAATTCCGGCAGGATGCGGACCGACATCACCGGGCAGCAGGCGACGGGGACGCAGGGCGCATACACCTGATGCGGACCGTCGGCATAGGAGGAGTTCGTCGTCGCAAAGATCTGGTTCGGGGAGGAGAGATAGGCTATCGCCTTTTCGTCTTTTTTCCGCGCGCCCTGAGCCCCGTTGAAAAACACGCGTTCCGCTTCGTCGGCGAATGCCGGGTCCCCCGTGATCCGGGAGAGATGAAACAGGGATCTGTTGTACATCGCAAAACCGCAGTATTCCGTCTCGACGTTCGAGCCGATCGGCGCGAGATACTCCGATTCGCAGGTGACACCGCCGGTCTTCTGGATGACTTTGTCTTTTGCTTTTTTATAAGCTTTCAGGCTTGCGTCGAGATATTTCTTCTGCCCGTTGACGGCATACAGCTCCGCCGGACGGGAGATATGATACACATAACCCGCGCCGTGGTTGGCGTTGTAATGAAGAGTGTCGGCAAGCATCGATTCCAGGGATTCGCAGAACAGGTCGTTTCTCCCCAGAAAATCGTAATAATCCTCGCAGAACCGCAGCAGGCGCTCATCACCCGTATAAGCATAGCAGGCTGCCATCGCCGACGTGACCGCAATGCCGGCGTAGCGTGTTTTTTTGTCGCCCTTCCAGTTTTCGCAGAACCAGAGCATACAGCGATAGACGGCGTCGAGAACGTCATCGCGTCCGGTCGCGTCGTAATACGCGAGCAGCGCGTTCATGCCGCACGAAGTGCCCCAGGCATTATAGTCGTCAAACAGATCGTCGGTTTCGGTATAGGTGCCGAGATATCCGTCGGCACGCCGGTGCGCCAGCACTTCACCGACCCATTGTTCCGCTTTCTGTATGAGCTCCGCGTCACCGAGCGTAAAAGCGAGTTCGATCAGTCCGGTCCAGTAGTTGCCCGAAATTTCCGCGCCCCAGCCCGCTTTGCGCGCTTCTCCCCAGCGCGGTTCGGTTTCCCCCGTCGTATACGGCGTGGCGATCATCCTCGGCTCCAGTTCGGCGAGATGTCCGCCCATGCCGTCCTTATTCCGCAAAAGCTGTTCCAGCAGCCAGCCGCGCGGTGTGACCGTCCCCAGTTTCAGCGGTCTGAGCTTTGCGAATGTACATATATTCTTATTCTCCATCGTATGCCTCCCGTATTCTCATATTTTATTCAGGACTGCAGCGCCGGGTACAGGTCCGTTGTATTCCGCATATCCTCTTCCGCTTTTTCGGAAAGCGACGCGTAATCGGACGCGAATGTGCTGCCGCGCGACTTCGGTATGGTGTCGGCGATGAGCGTCTGCAGGCCGCCCCGGCTGAAGCAGGCCGCGATGTCATAGACAATACCGTCAAAAAAGCAGGCCGATCCTATACGGCGCCCTTTCGTCGGGCGCTTTTTTCATCAGCAGCGTAAGCAGGGAAAGCAGCATGCAGATCGATTTTTCATCGGAATCGTTCTCCTTTAGGATATTTTCAGCCATAGGATAAAAGCGCAAAAGAGCAGCCGACCGTGACAGACACGAGAAACAAATCGTGATCATCTCTACTATAGCATAACGCAAAATATTGTCAAGTACAATTTACCGCAAAAGCCATAACAGTCAAGAAACCACCTTTTTTATAAGATGGTTTCTTTGTTTTGTCGGCTGAAGTACCTTCAGCCGAAGAATTCGTTTATCTTTGCTATTTTGGCCTCTGCCGACGTTTTTTTGCCTTCCATATACGAAGCTATCGTATTCGAGGCGCCCATGATCAGGCTCATCATTTTTGTGTCGCCGTAACTGTCGAAATCAAACGCTTCGGCGATGTTCATCTCGCGCGTATCGATGATCAGCTGAACCATTTCGGGTGTTTCTTCATCCCGCGCATACTTAACCTTCAGGGTGTTTTCGATGTATTCAGGCACGACTTTATTATAGGTTTCCACAGACAGGGCTTCGAGCACCGCTCCGGTCATTTCGGGCTCCGCGTTTGTTTTCATGACCATTGTAAAATTCGGTTCGCTGGTCCTGCTGTGATAAGCTTCCTGAGATTCGTCGTATTTCGGAAGGGGCAGAATTCCGTAATCAAATTCGGTATTACGCAGTCTGGATGTTGCGTCGAGAATACCTTCCGCAAACAGCGCTCTTCCCGATTCAAATATTTCCCATACCGCTTTATAATCGTCATCATATTTTTGAATATACACATATTCACCGCTGCTGTATAAATCATACAGCATGCCGAAAGCATCGATAAACCGTTCGCTGACGTTAAACGCGATCAGGTTGTTTTCATCTTTATTATAAATGTCATTTTCACAGCCGCATGCTATGACCGCGGCCATCGCTGTCGAACGCGGGTCATACGTAAGATATCCGTAATGATCCTCAATACTCCTGATACCGTCTCCGTTCAGATCACTGTAACCTGCAGCCGCAGCGGTTTTCATCCTGTCGTATGTCCAGACGCCGTTTTTAACGTCGTCATAAAAAGTACCCGTATTAAGCTGTTGGGCATAATCAAGATTCAAAAACATACAGCTTGTGCGTATCATGGAACGATTATTAAACGACGAAATCGCAAAATAGCTGCGTTTCCCGATATTAAAGACCTCGGTGCCCTTGCCGCCCCAGTAATTTGCACCCAGATCCACATACAAAAGGTCATCGAGAGGCAAATAATTTCCGGCTAATGTCAATGCTATCTGAAAACGGTCCAGATGCGTCGATGTGTGATAAGCGGTGTCACCGGCGTTTACCAGTTTCGATATGGTATTCTGCAGATCCCAGAATCCCGATAATGTTTCCGTAACGGTGACATTGAGCAGAGCTTCGACGGCGAGTTCCGCCTCATAAACAGCGTCGTTCAGCCGTTCGCCGTTGAGCTCCGCGACAAAGCAGGCGCCGTTGTATTCGTCGCCCGATATCATGCCGAATGAGGCTCCGTCGTAATTCAGGTCAGCCGGCAGGGTTTGGCTAACTGTTTTTTCGGTTTCTGTTTCGTTCTCGCCGGAATCGCTGTCACTCACCGCTCCGGTATCCGCCGCGGCGGTATTTTCCTGCGAACCTTCCGCTTTTGCGCAGCCTGCTGCCGGCAGGAGAAGACAGAACACAAGAAACAGCGTGATCCCGCAAATGACTTTTTTCATGTCTGATTCCCTTCGGTACTTTATTTAATTTCTGTTCATGACATTATAATGCCATAAATATGCAGATGTCAATTCATTATTCTGCTGTATTCTGAACCCATCCCGCTGTTTCCGGATTTTTTTCGGACTTTGTATTGACATAACTCACTTAACATGTTAAAACTGTTACGAGTCCTTAAGCCGGAGGCAGAAAATAAGGAATCTGCGGAAACCATAGACCGTTCTCTTTAAAGAAACAACCGTTCCGCTGATTTTTATAACCGCTGAACGAATTTCCCTCCTTGAACAGCAAAAAATCCGGGAATACCGCGCCGTCAGGAGGAAACGAAAATCAAGTCTTTTATTCAATGCAGCACCGAGTTCACCTGCGGACCGAATATTTTTACCGCAAGACGCGCGATTTGTTTATTTTTAATCCGTTCGAATGCAATGAAATAATTCTCCGTTCGGGAAAGGAAGCAGCCATGAAGCAGCTTGCGATCGTCATACACATAGAAAACGCGCCCGTCCTCACCGAACCCGCGGCATTTTCCGAAGAGGATGTCGATTTTGAGACCGAGCCGGAAAAGGCGCTGCGCTGCACCTCGGCGTTTGCGGCCTCTGAACTGAAAAAATATCTCTGCATGATTTTGACCGGCTATGAGATCGTTTACCGGAATACTGTTCCGGATACGTGTGAATTTATAGAACTGTCTGCCGAAGACGCGGCGGACGAAAGCCACGCGTATCGATTTATACCCTATGTCAGTCCGGCAGGGGTCCGGATATCCGCGAAAGGCCGGGCGGGGATCCTTTACGGCAGCTACCATTTTCTGAAGAACCAGGGATTCCGCTGGTATGAGCCGGGCCCGACGGGCGAAATCATACCGGAAAAACGCGATGCCCTGCGTTATCCCGAAAAAGAAGCGTCTTTTTCGCCGGATTTCAAAGGCTTGCGCGGCTTCTGGCTGACGGGAGAACTGAAGGAATCCGAGGAGGTCTGGCTCTGGATGGCGCGCAACCGCCTCAGCGGCGCAGGATACCGGCCGAACTCGTATAAGATCCAGAAAAAACTCTGCCTCGAACTCCGCAACGGCGGACATATCTTCGAGACGCTCCTCGCGCCCGACAGAAGGATGCCCGACGGCAAAACCATCTGGGAGGGGCACCGCAGCTGGTACGGAAAACGCTCCGACGGCGGGCTGACGAAAGAAAACTGCCGGTCAACCCAGTTCTGTATTTCAAACCCGGATCTGCTCGATTATCTCGCCGGAGAGATCATCTGTCTGCTCGCATCGGAATACCGTCACTGTGATCAGTTCTGCATCTGGGAATTCGACACCTGGGGTTCGCGCTGCCGCTGCGGTCCGTGCCGCGAAATCGGGAACAATTCCGATCAGCTGATCTTTTTCATGTCCGAACTGCGAAAAAGGATCGACCGCGCGTCGGAAGAGGGTATACTGACGCACCGGATCAGGCTTGTCGGATGCGCATACGAAGGGACGGCTACGATCGAACCGATCTCGAAACCCGTTCCCCGAAACCTGCTTGATGCAGGGGACATGATCGAATTCGCGCCGATCAAACGCTGCTACGTCCATGATATGAAAACAGATCCCGGAGAGGACTGCTGTTTCAATGCGAATTACGACCGGTGCCTGACCGGGTGGGTCGAAAACGCGCCGGGTATGACGATCTTCCCCGAAGAATATTACAACGTCTCGAAGTTCGAGGATCTGCCGCTGCTCTTTACAAAGCGGATGGCAAAAGACATCCCGCATTACCATGCCATAGGCTGTTCGGGCCTCTCCTATATGCACCTGCCGATGACCAACTGGGCGTTCAGGGCGCTGAACCATTATCTCTACGCGGAGCTGACCTGGGATACGGGCGCGGACGCCGGGTCGCTTATAAAAGACTATTTTAAAAGAAAATACGGGATCTACGCGGAACCGGCGGAAAAAGTCTACACGCTCCTCGAGGAAGGATGGGAGATCAGTTCGCAGCTGCGCTCCTGGGACAGCTCGAGCATCCTTTCGCAGCTGATCGCCTGGGACGGGAGAAAACCGGCGGCACCGCTTGCCGTTGATTCCCACTTCGGCGATATACGCGGGCTCCTGCTCCGACTCGACCGTTCGGCCGGAATGCTCTATACAGCCTTCAACCTGCTTTGCGGTATACGGCGGGAACTCGACGGTCCCTCCGGGAAGGACTCTAAGGACAAAGCTGCGGATCTGCAAAAAATCTCCTGCTATATCGACGAAGACCGCAGGAACCTGCTGTACGGCCTTAGGACCATGCTCCTGATGCGCGCCGCCGTCCGGTATCATGCGGCACTGTATGACGGCGACAAACCCGGGGCTGATGCGTTTTGGGATGAGATCGAAAAAGTGTCGGATGACATGCGCCTGTCCTATATGCCAATGCTGTATAAAGACGACCTTAAAGATTATTCGTCGAAGACGCTGATCGGACTCGACTGTCAGGATATGCTGACCCGTTCCCAGCTGGCGCAGCCCATCCGGATCTGGAGAAGCAGGCGCGCATGAATTTCACCGGCACGCACCGCACGGAAAAAAAGAAAGAGAGAATAAAGACCGAATGATCTACGCCGTCATAGCGGACATCCACGGAAATTATCCGGCATTACAGGCGGTCGTCGCCGATGCAAAGGCCAAAGGCGCGGAAGCTTTTCTGCTTCTCGGCGATTATATCCGCGACACGCCGAACCTGAACGATACGGCGGATACGATCCGCGGCCTGCCGAACTGTACGGCGATCGCCGGCAACGGCGACGCGGGCGTCCTGTCGCTTGACGAAACGAAACCGGACATCTGCGAATTCGAGCAGATGTACCCGAACTTCTGGACATACAAAAACCTGTCCGCGCAAAACTTCGGATATCTGAAGTCGCTGCCCGAAACCGCCGATATAACGGTTTCCGGCGGCAGAATTCTTCATCTGTCGCACAGTATCCCGCTCATCGGCCATAAACCGCGGCTCGGAGCCTTCCATTCGGGGGATTACGCGAGAAAAATGGAGCGGTCCCCTTTTACCCTTGAAGAAGGGATGCGGGATATGCAGAACACCGCCGAATCGCTGACGGCCGAAGTCGCCGCATATCCGGGCGACATCTGTCTTTTCGGACACAATCACCTGCAGTTCCTCGGGAACGCGGCGGGAAAAATCCTGCTCAATCCGGGAAGCTGCGGAATGCCCGCGGATTATGATACCCGCGCTCCCTACGCGACCCTTGAGGATAAGAACGGGGAGATCGCGATCGGGCTTCACCGCGTCGAATACGACTTAAACCGGACGATACAGTCTGTCAGGGAATTCGACGCCTTCCCGCACGCGGATTTCTGGGGAAAGCTGCGTATTGCCATACTGAAAACAGGGTCGGATCTCCCGATGAGCCGTTTCTGGCAGCACGCGAGGGAAACGGGAGACGGCGGATTCCCGATGCGGAATGACGTCTGGCGAAAAGTGATCGCCTCTTACGAATTCGATGAAGGATGGTCTGCGGATGACTGGCGCAGGTTCGGCGAAAAACAGGACATGATCTCCCACTACAACGCCCTCATCGACGAAAACAACGACCCCGTCCGCGACCCGGCGCCGCTTAAGGAGTATATGGACAGATGGGACGGCGAGGCCTTCATCGAAGCATTACGGCTTATGCCGGACAAGTCGGTCCTCGAGATCGGCGTCGGAACGGGACGGCTTGCCGTCCGCGTCTGCGGCGCATGCGGGCGCTTTACCGGCATCGACCTTTCGCCGAAGACCGTCCTGCGGGCAAAAGAGAATCTGCGCGGATTTCCGGATGCGAACCTGATCTGCGGCGACTTTCTCCTTTACCCGTTCGGAGAAAAATTCGACGTCGTCTACTCGTCCCTTACCTTCATGCACATCCGGGACAAGCGTGCTGCCGTCCGGAAAGCAGCGGAGCTGCTCAATCCGAACGGGCTGTTCGTGCTGTCGGCCGATAAAAACCGGCAGACGGAGATCGATTTCGGCAGCCGGAGGATCACCGTCTGGCCCGATACGCCGGAGGAGATCCGGGACCTGATCGCCGAAGCCGGACTGATCCCCGAAAATCAATTTGAAACCGGATCCGCCTTCATTTTCGCGGCAGAAAAAAAACCGTGAACGCTCCGGACCGGACTCCCATACGGACCGGACGTCTGATCATCACCGGATTTCAGCCGGACATGGCGGAAAGCGTCTGCCTGAACTCGAAGGACGGAGACAACCGGGCCTTTCTGCCGGACGAGGTGTTTGAAACCGTTGATTCCGCGGCAACCGCGATCGCAGCTCTTGTTTCGTTCTATGAGCGAAAGGATTCGCCCCTCGTGTACCCCGTACTGCTTAAGAACGGGACGCATATCGGTCACATACAGGCCGTACCCGCGGAATCCGGCTGGGAGATCGGCTATCACATCGGCAAAGACTATACGAAAAACGGATACGCCACGGAAGCCGTGACAGCTTTCCTTCCGGTCATAACGGAGTATCTCGGGATCGACCGTCTATACGGAATCTGCCGCGCCGATAATGACGCATCCCGGCGGGTTCTCGAAAAATGCGGCTTTATTAAAATACCCGAAGTAAGCGCATCGGACCGGACAGGCGAATTTCCGCTCATCCGGTATATCTCCCGCAGACGGGACGTTCTGCCGGACAAAAGACACACAGAATAAACAAAAAAGAATCATAAAGAAAGAATCCGACATGAAAAAAAAAGAATGCGGTGAGATCAATCCGCGGGCTGAGTCATACGGCAACAATCCGGTACCGTTAAGAGATACGGCGGATATCGCAGAAAATGCGGAACCGGGTCGTGGACTCCCGATTGAATACCTGATCCTTCCGAAAGACAGAGTCGCGCCTTTCAGCGGCGACAGATGGCCTTACAGCAACGTCGAACCTGCCGTTTACGGCGCGCTCGGACTTTTATACGGCAGAACCGAAAGGAGGGACGACAGCGGGGCGCTGATCAGCGACGACGCAGAATATGCCGTCCATAACGTCCTGACCGGACATGCGTTCGGACTGTTCTACTGCCTGCCGGACGATTCCCCGAGCATGGCGGCATATGGATGTTCGTCTCACCGGCCGGAAACAGGCGGTCTTTCGGAACAGCAGATCATCACCATGATCAAAGAACAGATTTATCTCGGAAACGCGGTACACATCGACGAAGGGAACGGCCCTTTCGATTATCTGATCCGGGGATATAAGGACAACGGAAATATTCTGACAGGTCATAAATTCGAACACGGGAACGATATGCTGAACTGTTCGTATGATTTCGAAAATCCAACGGAGTTTTTTGAGTTGACCAAAGAGTTTTTCGATGACGGCCTGTTCAAACCGAACGGCGAAAGGCCCGGAGGTATAACATTTATATCTCCGGACGGCAAAAAGCTTCACCGCAATATCCTATATAAACAAGCTCTCGCCCAAGGATACCGTATGCTGACCCAAACGGAGCCGCCGCCGAAGATGGACTCCGAGCGCGTGCATTTCGGTTACGGGCAGGCGATCTATGACGCATGGATCCGGCAGCTGGAGCAGGCGAACGCCGAAAACAGCGAAGTCTTTTATTTTGCTTCGCCTGTATTCCCGCATTTCATCGCGCTGTATGAAAACCGCCTGCAGCTTTATAAATTTTTGAAAACATACGCGGAAGCGAGCGGTGATGAGAATCTGCTCAAAGCCGCCGGCTTATGCGAACAGTTAAAGAATGCGGCGCAGGAAGGCGCGCAGACCGGTTTTGAAAACCAATGGTCGGATCCCGCAGTCCTCGCAATAACCAACAACGAACGGCGGGACCTGCTGATCGCTTCGCTGAAAAAATGCCGCGCGCTCGAACTCCAAATCGCGGGATCGATCGGGAAATATACGGATCCGCCCGAACCGATCCCGTGAATGAAAAACCGCAGGTCCGAACATCCGAAAACCAAAGCGAAAAAAACCGAAAAAGGAGCAAGGATCATGAACAAAGGGAACAGACCCGCCGGCAGAAAGAAAAAAGTCGCCGGAGGCACCGCCGGCGTATTCAGGCGGGGCGACGCCGTGCAAACCGGCGGAAAGCCGGCCGGTAAAGCCGGCGGATACGCGGACAGAAAAACACAGAAGACGAAAACATCCTTCGGAGGCACGGCAAGCAGCGGAGACCGGCAGCAGAATTCCGATCTTCTCGGAGGAGTCATCGGCGCGGCGATGGCCGCGGCCTCTTCGGGAAAACCCGCACGTTCCGGAGGCGGGTCGGCGCTCAAAAAGATCATTATTGTCGCGATCATCGTGTTTGTCGGCTATTGGCTGATCTCGTCGTTTTTCGGAAATCCGGCAGCCGAACCCGTCAGCGGCGAACAGGATTTCCCGGAGGTAACGGCCGGCGAGACCCCCGAGGCAAACCTTTCGGTTTCCGGAGAGGCAAATCCGAAACGCACGGTCATAAAAGGAAACGGCGGCGATGAGTTTACCGTCATGATCTTCATGTGCGGCACCGACCTCGAGTCCAAGAACGGGATGGCCACGGCGGACCTGAAGGAAATTCTCGGAGCCGACATCAGCGACAAGGTCAACATCATCGTCGAGACCGGAGGAACCTCCGCATGGCAGGTCAAGGGCATCAGCAGCTCCGTGAACCAGCGCTGGCAGTGCACCGAAGAAGGTCTGGAGCTTCTTCGGGACGATCTCGGCGCAAGGTCCATGACCGATCCGGCCACCCTTACCGATTTCATCAAATTCTGCAAAACAAATTACCCGGCCAACCGCAACGCCCTGATCTTCTGGGACCACGGCGGCGGCTCTCTTTCGGGATACGGCTACGACCAGAAATTCCCGGGCACATCCATGACGCTCGATAAAATCGACACGGCCCTGAAGAATGCCGGCTGTGTCTTTGACTTCATCGGCTTCGACGCGTGCCTGATGGCCACCCTCGAAAACGCGCTGATGCTCTCCGACTACGCGGATTATATGCTCGCATCCGAGGAAACGGAACCGGGTATCGGCTGGTATTACACCGGCTGGATCACAAGGCTTTCCGCCGACACTTCGATGAGCACCGTCGAGATCGGCAAGAACATCATCGACGACTTCATGGCGCGCTGCGCCGCTTCCAATCCCAGAGACAAAACGACCCTTTCCCTGGTGGACCTGGCGGAACTCAGCGGCACATTCCCCGGTGTGTTCAGGTCGTTTTCCTCCTCCGCCGGAGAGATGATCGACAACGATCAGTATAAAACCGTTTCGGACGCACGGGGGAACACGCGGGAATTCGGACAGTCCGTGCAGATCGACCAGATCGACCTTATCCACTTCGCCGGCAACATCGGCACGGATGAAGCGGACGCGATGGCCGCCGTCCTGAAGCAGAGCATCAAATACAACAGGTCTTCCATATCGAACGCCAACGGCCTTTCCATCTATTTCCCCTACGACAAACTGTCGGGTGTGAACAGGATGCTCTCGACTTACGACAAGATCGGTATGGACGACGAATACAGCAGCTGCATCAAGAGCTTCGCCAGCCTTGAGGCGGGCGGTCAGATCGTCACGAGCGGCGCTCCGAACCCCCTGCAGTCTCTGATGGGTTCGGCGGGCGGAAATACAGGCGCCGAAATGATATCGGGTCTGCTCGGGTCCTTCCTGGGGGGCGGTGATTTCAGCAGTCTTCTCGGTGCGGCAGCCCAGGGCGGTTCGTGGCTCGATGCCGACAGGATCCTCGATTCCGCCGATTACTACGA
>CAZVPD010000019.1:0-20835 GCA_964628455.1 uncultured Lachnospiraceae bacterium
TTGGCTGGGTATACGAGTTTGATGTGGCGTCCGTGCGTCAAGAGCCGGAAGAATATGCCGAACTATTAAGCCGACTTGACGATGAGGCGTTCCCGCTGAAAGATGAGTACAAAGAAATGTACGACTACCTTGAAAAACTGCAGGATGAGCTTTCCCTGACTTATTTATTTATTGCCCATGACCTTTCTGTCGTGAATCATATATCCGACAGAATCGGAGTTATGTATCTGGGCAAACTCGTAGAACTTGCGGCTTCGAACGAACTGACTTTTCATTCGGTTCATCCGTATACAAAAAGTCTGATTTCCGCAATACCCTGTGCAGATCCCGAAATTTGCCGCCGTAGGAAACGTATTATTCTTGAAGGCGATGTTCCGAGTCCCATTAATCCTCCTTCCGGCTGCCGCTTTCGCACAAGATGCCCTTATGCCACAGCAAAATGCGCTGCGGAAGAACCCGAATTCCGTGAAATATCGCCAGGACATTTTGCAGCCTGTCATATCATATAATTAATTATAGCAATGTGAAAACATTGCTTGATTATAAATATTTTTATTATTTTAAGGAGGAAATCATGAGAAAGCTCGCTTTACTTTTAGTTCTTCTTATTTTACTTCCCGTTGCTCTTTCAGGCTGCGGCGGTAAACCTATCGATGAACTCGCCGTATGCATCGGACCGAATCCCGCAACCATCGATCCCGCACTGAACTCAGCCGTCGACGGCGCGACACTCATCATTCATGGATTTGAAGGGCTGTATACCCTCGACGAAACCGGCACTCCTATACCCGGTCAGGCATCATCGTATGAATTAAGTGATGACGGCTTAACTTACACCTTCCACCTCCGCGAGGGGCTTAAATGGAGCGACGGAACCGACCTTAAAGCATCGGAATTCGTATATGCATGGAACCGTGCGATATCTCCCGACACTGCAGCGGATTATGCCTATATGTTTGAAGTGATCGAGGGCTTTGCGGAGGGAACACTGAACGTTACCGCTCCCGACGACAAAACGGTTGTTGTCAAACTCAACAATAAAACTCCTTATTTCCTCGAACTTACCGCGTTCCCGACTTTTGCGCCGGTCCGTCAGGATCTGATCGAAGCCAACGGCGACGCATGGGCTACCAAGGTTGAAACATATATCGGCAACGGTCCCTATAAGATGTCCGAATGGGTACCGAGCGGATATATCAAGTATGTGAAAAACGAAAATTACTGGAACTTTGAAAAACTCGGGCCTGCTGCCATCAAGTTCGTTTTGATGGAAGATGACGTTGCGATCCTCAGCGCTTTCCAGGCCGGCGAAATTCTTTTTGCAGACGGTATGCCCAATGACGAAATAGCGGCATGGAGTGACAAACCCGAATTCAACAAAGCCGGTCAGCTCGGAACATACTATATCAGCTTCAATGTGCAGAAAGCTCCCCTTGATAACGCTAAAGTCCGTGAAGCATTGACGCTTGCCATCGACCGCGATTATATCTGTGTAAACATCGGTCAGGCAGGACAGGTTCCGGCCGGAGCTTATGTTCCGATCGGTCTTTCCGATGCCGATCCCAAAAAGGAATTCCGTGATGTCGGCGGTGATTATTACGATCCTTATGATTATGAAGGCAATGTTGAAAAAGCGAAGCAGTGTCTTATCGACGCCGGTTTCCCGGGCGGCGAAGGTCTGCCGGCCATCGAATATATCCATAACGAGGGAACGGGACATCAGCTGATAGCGGAAGCACTCCAGGATATGTGGGGCAAAATCGGCGTTAAAATCGATATAGTCGCACAGGAATGGGCTACATTCCTGGAGACAAGGAAGAACGGCGAATATTCAATCGCACGGAACGGCTGGTTAGGCGATTACAATGATCCCATATCTTTTCTTGACATGTGGGTCACGGGCGGCGGTAACAACGATGCCCAGTGGTCAAATGCCGCGTATGACGAACTTATAACAAAAATCAAATCTTCCTCCGATGCGGCGGAACGTATGAAACTGATGCATGAAGCCGAAGATATTATATTCGGCGAATGGATGCTCAGCCCGATTTACTATTATGTGGATGTTTATCTCCAGAGCACGACACTCCGCGACACATGGGCGTCGCCTCTCGGATATAAATACTTTATGTTTTCAACTTTGAAATAATCAGGCATGAAGTCTCCGGAAAATCAGCCGCATGATATAAATATCATGTGGCTGATTTCCTGCCTGATCGAAAATATGCCCGCTGCAGAATTTCGGCTTGATAAATCATCTTGTTTATGTTATAATCTGGATGGTTTTTATTTGTTCTATGACAATAAAAAACTGCGGTGTTTTAACATCCGCACATATAAATTCCCGCACAAATAAATATTTGCCATATTAACAGGAGAAAAATATGACCTTTCTTCCAATTAAAGCAGCGGATATCCTGCTGCCTGAAGAAAATTTTGAAAAATGGTCTGTCGTTGCATGTGATCAGTTTACTTCCGAACCCGAATACTGGGATAAAGTGACTGACATTGTCGGGAAAACACCCTCGTCGTATCATCTCATACTGCCTGAAATTTATCTTAAAAATGATATCACCGGGCGCATTACGGATATTAATCAAAATATGTTTAAATATTTGAGCGACGGTATTTTTCGGGAATATAAAGATGCCATGATATATGTGGAACGCACTCTACCCGACAGAAGCATCAGACACGGTATCGTAGGCGTAATAGACCTTGAAGCATATGATTACCGTCCCGAAAAAAAAGCGATGATCCGCGCTACTGAAGGAACCGTATTGGAACGGATTCCCCCTCGTGTCAAAATACGCCGCGATGCTCCGCTCGAACTTCCGCATGTCATGCTGCTTATCGACGACCCGCTGAAAACTGTCATCGAACCGCTGTCCTCTATTGGCTTGAAGCACGTTTATGATTTTGATCTGATGCTGGGCGGCGGTCACATCAGGGGATATTTGATTCCCGCCGATATACAGAGAATTATTTTCTCTTCTATGTCAAAGCTGACTGAAGGCGAGAACGAACCTCTGCTTTTTGCTGTCGGAGACGGCAATCATTCGTTGGCTACCGCAAAAGCCTGTTATGAATCCGACAGGAATGAACTTTCACGTTACACCCTTGCCGAAGTGGTCAATATTCATGACAATGCGCTTGTTTTTGAACCCATTTACAGACTGATAACCGGTATTGACCCGGCCGAATTATATGCCGCTGCAAAAAATGCGCTGAATACAGGGGGAAATATACCGATAGAATTTATAACGTCGGACATATCGGGTATTTTTTATACCGAACGCTTCCCTGTCGGATTGCTGCAGGACTTCCTTGACGGTTATATTGCACAGCACAAAGAGGCCGGTATTGATTATATTCACGGAGAGGATGTTCTCCGGCGGCTGGCAACCGGAAGCGGATGTGCCGGGTTTGTTTTCGGCGGCATGAAAAAAGAAGAGCTGTTCGAAATTATCAAAAGGGACGGAGTATTGCCCCGCAAATCGTTTTCGATGGGTGAAGCCGCAGGAAAACGGTATTATCTGGAGGCAAGACGTATTAAAAATTAAATGCGCTTTCAACTATTCCGAGATAATCGGCGTTATCTTCAAAAGCATGCGCTGCGAAAACCAGTTTTTTTTCGGGCATGACGAAAAGAGTCTGTCCGTAAGCGCCGCTTCCGTTAAAACCGTATTTATTTATCCAAAAACCGTAACCGTAATTTTTATTCCCGGCATTTACGTGATTGACGGCAGCTTCCGTCAGATAATCGCATGAAATGATTCTTTGCCCGCGGTAAAGTCCTCCGTTCAGCAGCATGATGCCGATTTCCGCAATATCCGGTGTTGAAATATACAGACCGGTCGCTCCCATTGCTTCTCCGCGGGGGCACGTTTCCCAGGCATAGCTGTTTATATTCATACGGTCAAACAAATAAATGCGCAGAAATTCCTGCATCGTTATACCGCAAGCACGATGGATCAGGCAGCTGATTAAATAATAATTCGAATTGGAATATGTAAATTTTAAACCCGGTTCATATTCAAGCGTTCGGGATAAAATAAGTTTGACCCAGTTCCGTTCACTGTAGCTGTATCGGTCACTTTCAAATAAATATCCTTTGGATATTCCCATAGTCATAGTCAGCAGATGTTCGATTGTTACATCGTCAAGCTTTTTGTCGTAGTTATCCGGCAGTTCATTTTGGAAATAAACGATCATGTGATTTTTAATATCGAGTTTTCCCATATCCTGCGCAATTCCGACGGCAATCGAAGTAATGCTTTTGGAAAGAGAATAGCAATTCTGACAGGGAGCCGCAGGAATGAGTATTTCATCTTCCGTTACACCGTCATAATAAAGAACGGTTCGGAATACGTTTAATTTTTTGTCTTTGATGATCCGCGTTATTTTCTCAGTCATATCTATCTGACCTCGTTTCAGCTATTAAATACAAACGGTAAAACTTATTAACTACGTAAAGTTAATAGTCTTACCGTTTGTTTTTTCAATATCCGCGGGAATCTCCGTTCTGAAATTATGGTTCTTCAGTCAGGCTGCATTCGTTAATTATTCCGTTTTTTATTTTATAAGTGATAAACTGGAAGGAGGGTATGTTAAATTTTGATTGAATATTTAAGGCGGGCAGGTTTATATCTGTTTCTATGTCTTTATCCGAAGGATTGAATAGGCGTATAATATAAGTATTTTCTTCTTTTTCGGCGTGTTTAAGCGCGCTCATTTCGATGCCTCTGCCATGAATAACCGCGCCCGGAAGAGAACGCTTCCCTTCACCGCAGGGATAAAAAGATAATACTGCCGGTTTTTCATTATATGCGAGAGCGTTTTTACCTGTGTTTTCAATTATTTCTTCATAATTGCCGGCGGTTATTTTAAAATTATAAATCCGTTCTCCCTGATCGATATACGGCATAAAACGGTCGCGCGGCATTACGGGACGGTCGGGACCAAGCGGATGTGCCGTATAGCCTGCGGAACGGATCAGGGTTAATTTTAACTGTCCGTCTTCGGCGGAAGATCCATATATACCGTCATTGAATACGGAAAACGCGTCCTGATCATTATGCATGACGATAAATTTCTGTGATACGTTTTCGCGGCCGGTAACGGGCAAAGACTCTGTTCCGTAAGCGACCTGACCGAGGCATTTTACATCGGAAAATGCAGCGGGAATCGCCAGCTTCACCATCCGCTGTTTCTCGTTCCACAATAAGCGTATTTCAATCTCCGCGGAAGGATCGGTTTTTGAAAGCTTATATCTCACAACCGCACGGGAAAGATTGTACCCGAAAACCGCTTCTATAACCGTGCGGACGTCGCCGTTTTCGATGACCCGCACGGAGGGAATAATATGTTCCTCATGACCCGAAAAAAGCGAGCCTTCTTTGTCGGACAGCAGGGTGAATTCTCCGGTTTTATTTCGGAATTCCGTGACGGTCATACCCCACGGGTCGAAATTGTCTTTTATAACGTCAAGTGTGAATGCACTCGACTTCAGATAATTCTTTCCGTTTACGATGTATTTGTCGCAAAGCCCGGTCATGCGGTTAATTTCTACGTGCATGACGCCGTTATCGAAAATAAAATGAGTGGTTGACGACAATGCGGTCGACATGGGTTTTGATACCCCATCCATGGGAATCAGCGTAAATTTGCAGTTGAAGCGCGACATGGACGAGGGTGATAATTTACAATGAAACACCACCCTTTTTCGCCAGTCAAGCGGTATGGAGCTGTTTTCTTTTTCCGGCTGAGACGGGCATAATTTACCGGCTTCATCATACACGGCGGGATAATAGAATTTGTCCGACCAGTTTTGAATCCACAGCATAAATTCGCATTCGATATCGGTTTCGATTTCATACGGATGGGGATTAAAAACAAGAATAGGGATCTCATCCCCGGCGGCGGCAGCCTGTCCGCCGGCAAGAGCGAAAAACGCTCTTGCGCGTACACGTGTCATGATTTCGATCCCGTGGTCAAGTTTTCGAATACCCATTTCTTCCACCGGCTGTATGGATGAACCGGGAAGATAATCATGAAACTGGGCAGTCAGCATATCGAGAAGCGCTTCCTTGAATTCGGTATGCGGGTAATTCATCAAACCGTTCATGGATGCGGCGGTACACATTTTCTCGGCAGAAAAGAACATGTTCTCAAGGTCCCGGTATTTTTGTTTGATTCGTATCTGACTTGTATAACAGCCCGGCGCCCATAGGTTCAGATCACCTTTGTGTTCGGGAAGAACGCGTCCGCTTTTTTTCAGTTCGGAAAAAAACGCTTCCGGATTCGAATGTAATATTTCAATTCCTTCGTCCGACATTTCTTTTTTGAATTCGGCGATGTCCTGAATATCCCGGCGGGATGCTCCTCCGCCGTGATTGCCCATTCCCCATAAGCACAGACAAAGTTCTTCGCTTTCGCGAAGCTTCAGCGTTCTTTTGATTTTATTGACGGCCTGACCGAGGTTGTTCCCGTAACCTTCGCGGGTACGGTAAGCCATAACGGATGAATTGTCATAACCTACCCAGCGGAATAAATCGGATTCCAAATGACAGAAACTTTCGTCGGGCCGGCTGAAAATATAGCTGTCATATCCGCTTTTGGCAAATATCTGAACAAGTCCGCGCGAATGGCCGAATGAATCGAAATTTACGGCCGTACGGGGACGGACGCCGAAATTTTCTTGAAAATAATTAAGTCCGTATAAACTCTGGCGAACAAATCCTTCTCCGGAGGGCATATTGCAGTCCGGCTGAATATACCAGCCGCCCATGATATGCCATTTCCCCCCGGCAACCAGCTGCCGGATCTTTTGAAACAAAGCCGGTTCATATTCGCGAACCCATTCGTATAATATCGCTTCATTGTGACAGAAAACATATTCGCCGTATTCCTCGCACAGTTGCGCTGCCACGCGATAAGTGGAAACAGCTTCGGCGGCACCTTCTTCCCATTCCCATTGCCAGGTCGGGTCGAGATGGGCATTGCTGATCAGATGGACTCTCTTTTTTCGATTTTTCATCATGCGAATACCCGTTATACTAAGACGATTTTCGAATAGAGGTGTTTTTCCGCCGCAGTCATCGCTTCATTTACATCAGATAGCGGAAAACTTTTCACACAGGACGCGATATCTTTCTGTTTAGCCGTGTTGGATTCAAGAAATGCAATATAGTCGGCAACATCAGATGCGTCATATTGAGACGAACCGAATATCCGGAGTGCTTTGAATGTGATGATCTGAGGTCCGAATGCGATGTTTCCGCTGTCCGAATATTGGCCCGGCACAAGATAGATGCCTCTGTTGCGCAATATTTCGCATCCGAAATGAAACGCTTCCGGATTTCCGGAACACTCGACGGCAAGATCAACAGAAAGTCCGTTTTTTATTAAAGAACGCATTTCGTCTTCGGTTGTCACCAAAGAGCGCGTGAGTTTTTTTATCTGTGCGGCACGCAAATTTTCTTTGTCGCGCACGACAGTGAAGATATTTTTAACCCCGTTTAACGTCAGCCAGAGTGAAGAGTACAATCCCAGGGGACCGGCCCCCTGAATGACGGCTGTTTCTATGTTTTTCGCGTTGTTCTGATATATACCGCCCAGTTTAAAGGAATGAGTGATCGTCGGACCGGCGCAGGGAAACATGGCTGCAGCCATATAATCGACACTGTCGGGTAATTTTATCAGTGCGCCGTCGCCGGTGTCGGCTTTGGCATAGACGTATTCTGCGTACCCGCCGAAGAAGTGCGGGGGCATTTCGGGATTATGTGCGTATGCGACCTCAAAATGAAGGCAGTTGGCGCTGTCACCGCTTAAGCATAATTTACATTTTCCGCAAGGTGCCGCCATATTGAAAATCACCCGGTCACCCGGAGAAAATGATTTGTCGGTCCCGTTGATATCCAGTATTTCACCGATAAATTCATGTCCTATAATAAGCGGTGAATCCTGTCCGAGCTTTCCGTGATGGATATGCACGTCTGTTCCGCATATACCGCCGGCAAGCAGGCGAAGCAGCGCATATCCCGCCGTAGGTCGGGTTACCGGATATTCTTTTAGTCTGAAAGGTTTTTGGGGACCATCAAAAACCGCCGCCCATCCTGTTTTATGATCGTAATTCATGTATTAGCCTCCGATACACCTTCATCTGTAAATTTTTGTCTTATGTCTTCTATTTCTTTATCCGATGAAGGTTCTGTATCCGCATACTTATAAACCAGCCCGAGGTTTTTATATTTAGCCGAACCCAGCCTGTGAAAAGGAAGCAGCGTCACGGGAAGATCGTATTTTTTTGCCAGAGCGATGATTCCTCCGATTGAACAGCTGTCCATATTGAATCCGGGTATAAGCGGGATCCGCAATACGATATCTGCGCCGGTTTGAATCAATCTTTCTAAATTACGGATAAAAACATCCATCGAACCGCCGCAAACCGAGGCATATTTTTCTTCATCCGCCGTTTTCAGGTCCGTATAAAATGTGTCGGTAAACAATGCGGTTTCGGACAGATCGATTCCTTCGATATCCAGTGCGGTGTCAACAATAGTATGCAGACCTTTTTCTTTAAAGTTCCGGAGGAGTTCCATGCAGCCTTTTCCCTGAAGCAGCGGTTCTCCGCCCGATAGTGTGACCCCTCCGCCGGACTGACGGTAAAATTCCTCATCACCCATCACTTCATTTAGAATGTCGTCGATACTGCGCGGATGGACACCGGTATAAAAAGACTCGGGATTATGGCACCACGGACAACGCAGATTGCAGCCTTCAAGAAATACGGTTGTCCGGATACCGGGACCGTCGCCGGTCGAAAAATGCTGTATATTAAAAACATCGACTGTCATTTCAGGCATGCTCCGTTCTGTTTAATATATCGAGCTGGACCGCCCGGTCGAGATTGACATAATATGCGCTGAACCCTGAAACGCGTACGACAAGATTCGAGTAGTTTTCCGGATGCTCCATAGCATCCATCAGTATTTCACGGGAAACCGAATTGATCTGCATCTCCTGTCCTCCGCGGTTAAAATATACCCTTACCAGAGAAGCAAGCCGCTTAATATTCGCCGGTCCTTTGAACATGTTCGGGGAAAATTTCTGATTTACCACAGTTCCGCAGGCAACACGCGAATAATCCGGTTTTGAAACCGATTTTACGGTGCAGGTAGGTCCTTTTCTGTCTCTCCCGTAAGTCGGAGAAGCGGCGTCGCTTTGAGGTTCGCGAGCTTTTCTGCCGTCAGGAGTTGCCCCGCACTGCGCACCGGCTGGAATGTTGCTCGTATTTGAGGCTATCGCGGTATAAAAGCGTCCTCCGTCATGCAGCCGGTACCCGTCAAATAAATCGGATAAATATTCGACGTACCAGACAGCCCACTTATCGGTTTCATCGCAATCATTGCCGTATTTCGGTACGTCCAGAAGCTGGCGGCGAACCTCTTCATAGCCTTCGAAATTTGCTTTTAATGCGGAAAGGAGGGTCTCCATGGACAAAGCTTTATCTTTGTATATCAGCTTTTCGACAGCTGCAAGCGAATCGGTTACCGTTCCGATACCCATGCCGCATGCTCCGTGTGCAGAAGGATACAGGGTTCCTCCGTTCGATATATCCAGGCCCCGTTCTATACAGCAGTAAGTAAGGCAGGACATATAGGGATTCACATAAAATTCGTTGTTCAGCCGGCCGTGCTCGAGGCTGACGGAACAGGCATATTCAGACGCGGCATCTGAAAGCTGTGCCTTGTATGCAGACATAAACTCATCCATGGTTTTCCATTCGCACGGATTTCCGACGTCTATCCCGGCTTTATTTCCGTTAAGTATATCATAACCGTTATTTAAAGTGTATTCCAAAAACTTGACCGAATCAAAACGTCCGTCAGACCACGGGGGCTGCATTCCCGGCAGGAAATTTTCGATACAGCCGACCATGCAATAGTTGTTTGCGTCCCGTTCGGCGTATCCCATATGTATAAGCGCCTTGATATTGGGTGTATCGCTCATTAAAGCAGGATACCCGAGACCTGTGCCTATTACAGTCAGCGCCTCTTCAAGGAAATTGTCCGGTGTTTTGACATTGATACGCGCCGACAGATTGGGTCCCGGTATATTGCACTTGCCTACCGCGCGCAAAACCGCATAAGTCAGGTCGGTGACGGCGTTTTCACCTTCGGGTGTCACTCCTGCAATGCAGATGTTGCATACATCGTCTCCGCCGTAGCAGGTTCTGTATTCACCGATCTTCATGAAAACGTTCTCAAGTAAGAACTGCGCTTCATCCTGTGTCAGTATTCCGTCTTCTACGTCTTTTTTGTAATAAGGATACAGATACTGATCGATTCGTCCGAGAGCCATTGCATACAAACCCTGATAAAGATAGGCTATATGTCCGAACCAAACAAGCTGCAGCGCTTCCCTGAAGGAAGAAGCGGGTTTTTCACTGATGTTCTGACAAATACGTTTGATATCCGGATCTGACGCAGCTTCTGCGTAACCGTTGATCATTTCGGCAAAACCGATCATTGATATATCGCATGCTTTAAGAAAATCCAGACGGTTTTTGTCTTTTTTCCAGCGAACGACGGACTCGGCGATCTCTTTGCGGATTCCGCCGACACCCAGTGAAATCAGCCTGTCATATGCCGATGCGTAATGGTCACATCCCTGCAGCCAGCCCCGCCGTCCGAAGCGGTTTGTATATGCGCTGTAACGGGCATATTCGGCGTCACTTACCCCTTCTTCAAACAAACCCCGGATCGAACCTGCTATAATATCGTTTTTATAAACATATTTTTTTGTGCCCGAAAGGAGTTTTCTGAAGGCATTTGCGCGTGCAATTGCTACAGGCGCATTTAACTGTTCTTTATAGCCGATACCCATGTAATAATCACGGATAATTCTTCCGCTGACCGGATTTTTTTGTATTTCTGCTTTCAGGTCAACGGTTTTCTGATAATAATACATTTTTAATCTCCTGTCTTTCCGATATATTACTGTTCATAATGAAGGTTTTTTCTTTTATTTACTGGTGTATCTGTTCCGGATACTCCGGTTATCTCGCGTTGTTTATAAAACATTTCAGAGCATGATTATACTGTTGTAATTTTATCATATGCATTATGAAAAGTAAAGACAAAACCGATATTATTCATATTTATCTGAGAATGATTTTTTATATATTTTATCTTTTACAAAATCATATTGATTTATTCCGTTCCGTATACTATAATGGATGGTATGATTTTGTAAATCCGGTGTTAAATTAATCTCAAAGGAATGGTTCAATGTCCTCCCGTCTGAATAATATTCGTAACTTCTCTATTATAGCGCATATAGATCACGGCAAGTCCACACTTGCCGACCGTTTGCTTGAGTATACGGAAACCGTCCAAAGACGTAATATGGAAGAACAGCTTCTGGATAATATGGATCTGGAACGCGAACGCGGGATTACGATCAAAGCACGGGCGGTGAATCTTCAGTACAGGGCTCCGGACGGCGAGTTATATTCGCTGAACCTGATTGATACCCCCGGCCACGTGGATTTTAACTACGAGGTTTCCCGGTCTCTGAACGCATGCGAAGGCGCTCTTCTTGTCGTGGATTCAACACAGGGCATTGAGGCGCAGACACTTGCCAACGCTTATCTCGCTTTTGATGCGGGTCTGGAAATCATACCCGTTATTAATAAAATAGATCTTCCGGCAGCGGATATCGACCGTGTCCGCGCCGAAATCGAAGATACCCTGGCGCTGCCGGCTCATGATTGTCCCGCGATATCCGCAAAAAACGGAATAAATATCGATAAAGTGATGGACAGCATCATTTCGAAGGTCCCCTCTCCGTCCGGCAATGAAGACGCACCCTTAAAATGTCTGATATTCGATTCCTATTATGATTCTTATCTGGGTGTCGTGGTTTATGTCCGGGTATATGACGGAACAGTCGCATCCGATGATTTTATACGGCTTATGAATGCGGACATCGAATTTCAGGTAGTGGATGTCGGTGTGATGTCCCCCTTCGGACTGGTAAAAAAAGAACGTCTTTCCGCAGGAGATGTGGGTTATATAACCGCAAGCATTAAGGATGTTTCGGAAACGCGTGTGGGCGACACCATCACAAATGCGGTAAACGGTACGGCGGAAGCGCTGCCCGGTTTTAAGAAAGCAATGCCTATGGTATATGCCGGGATTTACCCGCTGGACGGCTCGCGATACGGTGACCTTCGCGACGCTCTTCAGAAACTGGAGTTAAACGACGCTTCCTTTTCGTTTGAACCGGAAACCTCGGCCGCTCTCGGTTTCGGATTTCGCTGCGGATTTCTGGGACTGCTCCACATGGAAATCATCGAACAGCGTCTGGAGCGGGAATTTAATCTTGATCTTATAACCACCGCTCCGAGTGTTGTTTACCAGATCGAAAAACGCGGAGGAAATATCGTTTATATCGACAATCCCGCCAATTATCCTGCCCCGGATGAAATAACGGAAGCGAATGAACCGATAGTAAAAGCGACGATTATCACGCCGACCGAATATGTCGGCGGAATTATGGATTTATGCCAGGACCGGCGCGGGATTTTTGCCGATATGAAGTATATAGACCCGAAGCGCGCGGAACTTCATTACGAACTTCCTCTGAATGAAATCATCTATGACTTCTTTGATGCTTTGAAAAGCCGCAGCAAAGGTTATGCCTCACTGGACTATGAACTGGCAGGATATAAAAAAAGCAGGCTTGTCAAACTGGATATATTGTTGAACAGTGAACCGGTCGACGCTTTGTCTTTTATCGTACATGAAGAGAAAGCCTATGCCCGCGGGCGGAAAATTGCGGAAAAATTGAAAGACAACATAGCGCGTCAGTTGTTCGAAGTTCCCGTACAGGCGGCTATCGGAGGTAAAATCATCGCGCGTGAAACGGTAAAAGCTCTTCGCAAGGATGTTCTTGCCAAGTGTTACGGCGGAGATATTACTCGAAAAAAGAAACTTCTTGAAAAACAGAAGGAGGGTAAGAAACGCATGCGTCAGCTTGGAACGGTGGAAATCACACCGGAAGCATTTATGGCTGTTCTGAAGCTTGATGAATGAAGTCTTTTACTTGATTTTTTAATTGTAACAGCATTTATGAAAGGACGAATTTACTGCGCAATCCGCTTGTAAATTACGGTGACAATAAATGGACAATAAATTAGGTCTGTATATACACATACCGTTTTGCGTTTCAAAATGCGCATACTGTGATTTTTATTCGATAACCGATGCAAAAAAACATCAGAGGTATGTTGATTCTTTGATCCTTCATATGGAGGACTATTCCAAAAGTCTGGAAAACTATACTTTTGATACTGTTTTTATAGGCGGAGGGACACCTACCGTTCTTTCCAAAAATTTGATGATCGATTTGCTTGACGGTATTTTTAATAATTTCAACGTAACGAAAGACGCGGAAATTACAATTGAAGCAAATCCGGCTACGATCGATAAAAACGTGATGAAAAAATATCGCTCGGAGGGGATCAACCGTCTGAGCATCGGCCTTCAGTCCGGATGCGACAACGAACTGAAAGCGCTGACGCGTATCCATACACTGGAAGAATTCGAGGATAGTTTCCGCGCAGCGAGGAAAGCGAAATTCAATAATATCAATATTGATCTTATGTATGGAATTCCCGAACAGACGCAGGCCAGTTTTAAAATGACTTTGGATTATGTCTGCGAACTGAGGCCCGAGCATATATCGGTTTATGGACTTAAAATCGAAAATAACACGCCTTTTGCGGATAAAATCAATTCTCTTGTCCTGCCCGATGAAGATGAAGAATATGCCATGTATGAAACAGCTGTTGATACGCTGACCGAACAAGGATATGTTCAATATGAAATCAGCAACTTTTCGCTTCCGGGATTCGAATGCCGTCATAATTTAAAATACTGGAACTGTATGGAATATCTGGGACTTGGTCCTGCCGCACATTCCTATTTGAATGACTGCCGCTTTTCATTCAAACGCGATATCGATCTTTACATGGATGCTATGGAAAAAATAGATACAGAATATAATATTCTCGACGAATGTTATACCATAACTCCGAAAGAGAGAATAGGCGAATATATCATGCTGCGCCTTCGTTTAAACGAAGGACTCGACACAGACCGTTTTCGTGAATTGTTTAATTTGAATTTTGAACGAATGTTTGATAAATATTTGAAAATTTACGTGGAAAACGGCTTTATGATTAAAAATAAAACGAATTATTCGTTTTCGACCAAAGGAAAATATGTAAGCAATTATATTTTATCCGCCATGCTTGATTTTGACAGCAGCATCGTATCGAATATTGCCAACGGTACAGATAAGATCTGATCATAAATCAGACTAACGGGTGATTTGACAGATGATGAAAAAAGTTCTGAAACTTTTGACCAGCAGACGTACATTTGTTATCATATTGCTTTTGCTTCAGGTTTATTTTATACTTTTTTTATTGATAGAATCCAATGCCAGACTGCACGCGTTTTCGATTGCATTGAATGTAATAAGTTTAGCCGCGGTCGTTTATATCATGAACCGGAAGGATAAACCCGCGTATAAATTAACATGGATCATTATGATCATGGCGGTTCCCTTATTCGGCGGAATACTGTATCTTATGTTTCGCCTGCAGTCGTCCGTTGAGCGTCTGCAGCGCAGATTTTCAAAATACGATGTTCAGGCTCTTTCGCTTTTAAAACAGGATGACGGTATATTACGGAAACTGCGGGAGGAAAACGGAGATATTGCCGTACAGGCACAGTATTTAATCGGCAGGTCCGGTTATCCGATCTACGGGAATACGGATGTTGAATTTATGCCTTCGGGCGAAGTCTATTTTTTACGTCTGACCGAAGAACTCAAAAAAGCCGAACGATTTATTTTTCTTGAGTTTTTTATCATTTCATCCGGTGTTATGTGGGAAGAAATTCTGGATATATTAAGAAAAAAGGTAAAATCCGGCGTCGAGGTCCGTGTGATTTACGACGACATGGGCTGCATGTTTTCCCTGCCGCTTAAATATTACCGTAAATTAAATGCTCTCGGGATTAAATGTCTGGCATTCAATCCGTTCCGCCCTTTTTGGACCACCCTCCAAAACAACCGGGACCATCGGAAAATTGTTGTGATCGACGGTGTTACGGCATTTACCGGCGGTATTAATTTAGCAGATGAATACATAAACGCGATCAAACGATTCGGTCACTGGAAAGATTCTGCCGTTATGCTTCATGGCGAAGGTGTTCGCAGTTTTACTGTGATGTTTTTGAATATGTGGGATTCTGTCAGTAAATCCGAAGAGAATTTCAATGATTTTTTATTGCCGGAAAACTATGGATCAAAATGTGATTTCGATAAAAACGGATATGTTCATCCTTATTGCGACAGTCCTGTCGATAATGAATATATAGGCGAAAATGTTTTTCTTCAGATAATCAATAATGCGCGTAAATATATCTATATCAGTACCCCGTATTTAATTATCGACGATAACATTATGACTTCGATTATGCTTGCGGCCAAGAGCGGAATCGATGTGCGTGTCATCACACCGTTTATTCCGGATAAAAAAATCGTTCATATGAATACACGTTCCGGTTACGCCCGTCTAATAGATTCGGGCATCCGTGTATATGAATATAAACCCGGATTTATCCATTCGAAAAATTTTATCAGCGACGATACAACCGCGGTAACGGGAACAGCCAACCTTGATTTCCGCAGTCTGTATCTGCACTTTGAATGCGGCGTCCGGATGTATAATGTTCCGGCAATTGCCGAAATAAAAGCAGATTTTCTGAAGACACTCGAAGTTTGCACCGAAATAAAGTCGGATTATTATGCCGGTAAAAATATTGTTATCCGGACCTTCAAAAGCATCATACGTCTCTTTTCCCCCTTTATGTAATATCCGCTGAAATCCGCATAACACATTGAAAGGCAAGCCCGCGGTTATTTGAACCGGCGCTTGCTTTTTTTGTGTTATATAACTCGGCTTTACACATTTTTAATTATTTGTTTTTTATATAAACTGTTTTAGGAAACATATTGACAAATGTTTTTTCATATGTTAACATATTTATGTTGATTGCATTGCTTCTTATTTCTTTTTATTTTGAAAGGAGAATTACCGTGAAAAAATTATTTTTTCTGGCGGCAATGTTTCTGACAGCAATGATTTTTATGGCTTCTCTTCCCGTATCGGGGATGACCGCACGAGGTGAGGTATTGCTCGTTTGGGGCGGAGATGCGATAAACGACGGAGATGCCTTTATTATCAGCGAACTTGAAAAAATGGGGTTTAGCGTTACAACCGTTCTGGACACCGATTCAACATCCGAAATGGCCGACGGCAAAGCTTTGGTATATATTTGCGAATCCATCATGAGCGCCAATGTTCTGGATAAATTTACAAAAACTCCTGTCCCTGTGATTGCCTGCGAGGCGGGCGTTTATGATGACATGCTGATGACACCGGCGGACGGACTTTTCAATGAAGGCGTACCCGAAGGCGCTATGGTTCAGATTTTTGACCATGAGATCACAGCAGGAATTCCGAAAGAGTTTGAGCCGTATGACGAACCTTCCGGGAAAAGCTGGATGCTCGGTATGCCTGAAGGCGATGTCCGTATAATCGCGGCAAGTTCGGCGGACACCACCAGGGCGGTTGTATTTGTCTATGATTCGGGCGCGGTTATGGCTGATGGTTTCAAGGCGCCAGCAAAACGCGCGGGATTCTATTTTCAAGGTGCTTATGCATCGACCGCTTCTGCAGACGCGAAAAAACTCTGGACAAATCTTATCAGCTGGCTGGCACCCGAACCGGTACCCGAAACCACCGCGGAAGTTGTTACAGTTCCGGATACTGTTGCAGCCGAAAGCCCCGATGCGGAAACAGTTGCGGACAATGTTACGCAAAGCCCCGCTACCGGCGATTTCTCTCTTTTTGTATTGATCATCGCCGCAGCAGCCGCATATTTAATTCATTCTTTAAAACCGGGTAAAAGACCGGATTACGAAGTTTGAACCTGTAAAAGATTATAAATGAATGAAACGGCCGGCTGCGAATGACAGCCGGCCGCTTCAATACAGCCCGTTCAGATGTTTTTCCCGTTGTAACCCCATATATAACATTCTTCGTATTTTATGTAAGTGCAGTCGGGTGAAACACCCAGAATAGACTCGAATATACCGCAAAGTTCGGCTGTCATATTATTATATGCTTCGGCAGTGGATTTGCCGTAGATTTTTACCTCCGCATAGGCAATGGGCGCATCGTTTTTTCCCCTGAAATACATATTCTGTTTGTCATCGATACAGATCATAAGATGGTTTTCGCTTTTCCCCGGTATCAGTGCAATGGCTTTGCCGAGTGCCGATTTTAATGCGAGTTCTTTTGCCGGATCAACCTCGCAGCTGACTTTTATTCCTATATACGGCATTTTCGTTCTCCTTTATATTTTTATTTTTTCTATACATTGCGTTTGATGCGATTTCAGCGCGGCAGTATGAAGCAAATGCGACAGCCGTGTTTCTTCGGGTGTAAAACAGCCGAAGTCGACATCTTTTCCTTCGATCTCCGAGATAAAAGCAGCCCACATCTGAAGGATGGCGTCGGAAAATCCGAATTCGAATATATCGCCCGTGATGGTCGGGAACATGGATTTATATCCGATTCCGAGTCTGCACCACGCCTGTTTTTTTCCGCAGTTTTGCGTAAAACAGAATCCGTTCGGATCATCCGTGGAAAATTTAAAAGATGCGTCAAGTCCGTAAACTTCGATTTTCCAGTCGTTGGTCGAACCGGGTGACAGACGCTTTGTTTCATAATAAACAGGAAAAGTCCCGCCTTTGCCGTCCTCGGTATCACTGATAAGCATCGCATTATCCCATGTTTTACATTCGGTAGTTCCGCCGTTTTTATCCGGACGGGTTGTTATGCGTTTGGTGAGTTTAGCTATGACATTGCCGGGTATCATCCCAAGTCTGAAAGGCACATGTTCGGTATGGATGCCGAGGTCACCGAGGCAGCCGTACTCCCCGTTGATTTCAACCATACGCTTCCAGTTGATAGGTTTGTTCCTGTCCATGTCACTGCTGTGACAGAATGCGGAACGTACTTCGATTATTTCTCCGCAATCACCGGCCCGAATTCTGCGGATAAGTTCCATACAACCCGGAAAATAAGGGAATTCACTCGAACAGCGCACGGTAACTTTCGGATTCGCCGCAGCTGCACCCAGAATCGCCGTATTTGCGGCAAGGTCGATGCCAAACGGCTTTTCACCGAGTAAATGCTTTCCCGCGTTTATGATATCGATATACAGGCGTTCGTGAAGATTATGCGGGACCGCACAGTAAACCGCGTCTATATCGTCGCAGGACAGAAGATCCCGATAATCCGCAACATCGTATTTTATGGTTTCGAAATTATGCCGGAACCATTTTTTTGATTCTTCCGAAACATCGCAGATCCCGTAAATAACCGGCCGTGCTATATCACAGTTGAGCAGATGACACCATCTTGAAGCGGCGGAAGCAAATTCCCTGCCCATGAGTCCGCACCCTATTACCGCAAAATTTATATTTCTGTTTATATAGATCAACTCCTGACCTTTATATGATAATGCTCTTCTTATACTTTGTCAACTGTATAAACTATTTTATCCATAATAATTCGGGTATGTTGACTTTTATACCGGAATCATGATATAATTATATCATGAAAAAGTAAAAATAAACTATATTAAGGGAATCTCTTTACATGTTTATAACGCAAAAACTTTCACTGGCAGATTTACTCGGTGACGATTATATGAACTCCGTCCTGCGTTCAGCGGAATTCTACGGCATTACCGATAAAAAAGAAGCCGAACGGCTGGCCTATGAAAAAACAGACCTTTTCCCCGCCGAACATCAGTATGCAGATATTAGACTGCTTGATAAAATAAGCTGCCGGGCAACTCCTCCGTTTGACAACAACAACAGCGGTGCGCCTACCTCGGCCTTTGCAAAAGCATTTCACCGCAACGCCGCTCCTGTCGGCTGCTTCGGCTGCACGAGGATAGGTGAAGACGGAAAATTATATCTGATAGGTAAAAGCGAGCACTATCACGCATCTCTCGGACATAGGTTCAACGGTTACAGGCTGACAGATAACGCAAGGCAGCTGGGTATACCGAATGCGACTCATAATAACACGAGGGGTTATATCACCAGACATTGCGAACGTGAAATCATAAGTGCCGTTCATGGCGGAACAGACGCCGATGCTGTGCTTAAGTCCCGGAAACCGCATGTACTCAGCCGCGTGATAAATCTGGAAACAGGAAGTCTTGCTGCGGAAGCCGGTGTAAAGCTGATGCTTGCACGTTTTTACAGACTGGACCGCACTTTCGGTCATCCTGAATACAACGGAAAAACACCCGTTTTTCTGGTTGTCGGAGATTACAGCGGAACAAACGAAGCAAATTACCATGGAACTACCGTGTTGACACAAACTTTTCGCGGATTATGGCCGGATTTTTACGACAGACTCGAAAGCAGCGGTATAATGAAAGTCGTACCCGTTGCCATTAATGATATCGGTGATTTCAATGAAAAGTTAAAATATTACAATAACGGCAGATTTAAAACGGCGGGTTTTATTCACGAAATCATACTGATGAATTACGGCGCTGTCCGCTTATCCGAATCATACCTGCAGGCCGCATACGCATTATGCCGTGAATACGACACGCCTGTCATGACCGATGAAATTCAGACATGCATGTGGTATCCGGGAATGCTGCTGCACCGTATATATAATTTAAATCCCGATATATGCATTTTAGGTAAAGGATTTTCCGGCGGTGAATATCCCGCATCAAAAATAATAACAACACCCGAACTTGATTCATTGAATCAGTTCGGAGCGCTGGTAACGAACGGGCAGGAGGAAATCGCTTCGCTGGCTTATCTGATTACCATGCGGTTTGTTTCACTCAATAAAGCGGTTATTGCCGATAACGGACTTTTTTTTCATCGGCGTCTTGTTGAAATTGCGTCTGCATACAGCCGTATTATAACAAAAATCGAAGGCGACGGATTGCTGGCGGGAATCACCTTCGGTTCGGTTGAAACTGCGGCTGAGTTTGCTCAACTTCTGAACGATGAGTGCATTGATACCAGCGCTCAGCTTTACAAATCTCACTGCCCACCTGCGGTATTGTTTAAACCGCCTGTTATCGCTTCCCGGGAAGCACTGGCATTTATTTGCATTAAAATCGAATGTATTTTGAATAAGATGCAAAGAATAATATAATTTTTTTGCGGAGACGGAGATAAATAATGATAGTGCTTGGTATAGATGTCGGCACAACCGGGACAAAAACAGTCGCTTTAAACGAAAACGGAGTCATTATCGGACGCGGTTACTCCGAATACAGTCTCAACAGCCGCGCGGGAGGAATTGTCGAACAGAATGCGGAAGACTGGAAACAGGCCGTCGTCTCTTCTGTCGGAGACGCGCTGATTTACGTTTCGAACCGCAGTGATGTTCGTGCGATTTCCTTATCGACTCAGGGCGCCACCATGACAGCGGTGGACTGCGATTTTAATCCGCTCTGTCCCGCAATAACCTGGATGGACAACCGTGCCGTAAAAGAAGCGGAATTGTTGTCCGATAAAGTCGGCGCCGATAGAATCTACCGGAAATGCGGATGGGGTCCCGGAGCTTCGTATGATATATCGAAAATCATGTGGTTGAAAAAACACCGCCGCGATATATACGGCAGGTCATTCAGTTTC
>CAZVPD010000019.1:20845-27752 GCA_964628455.1 uncultured Lachnospiraceae bacterium
ATATCAACCATATGCTTACAGGCATAAACATTGCCGACCCGACAAACGCCGCTATCAGAGGAATGTATAATATCAATTCCATGAAATGGGACTGTGATATTCTTGACGCGGCCGAAGTGGATGTTTCACTTTTACCCGGAGTAATGCCGACAGGATCCTATGTAGGTACGCTGACTGCAGAAGCGGCATCGCTTCTGCATCTCGGACGGGACGTCTGCGTTTATAACGGGGCGCATGACCAATATTGCGCAGCGCTGGGATGCGGTGCGCTTGAAAGCGGGGATATGCTGCTGTCAACCGGTACGACCTGGGTTGTCCTGGGTATAACGGATAAGCCGGTTTATACCGAAAGCCGTATTTCTCCCGGCAAACATCCCAGCGGAAATTTGTATGGTGCGATGGCCTCTCTGACGACGGCAGGTTCGGCGTTGAAATGGCTGCGGGATCTGACAAAAGCGGAAAGCTATGCCGATATAGACAGGAATGCCGTTCTTTGCCGCAGCAGTGCATCCCTTCTGTATTTTATGCCCTATATCGCGGGGTCCGGATTTCCCGAACGGATTGAAGGAATGGGCGGTTGTGCTGTCGGGTTGCGCCTTCATCATACAAATTACGATATTGCCCTTGCTTTAATGGAAGGGGTTGCGTTTGAAACAAAAAATGCCCTTGCGGAATTCGTAAAAGCAGGAATTGATATCAAAAGATTGCGCATGGTAGGCGGTGCGGCAAAAAGCATTCTCTGGAGTTCCATTGTCGCTCAGGTGACCGGCTGTGAAATCACACGGATGACGGAGACCGAGGGATGTGCACTCGGAGCAGCTATGATTGCCGCTGTCGGTATCGGAATGTATAAAGATTACAGGACTGCGGCAGACCGGGCTGTAAGCGGTGAAAAATTAAAGCAAATCAATGAACCGGACAGGATTTTTTATGACAATAAATTCGAAAAATATAATGAAGTCGCACGCGCCATCAAAGAAGTGATCAAAAAATGACCCTCCGTTTTGGCGGATGCCGGACATAACCGGAAAAAACGGAATCCGGTCCGCCGCGGTTATTATACTCTTCGCCAAACGACCCGGAAGTGCTTCGCAAATTGGTTTTATATCGGCGCGGTTATTATTTTAAAGTAAAAATTAAAAGAACATGAGGTAAATCAATATGGCTCAGTTAAAAGCAGGTCTTCTTCCGTTATATATCAAACTTTACGATGACAGTGTGCCGGACATGCGGATTAAAATCGATGCGTTTCATAAACTCATATCCGAAAAACTTGCATCCTACGGTCTTTCGGTCATCGATGTACCCGTTTGCCGGGTAAAAAACGAATTTGAAAGTGCGGTAAAAAAATTCGAAGATGAAGATGCGGACGCGATCATTACGCTGCATCTGGCATACTCGCCGTCTCTCGAATCTTCCGATATCCTTGCTTCCACTTCTTTACCGGTTATTGTGCTTGATACTACCCCCGATTTTGTATATAATACGGAAACAGAAGGTGAAGCGCTGTCATATAATCACGGTATTCACGGTGTCCAGGATATGTGCAATCTGCTCCGGCGCAACGGTAAACCGTTTGAGATTTTTGCCGGTCACTGGGAAAAATCGGATGTGCTCGAACGGGTTGTCCGTGCTGTTTCGGCCGCCAAAATAGCGGGCACCATGAAAAAAGCGCGGATCGGTATAGTCGGAGATCCTTTCGACGGCATGGGGGATTTCGGCTTATCCTTTGATACATTACGTAAAACAATCGGCATGGAAGTGATCGTTTATGACGATAATCCCGCTTATTCCGCAACGGATGAAGAAATTAAAGCGGAATACGATTCCGATACGGGCAAATTCGAAATGACGGAATTTTCCGACGAACTGTATCGCGAATCGACACGGGTAGGTTTGGGTATGCGAAAATGGATCACTGAAAACCGGCTGACCGGTTTTACCATGAATTTCCTGTCCTCCTCCGCCTCTTCCGGCTTTTCCAAGATGCCTTTCTGTGAAGCATCAAAAGCGATGGCTGCCGGTATCGGATATGCCGGAGAAGGGGATGTTATGACTGCCGCGCTTGTCGGTTCGCTTCTTTCGGTATATGAAGAAACCAGCTTTACCGAGATGTTTTGTCCGGACTGGGAAGGGGAAACTGTTTTCTTAAGTCATATGGGTGAGATAAATCTCAAATGCACCGAAAACAATTTAAAAATGATCCGTAAACCTTTTCCTTATACGGATGCCGGCGATACCACAGCAATCATCGGCAGTTTTAAAAGCGGGAAAACGCTGTTCACCTGTCTTGCTCCCCAGACAGGAAATAAATATTCGCTTATAATAGCGAAAGGAAAAATGATTAAGATCAAACCGGACAAAATCAATCTTCAGCAGGACTTCCTCAACGGCTGGTTCAAACCCAAACTTCCCATCGGTGACTTCCTTGAGGAATACAGCCGTAACGGAGGGATCCACCATGCCGCACTTGTTTACAACGGCGATATCCGTGTGCTGGAGATGTTCGGCAGGTACATGGGATGGGATGTAATCGTGATAGAATAACAGAATAATCAAATAAAAAACGGTAATCGTTTCGGAAACGGCTTCCGTTTTTTTTATTTTGTTTGATTTCTTCCGGCTGCGTTTGACTGTGCCGCAAACATAGCAGCCCCGATGCCACCGGCTTCATTTGCGATTCCCGAGAGATAAATTTCCGCAGAAACGGGAGTTAATTCGCGGACGAGTGCCCGTATGTCATCGATTACGCAATTCATGGATTGAGCGACACCGCCGCCTATAATGACCCGTTCGGGATTTAAAAGACTGATCGAATTTGCTATCAAAACAGAAAGTTCGATTTTAAAATCACCGATGATCCCCCCGTTGTCTATACCTTTTTCCGCATACTCCGAAAAAAGTTCTCTTGAAGTCAACCCGTACACGGCAGCTCTTATATTTAATGCCGAACCCGATACTTTGTTTTCAATGTCGGTATGCTTACCGTCTGAAACATCATGTTTACAGACGGTCAGACCCACTTCACCCGCACAAAAAGCATGACCGCGGTATATTTCACCGTTTATGACGATAGCACCGCCTATCCCGGTTCCGACAGCAATATACAGTGCGTTTCTGCATCCCCTGAGCATTCCGCACGCGAGCTCGCCTGCCGCGAAACAGTTTACATCATTTTCCACATAAACGGGACACGGGAATTCTGCCATAAAAAGATCGCGGAGTTTTATATCCGACCAGCCGATCGCCGGTGCTGCAACCACAATGCCTTTATCCGTATCGGTAATACCGCAGACACCGATACCGACAGCTTCGATTTCTTCCCATGATATCCCGCTTTTTTGCATAAAACGACGGACTTTCGAAATCAGACATCCCGTATCTCTTTCCGTCGGGTGTTTCTCGCTGTAATATATGCCGCCTTCTTTATCGGCTATCAGGAACAGCGTTTTTGTACCGCCGATATCGATACCTAACGTAAGAATTTTTTTCATATTTATTTCCTGTAATCTGATAGTTTTATAACTGATATTTACGGTCGAGGCTTCGCAGCTGAACCGCTTCGGCTATATGCATCGTCATAATTTCACCGCTGCCTTCAAGGTCTGCTATGGTACGCGCAACCCGCAGGATTCTGTCGTATCCGCGGGCCGACAGTTTCATTCTGTCAAACGCGTCCCGCATCAGTGAAGAAGCTTCCTGACCGAGTCTGCAGTATTTTTTTAAATGCTGCTGACTCATGGCTGCATTTGAATAGACTTTTTCACCTTTAAAACGGACCGCGGAAATTTCACGTGCTGCGGTCACGCGGGCGCGCACGACCACCGATGATTCGGCTGCCGGAGAATTTGATAATTCTTCATACGAAAGCGGAGGAACTTCAATCTGGATATCGATACGATCCATCAACGGACCGCTCAGTTTTGACATATATCTTTTAATATCTTCGCTGTGACAGACGCAGGGTCGGGTGGGATGACCGAAATAGCCGCATCTGCAGGGATTCATTGCACATACCAGCATGAAAGCAGCCGGAAAAGTCAGCCGTCCCATGGCGCGTGAAATGGTTATTCTGTTGTCTTCAAGCGGCTGTCTGAGTGATTCCGTGACGGATTTTGCAAATTCGGGAAGTTCGTCAAGAAACAGGACTCCGTTGTGGGCCAGGGATATTTCACCGGGAGAAGGGATCTTTCCCCCGCCGGAAAGAGAAACCGCTGAGGCTGTGTGATGAGGAGACCGGAAAGGCCTGCGTGTCATGATCTGAGAACCTTCACCGAGCATACCCGCCACGGAATAAATTTTTGTGGTCTCCAGCGACTCTTCAAAAGTCATTTCGGGTAAAATGGAGGGAAGCCGTTTCGCAAGCATGCTTTTGCCGGTGCCGGGAGGTCCGATCAGCATGAGATTATGACTGCCGGCTGCCGCTATTTCGAGCGCCCGCTTTGCGCGTTCCTGACCTTTTACTTCCGAAAGATCCGGTTCCCCTTCATAGGACACGTGTCCGACCGCATCGGGATTATAACAAACCGGAATAATTTCTTTTTTTTTGTTCAGATGAGAGACAACGGCATTTAATTCGGTAACGCTGTAAACATGAATACCTTTTATCACCGAAGCCTCTGCGGCATTGGATTCGGGCACAAAAATTTCCGTCATTCCCCTGTCACGCGCCGCGATACACATGCACAGAACGCCGTGTACCGGTCTTATCTCACCCGAAAGTCCCAGTTCACCGATAAAGCAGTACTTAACAAAATCTATATTGCCCGATATACTCCCTGTTGCCCGAAGTAAACTGACCGCAATAGCCAGGTCATAAGCGGTCCCTTCTTTCCTCCTGTCCGCAGGAGCCAGATTGATGATCACCGTATCATCGGGAAAAAAGTAATGTGAATTGGAAACAGCCGCACGGATTCTTTCCCTTGCTTCTTTAACTGCAATGTCCGGCAGACCGACCACATCAAAACGTGTCAGACCGATTGCAATATTGCATTCGACCGCTACGGTAAAACCGTCAATGCCGCTTAATCCGGTTGTATACACAGTAGACAGCATATTAAATCCTCACTTTTTTAAATTCGGATTACGAAGTCTTTGTTATTTGCGGAATACAACCGCAATATATATAAGAACACCGGCCGGAGCTCAATGCTTGGTATTTCTGTTTTCGGTATTATCGGTTTGTTTTTTTATTTTTTCCGCTGTATTGATGACGGCTGATGCCGAAAAAACAATAAAAGACAGAAGGACTATAATATTACCATATCTCACATACGGTGTCAGACGGTCGTAAAAATAAACCTCGCCTGTAACATATCCGCGTTTTAACGGAGCCAGGGAAGTTATGATTTCACCCGTAGGTTTAATGACGGATGAAATACCTGTATTTGCAGCCCGGATAAGATAACGTCCGGTTTCGGCTGCCCGCAGCTGCGCGTGTTTATTATGCTGATAGACAGCCGCAGTATCGCGGTACCATGAATCGTTTGTGACAAGTGCAATCAAACCTGCGCCGTCGCGAACGGTAGAAAGGGTCAGCGTCTCGTAAATCGAATCGAAACATATAAGTCCTCCGATACTGCCGTAATCGGTTTGTATAAGTGCGGAATCCGTTCCCGCCGTAATATCATCGGAAAAAACATTCATTTCTGCAAGAGCCGGCAGCAGTATTTCAACAAGACCGGCCATGGGAAGGTATTCGCCGAACGGAACAGGATGACGCTTATAATACAGCGATTCACCGATCGTGCCGTCGGGATAGAATGCCGCAACAGCATTGTAAAAATCAACATCACCGGTCTGGGGATTTTTTATCCTGTCAAACGTCCCCGCCGCAATCATCGCCCCTGTCTCGGCTGAAGTCTTCTTTATACTGTCACTCAGGAGCTTATTGGCTCTTATATTGACATTTATGACCGTTTCGGGCCACAGAACGATATCCGGATGATATTCGTCTACCGCTTTCCTTGTCAGCTCATCATATAATTCCGCGGAATCGTAAACCGAATTATCCCGCCATTTTTCTCCCGAAGCTATGTTGCCCTGAATCAAAGCCACACGGACCGGGTCGCCCTGATCTTTATAAAGCGAAAGGATGGCGATGCCGAAAATCAGATTGGCCGCGGTCAGAGAGAGGGCTGTTAAGGCATATCTGTTTATACGGCGTGTTTTTTTGAATTCTATAAAAGAAACAGCCAAAAAGCCGTTTACCGCAGCGATTAAAAATCCGGTAAAAAGCGATCCCAGAAGCGACGCGCTTTGAATCATGGGTAAAAACGAGCACTGTGAAAGGGCTATCCTGAAAAACGGTACTCCCAGCCAGGTTTGTGTCTGCGCCCATTCAAGAATCGTCCATATGCATGCCAGCGAAACGGGATAAAACCACAGACGGCCGTTTTTTGTAAGTCTGAACAGCGGAGCGATAAACGCGGTACCGGCACTCTGCAAAACGGCAAGGCCGATCCATGCCGCCGTTATAACGGCGATGCTCTGCATGTTGTCAAGTCCGGCGAAATCCATCGGATAAAGGCTGGTGAACCAATAATATAAAATCCCGTAATATCCGAAACCCCACATCAGAGCACACCGGTAAAGCGGTTTCTTTTGAATCAACACATAGAACATGGGTGTCAACGCAAGCCACGAAAGAGGAAAAAGAGAGTCGGATAAAAGGGGCAGGGAGGAAAGTATTCCGGATAAAAAACAAACCAGGTAAATCATTCGGTTACCGCTCTAATGATCAAATTCATGTAAAAACCATATTTTATTCCGGTCCACTGTAAATATTCTGCCGTCCGTTTCGAGACGGTATGAATAAAGCGCCTGAAATTTATAACCGCGTTTCTTATCATCATTATTGATACCGTATTTGCCGCTGATATTACCGACTTTGGTTCTCCATTAACCA
>CAZVPD010000019.1:27762-31805 GCA_964628455.1 uncultured Lachnospiraceae bacterium
CCGTCTCCCAGAAGAGGGTGCCCTGCCGAAGCCAGATGCGCGCGTATCTGGTGCGTTCGTCCGGTGATGAGTTCGACCTCAAGCAGCGACAGCCCGTTCTTTTCCTCCAGAACACGGTATTTGGTCACGATGCTTTTGACATCGCGCACCCCGTGCGGCTTGCTTTTATACACTGTCACCAGGTTTTCACCGCTGTCTTTCGTCAGGAATCCGGTCAGAGTATCGGCTTTTTTATTCATTGTTCCGTGAACTGCGCAAAGATATGTTTTTTTTATATTGCCCTGCCGGATTTTTTCGTTTACCGAACGAAGCGTTTCTGCGTTTTTCGCGGCAATCACGATTCCTCCCGTATTACGGTCGATCCGATTGCACAATGCGGGGGCAAATGAATGTTCTGTTTCAGGTGAATATTCACCTTTCCGCCAAAGGTATGCCTTTATGTTATTGATCAGTGTGTCGCTGTCTTCTTCGCCGTCACCGGTATGGCAAAGCATTCCCGGACGTTTATCACACAGGATAAGATCCTCATCTTCATAGATCACATCGAGTTTTGGCGTGATAACACGGAAGGCATCATCGGGATTTTCGGAAAAGAATTCCTCTTTTATAAATAATTCCACAGTGTCGCCTTCATGTAAAATACAGGACTGTTCTGTTCGTTTTCGGTTTACCTTTATTTTTTTTATGCGGATAAATTTATACATCAGCGACGAAGGCAAAAGCTTAATGGATTTAAGCAGATATTTATCAAGTCTTTGCCCCGCATCATTTTTATTTATGATAAAGCTTCGCATGCCGTGTTCCTTTATTTATACAAATACGGTCTTCGGATATTTTATGTTGACAAATTATATCATATATTTTATAATAAAGCAAATATATTTTGGAGGTAATGACTTTTCATGAAAATATTATTCCAGGGCGACAGTATAACGGATGCCGGCAGAGGGCGTGACGACGTTCACCGGTTGGGCGCGGGTTATCCTTTTTACACGGCCAAACTCCTGAATGAGGCATATCCCGGCACTGAATTTGAATTCATGAATCTCGGTATTTCGGGTAATCGTGCCGAAAATCTTGCGGAACGCTGGGAAACGGACGCAGTTATGCTTCAGCCTGATGTCGTTTCCGTTTTAATCGGAATAAACGACACCTGGCACCGTGCAGCCGACCGAAACTGGATGGCTCATGAATATTTTGAGGATTGTTACAGAAAAATACTGGCGAATTTGAAAGAAAAAACCAATGCGAAAATCATTATTCTGGAACAGTTTTTATTATATTCGGAGGATAAAGCTTATTTCCGTGACGATCTTGACCCGAAAATACAAATCACGCGAAAACTGGCCCGCGAATTTGCGGATGCGTTTGTTCCGCTTGACGGTCTTTTTGCCGCAGCATCCATTAAAAAAGCTCCGTCATTCTGGGCTGCGGACGGAGTTCATCCGACAGCCGAAGGCGCGGTATTTATCGCAGAACAATATGTAAAAGCATTCGAATCACTCGGTTTACTTTAAAATTCGAAAGAAGACGGAAACAATTCCCGCCTTCCTTTTTTTATGCTTTTTTCTTTTTTACGATGGCGCCGACCGCAAGTATCGACGGAGCTGCTATAAGCGTCAGGATTGTTTCCGGTCCCATATACTGTATATTATATATCGCTGAATAAGTCCACATGCCGAACCGGTTGACAAGATCATTCCACTGACCTTCTTTTGTGATTTCATACCAGACTACCGCTCCGCTTACAACATGCGAAGCATAACGAAGGATGCATGCTGCAAGAATCCCCGGTATGATTTTAAGATATTCCTTCGATTTTAATTTATTGAATATACCCGCAAATCCCAAAACCGAGAAAGCTGCGATATAATCAAAGAACACGCAAAGGATAATCCCTTGCGCGGTCGGAACCCATGAAACACTTCCGAGCCCCAGGAACAGCTGAAGAACGGAATAAACAAAAGCCGATGCGCATCCCCATTTCACGCCGTGCCTGAATGAAATCAAAAGGATCGGAACCATTGAAAACAAGGTAACCGAGCCCCCGAGGGGCGCCTCATAAACTTTAATAAGTGAAAGAGCGGTGGCTGCCGCGATCATTACGGCGCATTCAGCCAAAATGCGCGTTTGGGTTCTTTGTGTCTGCATGTTGATTCTCCCGTAAAAAAAGATTACCGCACCTTTATGGTTATGTGCGGTAATCGTTATTTAAAGCGGAATTTATCACGGAAAATTCGATACATTTTCCATTCTGCGCTCTATAACTCCCTACGTTGGCATTACCCATATCAGGTTCAAAGGGACAGGAGATAATAAATCTCACATCACAGCCGGATTATATCCAGCGCCCCTGTTATATTATATTGGTTGCGGCTGAAATTATTATACCATGCGGTCCTGCTGATGTCAAGAGAAAACATCAGTATTTTAAATTCGGAATTTCGAGCGCCTTGCTCCGCGTCATCGCCTTTATTTCAGCCGCAGTGACTTCGCGTCCAAGCCGATGTGAAATATAGATTCCCTCCTGAATAAGCTGTGTATCGAGTGCGATCTTAGCGGTCGGGTACAGTTCAGCTTTGCCCTGAAGAGCAGCAATCCAAAGGGTCTGTGAACTGTCATAAACTGCATTTTCGGCATATACCGTATGATTCATATAATTGAAATGACCCAGATCAAAGGACATGTCGGCCTGTAAATCATCGATCGCGGTATGGTATTTAAACGGCGACAGCGAAATACCGCCTTTGGAACCGGCAATTATTGAACCCGGGAATGGAGCGGAGTATATAGCCCATGATTCGATGATATCCATCGTAAGACCGTCTTTGAAAGAAGCGAAACCGCAGCCGAGTTCTTCGACATTATAACCCGATTGAGCGCGTCTGCCCTCGTCCATCGGTAATTCCGCGTAAGTGTGTCCGCAAATCCGTTCAAGTTCGGGCGTGTTCATGAGATAAAGGAGCTGTGATATATGATAAACCCCCATATCAAACAGAGCGCCTCCGCCCGAAGTGTTCGAATTTACGAATTCCTTCGTTGCGTAACCGTCAACAAACGGACGTCCGCGGCGCCTGAAACCATAGGAACGCATATGATAGATGCTGCCCAGACGCCCGTTTTCTATCAGCCTTTTGGCTGCGCGGGTTTCATCGGTATAAAGGAAACCAAGCTGGACATGAAGCTTTTTACCTGTGCGCTGCATGGTTTCATACATCGCAAGTGCGTCTGCATATGTGCCTGCCATCGGTTTTTCACAATAAACGTGCATACCGTGTTCCATTGCATAAACAGAGACCGGTGAATGCATATTGTTATGCAGGCAGACATCAACCGAATCGATACCCGCTTCGGATATCATTTTTCCTATATGTGTATATCTTGCTTTAATGCCGAATTTATCACCGATATAGTTCAGTCTTTCCTCGTTTATATCACAGATAGCCGCCACTTCGCAGTCCGGATTTCCCTTATATCCCGATATATGCGATTCTCCGATAATTCCGTTGCCTATAACGCCTATACGTATTTTCCCCATGATTTTAAGCAGTCCTTTCGGTTCGTTATTCATTCTACGGCCCATATACGCCGAATGCTTTCGGTTGTTTTGATCGGGATTACAGCAAATCGCCGTATTTTGATTTTAGATTTTCAATACAGATGCGGACGCCTTCGAGATCCGAAAATAAAGTTTCGCATTCGTATTCGATAACATAAACCTGTGCTCCGCCCTTTTCTTTGCAGAAAGGAAGAATCGCTTTATAATCTATATCGTCACCGAGATCGCCGATAATCGTTTCAAAACCGTTTTTTCGGGAATAAGGTTTGAGGTGTATAATCTGTGTTCGTCCTTCGGATGAAAAAATTTCTGCGTTGACATCCGCTCCGCCGTTCATCGCATTGCCCGTGTCGATCTGCATGATAAATCCGGGCAATGTTTTTTCACGGAGTGTAGACCATATTGTTTTTCCGTTTTCCGGCAGAATTTTAAATTCCGCGGAATGATTATGATAACCGGTAAACATTCCGCGCGATGCGAGTGT
>CAZVPD010000020.1:0-14694 GCA_964628455.1 uncultured Lachnospiraceae bacterium
ATAATAGTCCGGCTGCTCTTCGCTGTATTTGGGCTGGGGGAGCAGTCCGTAGTCGAATTCCAGGTCGCGCAGGGCTTTGATGTTCTGTATGACATAGTGCAGGAACAGCACCCGGCCGTTTCTGAACATTTCCAGCTCGTTTCCGGCCGTATAGAGATAGGTGCCCGGATTTTCGTAGAGCAGGCCGTAGTATTTTACGATGATATCCCGCATCTTTTCGGTGTTCATATTGGCGAGCGAGGGATAGCCGTCCCCGTCCCGCGTGCAGATCTTCTCCCCGCAGGAATAGGGGACGGGGATCATCCTGTGGTTGAGGATGATCGAATAGCCGTATTGGTCGCCGTCGTCCGGCGCGCCGTCCCCGTTGATGTCGAGGTACGCGGCGCGCGTCATTTCAGAAAGTTTATCCCATGTCCAGGCGCCGTCATAGACCGACCGGTAGGGATCTTCAAACCCGTAGTCTGCGAGGATGTCCTTGTTGAAGAAGACGGCTCCGGAGTTGAAATAAATAAAATCGCTGCTCGCGCAGGGCAGGATGTTCTTGATCCGGAGCTCGCTGTTGAAGCTCCTGTTCCACCAGGGTTTGTCAAAGTCGACCGCGGGGACCTTGTTCCAGTCGTATGCGTAGCCGCCCGAGATAAGGCCCGTCAGCCCGATGAACGGGTGGGAGATCCCGAGGCTGTAGGTCCCGTCGCCCGCCGTTATATCCTTGATCAGGACGTTGTTCGACTCCGCGGCCGACCCGTCCAGCATCGTATATTCCATCTTCATCTGAAAGCGGTCTTCGACGGCGATGTTCCGCCGGTAGGCGGCGTCGTTCAGCACCTCGCCGTTCTCCTGTCCGACGTCATAAGGCGAAAAGAAGAACCCGCTGCACGCCACGACGCGGAAGACGCGGCCTTCGAAATCGTAGCTTCCGAGCTCATCGCGGATCTTCTCCGGTCCGGCGGCTGAGGTTTCGGCGGCCGTCCCGGCGGCGCTCCCGGCGAAGCTCCCGGTGTTCGTCCCGGGAGTTGTCCCTTCGGGGACGGCGGGAACGGAGGAAGCGCAGGAGGCTGCGGAAATCAGGACCGTCAGAACAATAAGCAGCGGCAGGATCCGTTTGTTTTTCAAATCACTCATCCTTTGTCTTAAAAATTTTTACGGGGCGGAAGCCCCGGCTTGTATCACGGCAGCTTTTCGTCTTTGTGCTCCGCTATCCATTCCCTGACCATTCTGACCGACTTAAGCCCGATGTCGGCGACGTTGTTCGAGCAGAAGATCACGCCTTCGATCGCGCCGGACAGCAGCTGTCCGTGATAAAAGTCCAGCTGGCGGCGCAGCGGCTCCTCGGGCATCTCCCGGCCTGCGCTGTAGTCCCACAGATAGCAGCCCCCCAGCACGGGCTTCGGGCCGAAAAGGGCGCGCATCTTCGCGAAGTTCTCCCGTATCTCCCCGATGTCCCCCGGACGCCAGGTCCACAGCGAGGCTGCGTCGCATTCGGCGAGGTAGGGGACGGCGGTCTCCGTCAGCTCGGTCGTGTAGATGACCGTCCACAGCCGCATGTCCCGCCCGGCTTTTTCGGTCATCGTCCGTTTTATGCCCCTCAGGTCTTTTGGGGAATACAGGGCGATGCGTGCCGGATTGAGAAAATCGTCCGTGATGCCGCCGATGATGTTCGGGTGGCTGCGCGCCGCGATGCCGACTTCGGCGGCGTCGGTTCCCCCGTCGTTCCGCTTCGACGAACTGTCGCCTATGACCGACCACACCACTTTACCGAGGCAGTCGAGGGCGAGCGCGTCCTGCTCGAAGGGCGGTTCGGGTTTTCCGCCGTAGATCACCCGGCACACATTCGGTATGCCGAGGTACATGGCCCCCTCGAGCGGGGTCATTCTGCTTTTTTTCGGAAGGCCGCAGCCGTCGTGCGAGCCCGCGTCGTGGCCCCAGAGCCACATTTTTTCTCTGAAGAACGCCATATGTTCTCCTCCGTTTGTTTTTATCGGTCCGCGCTTTCGGTGATCCGGACGATCTCCGACCCGACCCCGCCGACCGCCGCTTCGAAGCCGTCCTTCATCAGTTCGCTGCCCGGAGCGGTGATGTCCGCCGACGTTGCATCCCCGAAGGTCAGCCTGTAGACGGTATCGGGATACAGCCCGCGCAGCCGGACCCGGACGGATCTCTCCGCCTTTTCCGACGGCCTGAAAAGAAAGACGATGCCTTTTGTTTCCCTTCTGCTGTCGGGGTCGGCGTACATGACCCCGTCCCAGTGTATGCCGTCGGGCCTCGGCAGGATGTGGTAGAGCTCCCCCTCCCGTACGAGCGGCCGGACAATTTCGGTGTAGTACTTATAATACTTCGCGTAATACGCGCCCAGCCCGAACCGCAGCTCCCCGTCCTTCGAGCCGCTCCAGCTGCCGAACATCAGCGCGCCGGGCAGCATGCTCCTGAAGCCCATGTCCTTGAGCGCGTCCGGAAGACCCGCCTGCGCGGACGGGATCGCCGGCCAGAAGTGGGCGCTTTCCGCGCAGAAGGTGTCGGGGTTGCAGGGGAGCTGAAGCTGCGCCGGGCAGATGCAGAAGCTTGAGTCATAGAACGTGGTCCGCAGGCTCAGGTAGTTCGCCGAGTCGTCGCAGTTGAGCACGACGGCCCGGGTGGCGGTCAGAAGGTCCTTCATCGAGCCGCCGGACGAACAGCTTTCATAGCGGAAGCCCTCGAGATTCTCATAAAGGAAGTCCAGTATTTCGAGGAAACCGCGGGTGCACCGGTACTGCACGTCGCTTCCGTTCGCGGCGTGGGTGTTCTCTTTGTCGGACCAGTGGCAAATCGGCTCGAAGTCCGTGCGCCATGTGGCGATGTGGTTGTCTTTAAAGAAAGAGAGCAGGGCCTTTTTTAACCAATTCACGCATTCCGTGTTCCCGAGGTCGGCGGAGCAGCCCATGCCGTCCGTGATCCGCCGGTCGGAGAACCACTCCGGCCGGGCGACCGAGTTGAATTCGCCGTATGCGTCCGTCGGAACACCCGCGGCGTCCAGCGTGTCGTGCAGCAGCACGTAGACTGTCAGGTTCATGCCTTTTGAAGCCGTATACCGGCCGAACGATTCGAGCGAGCCCCCGTATGCGGCAAGCGTGTTCAGGTAGGAACGGTTCCGGCACACCCACGATCCCTCGAGGCTCCTCCAGGGCGCAACGGTCACGTCGTCCGACCACCAGCCGTAATCCCACTTGACCGACTCGACGCCGAGATGTTTTACATCCGGTCCGAGCTGCATGTCCATCTGCGTGAGGGGCTCGTTTTCGTTTTCCCGCAGGACGGCGGGCGCCTTGCAGGCGAAAAACCAGTGTTTGAAGACGTTGGAACCGTCGTCGAGGTCACCCGTATAGGCGCCGAGGTAAACGGACGGCAGCAAAAACGACCCGCCGGCGGCGACTTTGGTCGTGAAGGCGCCTTTGTCCGCGCTGACCCCGTCCATGTCCGCGCGCAGCGATACGCCCCCGCCTGCGGACTCGGCGCGCACCCTTCCGGCCGACCACTCGAGCGCGAAATAAACGCCCCGATCTCCGCCGGAATCGAGGAAGACCATCGGGATATAGCCGCTCGCATTGAAATTCTGAAAGGTATTGACCCACGCCGTGACCGACGCCCCGTCCTCCATCGGCGTGCGGTAAATCCCGCTCCCTTCGAAAAGCAGGCCTTTGTTGTCAAAACCCTCGGCCTGTCCGCTCTCTTTTTTGAACATCCATGCCGCCGCGCCGGGCATGTCCGCCCGCGCTTCGAAAAAGCAGCCGGGCGAAAAAGAGACCTCCCCGCCGCTTTCGTTCAGAAGTTCCGAAGCAAATTCAAAAGGCCCTTCGGTCCGGGTCCTCGCGGTGCAGGAGATTTCATACTTCAACCCGGCTTTCGGGTCCGCGAAAACAAGGCGGAGCGTTTCCGTCTCCGCTCCGTTTATAGTCCCTTCCGAACGCTGCGCCGAGGCAAACGCCCATTCGGCTTCGATGAAGCGGCCATCCGCCGCGACCCCCGCCGGCAGCGGCAGGGCTGACCTTGCCGCCGCGTTCCGCCCGGACGCGTCCGCGAGAAAGGCGATGTAAGCCCTGTTGTCCGTCACCTCGATCGTGACCGACGATTTTACGGAAAAAAGCGTCATAGGCACCTCCCGTTTATATACAGGGCTGCCCCTGCAATATATTATCTTCAATTATAATATTTGTAATCCTGTATACCGGCGTTTTCCTTTTTCTCTGTTGTTTTGCAATAACATCGGTGTGTTTGTAGGGGCGACCCTGTGTGGTCGCCCGGTCATTTTTACGATTTGACGGGTAAACATAGATGCGGAGGGCGGCCACGCAGGGCCGCCCCTACAAAATATCATCAGCAATTGTTTTGTAATTTTGTATGTCATCCGTTTTCTGTTTTCCCCGTTGTTTTGCATAACGGCGATGTGTATGTCGGATGATTCCGTGATAGGAATGCAGCGCATTTTTTGACGCCGGGTAAATTTTGCTTAATTTATTATATCATTTATATTATAAATTGCAACAAAAAAATAACAATCCGGTCATATATGATTTTTCTTTTCAAATCCCGGTTTCCATTTTTTAATACCGGCCGTATTGAAAAGTTCTGTTTACACCTTCACTTTTTCGAACGAGGCTTATAAATCAATTCCATTTGTATTACCTGTGATTTGTTATGCAGGTATATAAAAAATGCTTTATGATGAAAGAAAAACGAAAACGGACTAAAGCATCCGTTTACTCGTTAACAACAGATTGATCATTGATTTCATCTGATTTTCTGCTATAATGGTCATGTAAGCTTACAAAACGAATGATTTACAGAAAGAAGATCAGATATGAATATTGCTATAGGAAATAAAATTAAAGACCTGCGGACGAAAAAGCATGTTACACAGGATCAGCTTGCGACTTTTCTCGGGGTAACTCCGCAGGCAATTTCCCGCTGGGAAGCGGGAAACGGATATCCGGATATCGAAACAATCCCTTCGCTGGCGGATTTCTTTTCCGTCAGCACGGATGACTTATTCGGTTATAATCAGAATGAGCGCGATGAAAGGATCCGGCAGTTGAACCGGGAAATAAAACGTCTCAGCGAGTTCGGGACAACGAAAGAACGGATCGCGTTTGCCCGGAACGCGGTCGCGCAGTTCCCGTCGGACCTGCGGCTTCAGGCAAACCTCGCGGTATGTCTTGAAATGGAAATGTTCGAGGAAAATCCGGACGCCGGTTTGCCGGATATATTGAAGGAAGCGGAAAGCATATTTCTGACCGTCCTCGAAAACTGCACGGAGGATGAACTCCGGTATGAAGTGCTGTATAACCTGTGCGATCTTTATGTGAAAGGTTTCAAAGACAAAAAGAAGGCGCTTGACACAGCCGACCGGCTCCCGATGATGAAATACTGCCGTGAGTTTCAGAAATCATACGGATTAGGCGACGGAAACACGGAGGTCTATATTCAGGATGAGATCGATAAACTGACCGATCATCTCGGCATGGCCATACGCAGGCTCGTTCTGAGCGAGGATCTCCCGAATGACCCGCCGGCATGGGACAGAAAAATCAGCATGATGGAAACAAGCTCGCAGCTTTACCGTATGATCTACGGCGAAGACCTTAAATTTTACCATATCCGCCTGTCGTTTAATTACTGGATTATTTCCCGATACCGGATGTCGCAGGGCAAAACGGAGGAAGCGATTTCTTCGGTCGAATCGATGTGCCGTCACGCGCTGGCATACGATGAAGCGTTCCGCAGCGGTCACGGTCAAACCTACACCTCGCCTTTTGTCGACAAAATCATATATCCCGGGCAGAATGATTATGAACTCGAGCGTCCCGAAAGTTATTATATGCTCGACAGGCTGCAAAATCAGCGATATGACCCCATCCGTGAGGACGAAAGGTTTAAGGCTGTCATAAAAAAGCTTGAGGAGTATAGTCAATCATAGAGCACTCGTTTCGTTTCTACGGAATAATATTTTCGCCGGACCGCTCTCATGGTTTCATTTATACCGGGAATAAATCCCGCAGAATGGAATGATCTCTGCAGGATCGGGAAAAATCATGCGGCGGGATATCGGAATACCTGCGCGGCGTTCTCCGGAAATTCGGATTTGCGCCGTTTGGCAGCGGAACGCGTTGTAAGCCGCGTTTATGGCTGAATGAGGATGTATGCCTTCGTATGTTCTGTTATTAAAAAAAGGCCGGGAGAAAACAGTTTATATCGTTTTCTTCCGTCCCTTTTTTAAGTTGTGCGCCCGACACGGGCGATAACCCGGCGGTGTAAGTCCGCTGCGCGCCCAGCAGGAAGCGTCAGCCTAAGGCAAGAGAGTCCGACGCAAGGCGGAATCTGAAGGAAGCCGTGGCCAAGTCCCGAACCGACGAACAGGAACCGGGAAGCAGCGCCGCAAGTATTCTCTTCATTTTCGTATTCATGTTCGTTTTCCTTCCCTGCGTACACACATTTCTCCGAAACAGTCCACCGAAATCACATCCCCCTTGTCCCGGGCAATAGATTCCATGCCGTCTGCTTTGACCCTCATACCGGCGACGTTGCGCGCAGTGAAGGCGGGGGAATTCGGACTGACGTCCTTCTCCCGGGGACGTTCGAAGCCGTTAAAACGCAGATTTTCGGCATTGCACTCAAGGAGGATCATGGGCGAATTGCCGCGGTCGGCTGTCATGTGGACGGTCATGCCCTCAAAGACGACATTTTCGATAATGCCGACGCCGTCCGGACGGTCGTCCTCCCGGAAGAGGGGAGTACGGCAGTAGCGGGCGGCGTCGCAGTTGACCGCGTAGCACCGGCAGCCCGCCTTAAGATTTTCAAAGCGGATATTGCGTATTGCCGAGTCGACGCTGAGCATGCGCACCAGCGTGTGGCAGTCCTCGGCATAGATGTTCTTAAAGATGATATTCTCGATGCCGCCGCACTCCGAGCCGAGATTTTCCACACGCAGCATGGAGTCGTCGGCATTCAGGGCGATGAGATCGTCGTTGGTCTGCCCCTTTGACAGGGCGTAGATATTGCTGACCCTGCCGTTGCGGACGCTGCCGTTGAAGTGAAGGCCGTCCTGATTCGGGTTGAGCCGGTCGCCCAGGAAGGCGATATTGTCGAATACAAAGCCGTCGATCCGGGCGGCGCGTATGTTGTAGGCGGTGGAATTCGCCACGATCATATTCCGCAGAGTCAGATTTTCGACGTTGAAGAAGTTCAGAGCCGTGCCGCTGAAGCCCTCCGGATCGAAGAGCTCACCCTTTTTGTTGTTGGGATCGGAGTTGTTGCCGTCCCAGATGCCGCCGTCGATGGTGATGTCCCGGCTGCCCCTCCCGTGGTCGGAGTTGGTCAGCAGAAAATCGCCGCGCCGCCTGGGCGTATCCCCGCAGAGGCAGAAGCGGGCGTTGGGCGCCGCCCTTAGGGTCGTGCCCGAGCGGATGCGCAGCGTCCCTGTTATTCTGTAAAAGCCCGGCGGGATCTCCACATTTCCGCCGCGGTCAAGCAGCGCCTGTATCTCGCCGGTTGAGTCTTTGCTCTTCATTATAGTCTCATAACCTCCGTTTTTTCTGCGGCACACGGCTCGCTTGGGGTGTGTCCGCCCAGGTGAATACGGCACCCGAGGTGTCCGGCGAGCGCGGCATGTTTGACGTAAATGTATATCTTTGTTTACGGCTATATTGTAATCCCGGCGCTGCAGTATGTCAACCCGAGATTTCGGCTTTTTCCCCGGGTTTGACAGTTAAATGAAAAAAAGCATTTGAAAACAATGATATTTTCAGCCGAAAAAGGCAAAGTTGTCACTACAGACATCCTTCGGAAGAAAGATATCTGCCCGTTGAATTTGCTTTCGGGAATAACGAAACGTTCGTCAGACTGTTCTTCTCCGGAGATGTTTTGTCAAAGACTTTTTCATCAGGTTCAAAATGAAGCTGCATTTGGCTCGCCCCGCTGCGCAGCAGGTGTTTGATCTTGTCATTCATGGTTTTTCGTCTTTTTTCGCTGAAGTGGATTTTGACGATACAGGTGGTCTTTCCGATCCTTTTTACAAGGTCGGGACGGTCTGCCTTAATATTCAGAGAAGAAGCGGTGTCGGGCACTGCCTATAAATTGTTAGTCTCCATAATACCTCCTGAAATAGCAATAGCCCGACAGCCGGTTAGCTGCTGGGCTTCATTATGAAAATGAAAGTTATTGTAGAGAAATTCGTATTGAAATACTTTCAGATGAGAGATCAATACCTAAGCTTTCAAAAATCATAGAATAGCGTAAAATACGAGAATCGAGAGCTACGATATAAAAACGATGAATGTCGCGAAAACTTAAACTACCTCAAAAAGAAAACAGCAATTAAAGGCTCTTGCGTAAGGTTTTCGGAGATGATAATATCGACGATTTGATCAAACAGGCAAAAGAATTACAATATTCTAAACAGCGTAAGAGACGCATTAGAAAAGACAGCAGGCAGAAATCCTTGCCGCTACTTTCAAAGGAAATTTAATGGATAATACATGATATCATCTCAACAACACAATAAATAACAGTTTGCAAATATATTGAAATTGGTTAATATTCGTGATATAATAATCGATAGCATAGTTGATGTCGTTATATTTATAGTATTACGGAGGAAATAGTTTATGTCTGCTGTTTCAATCACTCAATATCCAAAACGAGAAGAATGGAACAAAAAAATAAATTCCACACCAAGCATTCCTGGCGGTAAAGACAAGGTCATTCAAAATTTGAAAAAATTATTGTTATATATACAAAATGATGAACCAATGGATCAAATCCCCGATTTAGACGAGAGCAGTAGTAAAAGCACATTACAAGATTTATGTATTCATCAGCTTAGCCCAATGAGCTTTGTTAGAAGATCAACTAACGGGAAATGGGTATTGACGGATGAAGCGAAACTCTGGCTTGACTCACAAGATAATATATATCTTGCTGCATTCTTTTGTGTGAATGTCAAGTTTTTTGCAGAAATACTTTTCTATCTTGACTCCCCTAAAACATCACGAGAATTATTTAACATTGCCGTGAACGAATATGATTTAGCATGGAAAATTCCGACAACAATTAATAATCGTTTGGTTTGGTTAAGACAATTTGGACTAATTGAGTTTCAAGAATTTTCTTTATTATATAGCATCACAGAAGCTGGGAAAGCTTTCTTAAAAACTGTTAATCCCCTTATGCCTGAAGATATCAGACACGGCGAAGACGATACTATATCAGAAAATAGCATCGAAATAAATGATTCTTTTATTACATTCTATCAGGAAAATAAGCATTCTGTGAGAAAGATGGGGCTTGGTTATATTCCAGGTAAAACGGAGGAATTAAGTCATACTTTATCTTCTTTTATTTCACACATATCCAATCATCAAAGCATAGAGGATATAAACGAGTTTACACTTAAAGAGTATAAAATTAAAGACTCATCAACTAGAAGTGCTTTGAATACAATTTCCTCATTGGGACTGATTGAAAGAAAAACAAACACTACCTACGTTATTACAGATTTAGGTTATTCTTGGCTTGAAAACCGAGATATTTTTTTTCTACTTCCGTCATTTCAAATTAGGTATTTATTTTTCTTTGAAATGCTATTGGAATTAAAATATAACAATTTATCCGGAAAAGAACTTGCAACGCTTGCTAAGATTTCTTACGGCTTTGACAAAGATAATACCTTTGAAATCTATAATCGTATTGCCATCCTTAAGCAAGCAAAATTAATTATGAATAGTTCCGCTGAGAAATTCACCTTAACGCACAGAGGAATACTGTTTCTGAACACCTACGGAGACTTGTTTAATCTTAAAAAATATAATGAATCAAATACTAAAAAAGCTAAAACGGATAATGTAGATATAATCTCTGAATTAAGAATGGCTTCGAAAGATTCCTTTAATCCAAACAGATTTGAAAAAGTAGTGAGAGATTTTTTTGGACGAATTGGTTTTGATGCAACTTGGCTTGGCGGTGCTGGGCAAACTGATGTATTACTAAAGACAACAGGTTCTCCAATAGACTCGTTTTTGGTCACGGTTGATGCTAAATCAACAGCTTCAAACACGGTTACAGATGGACTTGTTGACTTTGATACATTGGAGGAGCATCGAAAAAAGCATGGGTCAGACTATATTGCCGTAGTTGGCAGAAATTTTAATGATAGACTAATAAAGAGAGCAATAGAACATGGAGTAGTGCTTTTTGATGTTGATACCCTTGAAAATTTATTGGCGTTACATCAAAGAGCACCGCAAAAGATTTCAACTTATAGAAAATTGTTTAGTCAGTCCGGTAAAGCACAATTATCAATACTTGATACCGATATAGATAGAATGGAAAACACTGGTTCATTGATGATTGCAATAATGCGTCGCCTAATTGAGGAGTGTTCTGATCCAATAACAAAAGGGCAATTATCTGTTCGAGACTTGTATATGTCTCTACGTAATAATCTTGAGTTATCCTCAGCTCCCAATATAGAAGATATTGAAATGTCACTTAGTTTTCTATCTTCAGCTATAATCGGATGCGTAGTTAGAGAAAAAGACTATTATTATGCAACTGGTTCACTTGCAGATATGGCACAAATATTGGGATTTTTAAAAGAAAAGTGCAAATAGCCATTATCATTTTCAATCAGATTATAATAAAACCAAACTAAAGAAAGAGGAGCATTATGTGGTGGCCTTATGTTCTGGGCGGAATTGTTTTTTTTATTCTCTTCTTTATTATTAAAAATGCCGTTTGGAATAAACCGCATGATGAAATCAGCCGACTCAAAAGAGATCTTGAAAAGCTTCAGAAGCTTCATAAGGAAGAAATTTCTCACTTACAAACAAGGCTTCAAAACAGCAATTCACTTCATGTTCAAGAAAATGAATTTGCCGATATTGTCGTGTCTTCTTCCTGGAGAGAATTATCAGAACTCTGCAACGAGGAATACGCTTTTTTAGGAGTTCCCAAGGTTTATTCAACTTCTGTTTGGGAAAAAGATCGGATAACAGAACCTGTTAAACGTCGTTTTCGAGAAGCAATAGATGAGCAATATAAGTATCGATACTTGATTTATCTATACCCCGAATTAGCAAAGGTATTTGATGGGACGAATGTAAAATCTCCTATCTCAGGACAACCGAAATCTATCGCGGTTAGAAGTGAAAATCTGTTTGAAATCGTAAATCTCCTTAAAAACAACTCAAAGAAATCCGACGAGTTGATTTATTGGAAAAACAGAGTTGCTTTCCTTGAGGCATCGAAGAGCAACTTAACGGCAATACCATACATGGCTGAAATAATGGCTGACTACGAAACATATGGCCTTGAACATCTCGCTAAGGAATTGGACTGGGGATATGAGATGAAACGCATGGATAAAGTCAAAGCAATTCGGGATATTCGTAAGGATGCTCAAGCTATCGTAGAAAAGAATAAAGAATCTCAATATCAGCTTGCGTATTTGCTTAATTTATTCCCGAACTTAGAAGATGTTATTGATGCGCAGTTTAGCCAATTACCAGTAATTGAAGTTAGCGAACTATCCGACTATGATTCTGTAATGGATTATTTGTCGAAAGAAGAGTACGCAACACTTAGCGAAACAAAAAGAAACCAACTTGCGCTGGATAGGTATAAAAATTCTCATAACCGGACAAAGTGGCAGATAGGAAGAGATTATGAATTGTATATAGGTTACAAGTATTCCCAGAAGGATTATGATGTAGATTACTTTGGATCGTATATGGGGCTTGAAGACTTAGGACGAGATCTTATTGTTAAAAAGGGTGATGAGATACTAATTATTCAGTGTAAGTACTGGAGTTCCAAGAAGCAAATTCACGAAAACCATATTAATCAATTGTATGGAACTATGGTTAGTTATTGTATTGAGCACAAAGTTGATAAATCCAGAGTAAAGGGGATATTGGTCACAAACATAGAACTATCGCCCATGGCTAAAAAGATGGCGTCATATCTTGGAGTTGAATACGTCGAACAATATGAATCAGGCGATTATCCGTGTATTAAATGCAATATTGCCCATGGAGAATTCGGGGAAACAACAAAAATCTATCACCTGCCATTTGATCAGCAATATAACTCAACAAAGATAAAAAACAAAGGTGAGTTTTATACGATGACTGTTGCTGAAGCGGAGGCTGCTGGATTTAGAAGAGCATTTAAATGGTTTGGCTTAAATTGAATCTGAAAGTATACCTTGTAGGGAGAGCAACGGAGTTGGGATTTTAATACCCATGTTTTTAAGGGCGCATCGTTCATAGTAAGCTGTGTTGTTGCGTCCTTGCTGCCCGCATCTGTTCTAAAACGCATATACCACATATTTCCGACATGGTAGACAATAACACGGCCTTCGAGATTCTGCCTCGCTTTGTCAAAAGTGCGGTCTGAGATTCTGCAGTACATAACCGCCTGCAGGATAATGTCGCGGGGTACTGCACTACCATTAGCCAGCATTCAAGAATCAATTCTCAGCGGTCGTTGTTTTGGTTTCACTGCTGCCGCTCTTCCCGGTCAACAGCTCATCGGCGATAATATCGTATTCGCCGATCCACAGGAAACCGTTATCATCGCCGCGAGTGAACGCCATCGGTTTACCCTCCAGCGCGAGTGAGGATTTATCGTGAATGATACATTCTCGTTCGGTTCTCTCTTCGCGCGACCGATCAACAGGACGTGTCTTGTGATTACAAGGAAGAACGGAGCCTAAGCCGCGATTCGCAAGCTGTGCTCCCGTCGCTTTGTTAAGATTTCCGATAAGGATTATCGTGCATCCGGTCTGGTCTGCAACATCCGAAAGACGCTTAATAACATATTTGTTCATACGAAGCGCAATCTCGTTGAATCCGCCCGGTACTTCTAGTTATTCAGCAAAGGAAGAATCGCTCATTTCTGAATTATACGCCATCAGCGTCAGACTGTCGATCGTATGCAGATTCTTATTCTGAACATCTATCCAATCACTGCCGGGGGCGGCAATCCACTCGGAGGGTAGATGAGGATTCGGAGGATGAGAACTCCGAGCTGTATAATCAAGATTCTTTGGAAAAAGAATATATCATTGACTTGGTTGGTACCGGAGCAGACGGTAAGGCAGTAAATCATGAAATGATATCGGAAGGGGAGACTGTAAAATTGATCCGGGAAAGAGATAATCCGTATGATTCAAATGCAATAGGCGTTATTACCGTAAAAAATAAATCTCTGGGTTATCTTCCGGCCTATCTGGCGGCAAAACTTGCACCTGTTTTAGAGGCCGGGAAAATACATACAAATGTAACTGTTGTTTCTTCAACACCACTATCAATGCGCGGACCGAAAGCAAAAAACCGCTCATGATTGTCAGAATAGAAATATCAGACCGCTAAGTGAAAATGTCATCATTCCCAAAGGAGTTGAAGCTATTGCCGACTATCTGTTTATTCGGTCTGGGTGGTACTTATCGGCCGGACCGGTTTTTTAAATAAACTCCGCGAAGACGGGCCAGGCGAGGTCGGCGTAGAAGCGGTGGCCTGCGGGGCCGGCAACCAGCCGGCAGTTGTCGGGGGCGCCGGCGGCGGCATAGATCGCCTGCACTTTTTCGAATCCGGCCCTGACGTGTCCGATCGGGAAGATGCTGTCCTGTTCGCCGGCGACGACGATGAGCGGGCGGGGAGCGATCATCAGCGCCTCGTCGGGCTGCTCCATCCATTTGAGGATGCCCGGGATGTAGTTGCAGACGCAGTGGTGGATGGACATGATGGAGCCTTCGAACGTGCAGAAGGCGCAGGAGGGCATCGCAACTTTGATGCGCTTTTCAAGGCAGGCGGCGTGGTAGGTCGTCGTTCCGCCGCCGGAGTTGCCCGTCAGGCCGATGCGGCTTAAATCGAGCATATCGAAGTCCGCAAGGGCGTCGATCAGGCGGGAGACGTCCGAGATGCGCTCGCCGACGGCCGTGCGCCCGAGCTCGAAGGCCTGCATGACGATGTGCTGACAGCCTGCTTTTTCGGCGATCGTCGATTTCAGCTCTCCGAATCCGCGCTGCTCCATCGCGACGGCGGCGTATCCCCTTGCGACTGCCTGTATCGCGAAGTCGCGGTCGCCTCCCGAGATCGTCTCATCGTCGCCCGGGTACTTCGGTCGTCCGAGCGAAATGTGCATGCCCGTGGAATGCCCCTGCAGGCAGATGACGACGGGCAGGCTGCCGGAAGGATTTTTCGGCAGCAGCAGGTGCGCGGGAACAAAGAAGCCGGGTTCGCTTTCAAACCGGAAGCGGATCTCGTCGAAGCGCGGGTCGTCTTTATTGATAAAATCGATCACGGGCTTCGGGTCGGTCTCTTTTTCGGGCGGGGCGGCAAGTTCGAAAAACTTCTCTTCGGCCGCGGCCCTCTGCGCCGCTATGTCCTTCTCCGGGTCAAAGGCGAGGGGAAGGGTCCGCTTTTTGAGTATTTCAAGATGAAGGTCCGATGTCGAAAGGCTCATGGCTGTTCTCCTCTGTTTTTTTATTTTTATTATAGCACCGCGCGCGGCCGAATGCAACGCAAAAGCAAAAAAACGCCGTTTTTCCGTCCGGCGGCCGATTGACAGAGAGGCTGTTTTGTGGTATATTGGCAATGCCGCAGAAAACGGCGGCAGGATATTTCTATTGTTCCGAAAGGGTTTACAGGTATGAGATACAGTCAT
>CAZVPD010000020.1:14709-31314 GCA_964628455.1 uncultured Lachnospiraceae bacterium
GCCGGCGGGTTTTTCAAGGATGCGGAGACCCCGAACTTCGACCGGATCTTCGGCGGCGGCGCGGTGACCTACCGCGCGCTGGCATCAAACCCCACCATCAGCGCCGAATGCTGGGGCTCGATGCTCACGGGGGTCGGTCCCGGGGTTCACAAACTGACCAACGGCATCGTTTCGTCGGCGCCCTATCCCCACGACAGCGAACATCCCACGCTCTTCCGCCGCATCCGCGAAGTGATGCCGGACGCCCGGCTCGGATCTTTCTGCGAATGGGATCCGATCACCTTCGGCATCGTCGAGAACAACATCGGCGTGACGCACGATACGGACTGCGACGAACTGCTCGTCCCCCGCATCGCGGAATACATCGCAGCCGAAAAGCCGGTGTTTCTGTTTGTTCAGATGGACAGCGTCGACGGCGCGGGACACGGCCACGGCTACGGTTCGCCCGAACACCTGCGGCAGATCGGTACGGCCGACAGGCTGATCGGCGGGCTTTACGCCGCCGCGGACCGGGCCGGCATGATCGGGGACACGCTCTTCTGCGTCATAGCCGACCACGGCGGAACGCCCTTCGACGGCAAAGGGGCGGGACACGGGGGCTGGACAGACGCCGAGAAATACGTGACCTTCGCCGCTGCGGGAAAGACGGTCCGGCGCGGCGGGATCGGGCGGATGAACGTGCGCGACCTCGCGGCGGTCGTGCTGTACGCCCTCGGCATCCCGGCGCCGGAATTCGGCGAGGGCGGCTGGACGTCGCAGATCCCGGAAAATCTTTTCGAAGACGGCGAACTGTCCGTCTACAGGGAGCTGCCGGAGGATGCCGGAGCCCCGCTCGTTTCGAAAACACCCCGCACGTCGGAGCCGGTCTGACCGGCCGCGGAACATCCATGACAAGAAGGAGTAGGATATGCTTAAAATCAATATAACGGAAAACGCGCTGCTCACCCTCCGCGCGGACGGAAAAGAGGTCGTTTCGCCTTCGCCCGCAGGCCTGCTTGCCGCGGACGGGGCGCTGTATGCTCCCGTGCGCGCCGACGTTTCCGGTGAAGTCATCCTTCTGACCTATCCGCAGGGGACAAAGGTCCGGCTCTCCTGCCGGCTTGAGGGAGAGGGAAAATGGTACCGCCTTGCGGTCGAAGAGATCACGGGCAGCGCGGATTCGTTCGTGTTCGGCCCGTGGACGGCCGAAGCGGAGGATTTCGGCGAGGTTATCTGCGCCGCGTGGTCCGCGGACGGCTCCGCGGTCTGCGCCCAGGCGCTCAACACCAAGACCGTGCACGGCTTCGAAGCGGAGTTCCGCGAGAACAGGACCGGGATCGCGGAGCCCGGAAAAGCCGAGGGAAAGAGATTCCCCCTGGTCTTTACGGCGAACGATATGAAAAAGCCGAAAAAATTCGATTTCCTCGACATGCACGGCGCCGACGCCGTCCCGGTCGGAGGCAGCGACGCCCTGATCGCGGGCGCCGCGGTCGCGCTGACCTTTGCCCCTTCCCGCGGGGAACTTCTCGACATCATCGGGGAGATCGAGCTTGCGGAATCGCTGCCCCACCCCGTCATCGGCGGCGAGTGGGCGAAAAAGTCCCGCCGGGCGTCCGACATCTACTTCGTCATCGGCGGGGGAGACGCGGAATCGAACATCGCGATGGCCGAAAAGGCGGGTGTGGGCTGCCTGTATTTCGGAGACCCGTTCGCCTCGTGGGGCCATTTCGGGATCAGCGAAAAGATGTATCCGGAGGGGGAAGAGGGCTTTAGGAAATTCATAGCGCGCGCCAAAGCGCGCGGGGTGGACACGGGCTTTCATACGCTGAGCAACTTCATTCATACGCACGACCCCTACGTCACGCCCGTGCCGGACAGACGGCTTCTGAAGATGGACGAAACGGTCCTGACCGAAGCGGTCACGGAGTCCTCTCCGGAGATCTTTGTCCGGGACAAAAACAATTTCACCCGCCCGTCGACCCTGAACTGCCTGCGCATCGGGGATGAATTGATCCGCTTCGGCGGTTTCGACGAAGAGAAAATGTGCCTGACCGGCTGCGCGCGCGGCGCGTTCGGAACGCAGGCCCGGGCTTATCCCGCCGGCACGGCTCTCGCGCGCCTCTGGGACCACGGCTACGCCACGCTGTTCCCGGACCTTGAGCTGCAGAACGAGATGGCCGCCCGCCTCGGGCAGGTGATACGCGATACCGGCATCGTGCGCACTTCTTTTGACGGCATCGAGGGCTGCCTCTACAACGGGCGCGGCGACTATTCGCGCTCGGAATTCGCGCGCCGGGTATTTGAAACTTCCGGCGGCGGCCTTATCTGCGATTCGAGCAATATGTCGCACTACCTGTGGCACGTCCAGTCCTACGCGAACTGGGGGGAACCCTGGTACGACGAGGACCACAGGGGGGGCTACGCGTGCCGCAGGGCGCTCCAGCAGGATTATTTCGCGAAGAACCTGCTGCCCGGCATGCTGGGCTGGTACGCGGTCTATAACAGCAGCGGCCGCTTCGAGGCGTCCCTTCCCGAAAACTTCGAATACGAGCTGTCCCGCACCGCCGCCTTCGACGCCGGGACCTGCATCGTTTTCCCCGACAGGCCGCACGGAAAACAGGACGAATACCTCGCCATGGTCCGGGTCTGGAGCGAATTCCGCGCCGGAGGCGATCTTCCCGAAGCGCTGCGCGCCGTTATGAAGGACGAACACTCGGACTGGCATCTCGCGGAAGAGGACGGCGGGTGGGAGCTGCGGAAGCTGCGCGTCGAAACGCGCTCGCTCGATTACACCGAACGGAAGCTGACCATGGAGTCGGGTTCGACCGGATACGCCGCTTCCGGCGAAGCGGTCTCCGAGGGGAATGAAACGCTCCACGATTCACTCGTCAACATGGGGGCCGACACGTCGCCCGACGCGAAGGACCCGCCCGTCAGCGATCCGCTGTACTGCAGGTTCCGCATCGGCACGCCTCAGGAGAAGGGGACCGTGAAAAACCTCGAGTTCTGGACGGGCTGGTACGGCATCGACCCGCTGCTGCGCTTTAAAGTTTCGGCGGATGCCGGCGAGTATCTTGAGTACAGGGGGGGTATCGAACTTTACAGGCTCGGTGCTGACCTGCAGCTGCTCGAAACGGTCTCCGGCGAGGGCAAAGCCCTTTCGGTCCCCGGCTGCCTCAATAACGGCGCCCTGAACGTCCGGTACACGACCGGAGAGACAGGAACGCCCGTCGTCCGCATGACCACCGTCCGCACCGCGCGGATATACCATGTCAAACGAAAAAAACAATAAATAACGGCAGAAAAAGCCGGACGCACGTGATTTAATTTTCACGGACGTCCGGTCTTTGTTTTATCATTTAATAAAATATAATTTAAAACATTTCGGATCAGTCGTGCCGTTTCCTTCTCTTATTCACATAATCTTATCCGCAGCCTCCTTTTCCTAAAGGAGGTGGCACGCCCGCAGGCGTGACGGAAGATTCTTTTCAAAGGAAGAGCACGAGGGCGTCAAAGAACGCTTTGCGTTCTTATCAGGGTCGCCCCTACAAATTATCCGGTCGTTTCGGATCGAAATTGACCGTATGGTTAATCCGATATTGCGCAGAGACATGTGGCTGTGCAGTAGGGGCGACCCTGCGTGGTCACCCTCCGTATTCCGTCCTGGTTTTTGATGCTTCGTTATTTTTCAAGATCACCCATACAATTTATTCAACCTTTTCGGATCGAATTCGGCCGTGCGGTTGATCGGGAATTGCGCAAAGGCAGGCGCAAAAATTACGAGGGCGTCAAAGAACGCTTTGCGTTCTTATCAGGGTCGCCCCTACAAATTATCCGGCCGTTTCGGATCGAATCCGGACATGCGGTTGACGGGCCATTCCGTAGGGGCGACCCTATGTGGTCGCCCTCCGTATCTTATTTTTTTTCGAGTTCGAACAGCATGCGGTCGTTGAGGAGCTGCTTCCGGCTCTCTTTGGAATACAGCTGCAGCAGCTTTTCGACGGTCATGTCCTTTCGCTCAGTGCCGCTTATGTCGAGTATGATCCTGCCCTCGTCCATCATGACGGTGCGGCTGCCCGTTTCAAGGGCGGCGCGGATATCGTGGGTGATCATCATGGCTGTGGTTTTGTTTTCGGCGACGACTTTTTTCGTGATCTCAAGCACTTTCTTTGCCGCAGCGGGATCGAGCGCCGCCGTATGCTCGTCGAGCAGCAGCAGCTTCGGTTCGGCGACGACGCTCATCATCAGCGAGACGGCCTGACGCTGCCCCCCGGACAGAAGGCCGATCCTGGCCTTCATGCGGTCCTCGAGGCCGAGACCGAGCTGGGCGAGCATCTCCCTGAATTTTTTGCAGTCCCGGCGGTTGACGGCGAAAAAGCTTCTGCCCGCTTTCCTGCCGTATGCCAGCGAAAGGTTCTCCTCCACGGTCATATGCGGAGCCGTGCCCTTCATCGGGTCCTGAAAGATCCGGCCGATGTGGTACGCGCGTCTGTATTCGGGCAGGTTTCCGATCTCCCTGCCGTCGAGCCGGATGCTGCCGGCGTCTATGGGGAAAGTACCGCAGACCGCGTTGAAAAGAGTCGATTTACCCGACCCGTTCGAGCCGATGACGGTCCCCTTTGGCGAGCTGCAGGCTGACGCCGCGCAGAGCGGCTTTTTCGTTCACCGTCCCCGGGAAAAATGTCTTTTCGATGCCGGTCAGTTCCAGCATGCAGGCCTCCTCCGTCATCTTTTTCCCCTCCCTGCGCGGCTTAATACGGCATTTTTCACAGCCGGAAAAGAGAGGGCGAAAGCGACGATGGCTGCCGAGATGAATTTGAGCCAGAAGGCGGGGAACAGGTCGACCTGCAGCGCCAGGGCGATGATCATCTGATACGCCGCGGCGCCGAAAACGACCGAAACGAATCCGGCTGTGACCCCCCTCCGGCCGAAGACCGTCTCGCCTATGATGATCGAGGCGAGCCCGACGACCACCATGCCGGCTCCGAAGCTGACGTCCGCCGATTTCTGATACTGGCAGAGCAGCGCGCCCGAAAGGGCGACGCAGGCGTTGCCCGCCGCAAAGCCGACGCATTTGGTGAAGTCCGCGTTTACGGACGAACTCCGGACCATGTCCTCGTTGTCTCCGGTCGCGCGTATCGATATCCCGAGCCGCGTCCTGAAGAACAGCGACAGCAGGCAGGTCAGTCCGGCGGCAAAAAGGAGCAGGATGAGGATCTTCGCGGCGCCCGGCGTCAGTCCGGCCGCTTTTTCAAGCAGGGAAAAGACGGTCTCTTTGCCGGACAGCGACAGATTGGCTTTTCCGCCCATCACCGACAGGTTGACGGAATAGAGCGCGGTCATGGTGATGATGCCCGCGAGGATGGGCGGGATTTTGACTTTTGTCTGAAGCAGGCCCGTGACGAGTCCCGCGGCGCCCCCGGCGAGGGCTGCCGCGGCAAGGGCGAGGACGGGATGACCCTGCAGGGCGACGGTCACCGAGACCGCCATGCCGAGGGTAAACGAGCCTTCGGATGTCAGGTCGGGAATGCCCAGGATCCTGAACGTGATGTAAAGCCCCATGGCCATCATCGAATAGAGCAGACCGAGCTGCAGGGCCCCCGTCAGCAGAACGCTCACGGCATTTCCTCCGCGAGTCCCGTGTGCTTTCTGATGACCGCGGCGGACGCGTGAAAGCCGCGCAGCTCGTCTTCGGTCAGGGGCAGCTCGACGACGCGCTCGATGCCGTTTCTGCCGATGACGCAGGGAACCCCGGCATAGATCCCGGAGACGCCGTACTGCCCCGTGAGGAAGGCCGACGCCGGCAGGACCGCGCGGCTGTCGCTGTATATGGCGGAGACGTATGCCGCAAGCACCGTCCCGATCCCGAATTCGGTCGAACCCTTGCCCTCGACGGTCTCCGTTCCGCACCTGCGGGTCCGCGCGGTGATCCCCCCGCGGTCGGGATTTTTGTCGAACACGGACAGCGGGATGCCTCCGAACGTCACGGCGGAGAAGGCGACGACCTGCGAGTCGCCGTGCTCCCCCATCGAGAACGCCCGGATGTCCCCCCTGTCAACGCGGTAGATCTCCGACAGGATCCGCCTGAGCCTTGCGCTGTCAAGCCCCGTACCGGTGGAGAAGACCCTGTTTTCGGGCAGACCGCTGTGCTTCGACATGAAATCGGCGATGATGTCGGCGGGATTGGTGATGGTGATCAGGATGCCGTCAAACCCGCTTGACCGGAGCTTCGGGGCGATGTCCCTGACGATGGCGATGCTGTCCGCCATCGTGTCGAGTCTTGTCTGCCCCGGCTTTCTCGGCATGCCCGCGGCGATGACGGCGATGTCCGCGTCCGCGCAGTCGCCGTAGTCCCCGGCCCTGACCGAGGGCCGGTGCGCGGTCACCGTAAGCCCGTCGGCTATATCGGCCGCCTGGCTCTTCGCTTTTTCCTCGAGGATGTCGGTCAGTATGATCTCGTCCGCCGCGCCCGACACGGCGAGTGAATAGGCGCAGTGCGAGCCGACGTGACCCGCGCCTATGATGACTGTCTTTCTTTTACGCATGGATGCGCCTCCGGTGTTTTATTCGCCTATGAGGACGAATTCGTCCTTCATCGCTTCGGGGATCTCTATCCCAAGGGCGGCGGCTGTTTTCACATTGATCATTTTCGCGTATTCGCTGACCGCCTCGACGTCCGTGTCGGAGATCTTCGCGCCGTCCAGTATCCTCATGACCATTGCGGCCGTCTGTTTGCCGAGAACGGTGTAGTCGATGCCCACGGTCGCAAGTCCGCCGTCGAGCACCATCGAATCGGCTCCGCAGTAGACCGGAAGGCCGGCGTCGGACGCGAGCTGCACATAGGTGGTCATCGCCGAAGCGACGGTATTGTCGTTGGGGGTGAAGAAGGCGTCGACCGAACCGACAAGCGAGGCGACCGCCTGCTGAAGGTCCGCCGTGCCGGCGACCGTCGCTTCTTTGTATGCGATGCTGTTCGCGTCGCACCAGGCTTTTGCGCGGGCGATGCCGGCCGCGGAGTTGATCTCACCCGCGTTGTATACGAAGCCGAACGTCTTTACGCCGGGAGTCAGCGCCTGGGCCATCGCGAAAATATCCTCGATCGCGATCGAGTTTGATACGCCGGTGATGTTTTTGTCGGTCTTGCCGAACGATTCGACCAGCCCCGCCTCGACGGGATTGCTGACCGCCGAAAAGACGATCGGAATGTCGGAGGTCGCTGCCGCCGCGGCCTGGGCCGTGCCGGTCGCGATCGGGATGAGGATGTCCGCCCCGTCGGCGATCAGGCCCGTGAAGATCGAGGCGAGCAGGGAAGTGTCGCCGTTTGCGTTTTTGAGGATGATCTCGGCTTTGTCGCCGTCGTAGCCGTTTGCCTTGAGTTCGGCGACGATGGTCTCCCGGATCTGGTTGAGGGAGGTGTGCTCCATCGGCTGGACGACAGCGATCTTTGTCTTGCCGCTGCCGGCGGAACAGCCGGAAAGAGAGAGCGCCAGAAGGAGCGCCGCGAGAACGGTGAGGAGTTTTTTCATGGTTTCTGCCCTTTCGTGAAGTGATTATTTCCGCGCGTTTTATTTCCGGGCGCGTGCGCCGCCCGTTCCTGCCGGGAAAAGAAAACAAAAAAGACCTGTCCCAGTAAACATAAGGACAGGTCCGAGACCTGCGGTGCCACCTTATTTGACCGTCCGAAGACGGTCCTCTTGCCGGGATGCCGGCACATCCCCTGCTCCCTCACGCGGAGTCACGTCCCCGATACTCGGCTTTTGCGATATCCGCAAAAAATCCTTTCCCTCGGCCCTCGGCGGTCCATTTGCCGGCAGGCAACTCATAGGGCTTCTCAGCTTCCGCCCTTTCTCTGTACTGCGCCTTATCCGGTTTGATCTCCGCTTCAACGGTTTGATTTCCGTTATGATAGCACATTTACGCGGTTCTGTCAAGGCTTTTTTTAAAACGCGCCGGCTCAGTCGATCAGCGTCATTTTGTCCTTGATCAGGGCGTTTTCGCAGAGGTGCATCGAGCCGCCCGCGAAGACATACATGCGGTAGATCAGAACGCGCAGCTTCTCGCCTTTGGCGACCGGCCTGCGCTCGAGCGAGCGGTTGACGGTGAGGATATGGCCTTTGACTTCGAGCTTCAGCTCGAGGTGGCTTCCGCGGAAACTTATGTCGCTGACGGTCCCCTCCTCGGTCGCATAGAGCACCGGCTGAAACTTCGCGTTGTCGCTCTTGAACGCTTCGGCGAATTCGGGGCGGATGACGGCGCGGCTGTCCGGGAGGGTTTTTTCGAAGCCGAGGAAATTCCCGTAGTCGGAAATTTCCGCCGAGACGCCGATAAAACGGGCGACAAAGGGCGTTTCGGGATTCTTATAGATGCGCACGGGCGTTCCCATCTGCTCGATCCTGCCCCGGTTGGTGACGATGATGTCGTCCGCCACCTCCACCGCCTCGTCCTGGTCGTGCGTCACGAACAGGCTGGTGACGCCGAGGCGGCCGATCATGCTTTTGAGCCACTGGCGCAGTTCCAGCCGGACTTTGGCGTCGACCGCCGCGAAGGGTTCGTCCAGCAGCAGCAGGTGGGGTTTGGGCGCGATGGCGCGCGCGAAGGCGACCCTCTGGCGCTGTCCGCCCGAAAGCTGGGCCGGATAACGCTTCTCAAGGCCGTCAAGGCCCGTCGTGCCGATGAGCTCCGCGACGCGCTCCCTGATCTCCGCTTTGGGGACTTTCTGCACTTTCAGCCCGAACGCGATGTTTTCGTAAACGGTCATATACCGGAAGAGCGCGTAGTTCTGGAAAACGAAGCCGATGCCCCGCTTATACGGCGGTATGTCGTTGACCCTTTGCCCGCCGATGAGGATGTCCCCCGAATCGGGCGTCTCCACCCCCGCGATCATGCGCAGGATGGTCGTTTTGCCGCTGCCGCTCGGACCGAGCAGGGCGGCAAGCCTGCCCTTTTCGATCCCGAAGCTGATGTCGTCCGAAGCCTTGAATTTCTTAAAGCTTTTATGGATGTTCTTCAGTTCCACATACATATCTCAGCCGTCCTTCTTTCTGCCCTTGTATTCGATGACGCTGCGCAGGATCAGGAGGATGACCGCCATAAAGACGAGGATCGAGGATACGGCGAACGCAGGCGCGTATTTGAATTCGTTGTATAAAATCTCAATATGGAGGGGCAGCGTGACCGTCTGCCCGCGCAGATGTCCGGAGATGACGGATACGGCGCCGAATTCGCCCATGGCGCGCGCCGTGCACAGGAAAAGGCCGTACAGAAAAGCCCATTTTATATGCGGAAAGGTGATCCTGCGGAAGATCGTCAGTCCGCCGGCTCCCATGAGGGCCGCCGCTTCCTCCTCGGCCGTGCCTTTCGACTCGAGCACGGGGATGATCTCGCGCGTAATGTAGGGCAGCGTCACGAAGACGGTGACCAGGATCACGCCCGGGACCGCGAAAGCGACCTTCAGGCCGGCCGACTGCAGGAGTCCGTAGATTGGACTCGAGCGCCCGAAGGTGAGGATATAGACAAATCCCGCTATGACGGGGGAGACCGACAGCGGAAGGTCGATCAGGGTGATCAGCAGTTTTCTGCCTTTGTATCTGTAGCGGGTGACCGCCCAGGCCGCCGTCAGCCCGAAAGCGACGTTGACCGCGGCGGCGGACAGCGCGGCGAGAACGGTGAGGAGCAGCGCTTTGACCGTATACGGGTCGGCGATGTTTTCGATGTAGGCGGTTATCCCGCTGCCGAAAGCCTGCACCAGGACAAAAACGAGGGGCAGCACCAGAAAAGACGCGGCGAAGAGGCAGCAGATCAGAATCAGGATGATTTTGCCCGCGCCGTGCTTTTTCTTTTTGACCGGAGGACTGTGATTCATCGTTGATTTACCTCTCTTCTCACCGGCCGGCGCGCTTTGAGGCGTAGGACTGCAGCAGGTTCATCAGGAAAAGCAGCACGAACGCGAGGGCGAGCATGATGAGCGCGATGGCGGTCGCTTCGGCGTAATCGTATTCCTGAAGCTGCGAAAAGATCAGCAGCGGCGCGATCTCGGTCTCAAACGGCCGGTTCCCGGCGATGAAAACCACGCTGCCGTATTCCCCCAGGCCGCGCGCGAACGCGAGGCCGAATCCGCAGAGGGCGGCCGGCGTGATCTCGGGCAGGATGATGCGGAAAAAGACGGCTGCCTTTGTCGCGCCCAGGATGCCCGCGGCCTCCTCGTAGGAAGGGTTGAGCTTCTCCAGCACGGGCTGCACGGTCCGCGCGACAAACGGTATGCCGACGAAAATCAGCGCGATGACGATCCCGAGCCTCGTGTAGGCGATCCCGATGCCGAATTTCGCGAAGATCCCGCCCGCCCAGCCGGTATTGACGGTCAGGGAAGTCAGGGTGATGCCGGCGATGGCGGTCGGAAGCGCCAGGGGCAGCTCGATCAGGCCGTCGAGGATCCTTTTGCCAGGAAAATCATACCGCACGAGCACCCATGCCAGAAGAACGCCCATGACGAGGTTGACCGACGCCGCGGCAAACGAGCACAGCAGGCTGACCCGGAACGCGGAGACCAGCCGCGGCCGCGTGACGGTTTCGATAAAGCCGGCGGCGGTCAGTTCGGTGGTGCTCCACACGACCGAAGCCAGGGGGATGACCGTGATCAGGCTCAGCATGGTCACCGTGACGCCGAGGCTGAGGCCGAAGCCGGGGATGATGTGTTTTCTGAAGGCTTTACTTTTCATAGATCCGGTCGAAAACGCCTCCGTCGGAGAAATACACCCGCTGCGCTTCTGCCCAGCCCCCGAAATGGCCGATATCGGTCAGATTCATCCCGAGGTCGAACCTGTCCGCGTATTCGGCGAGGATCTCCGGATCCGAAGGCCGGTAATAATGCTCCGCGATCAGGCGCTGCGCCTCGTCCGAGTAGAGATAGGCGAGGTATTCGGACGCGGCCGCTTCCGTGCCCCTGCGTTTGGCGGTTTCGTCGACGACTGCGACGGTCGGCTGGCAGAGGATGCTGATGCCCGGCGTGACGACCTCGTATTCGCCCGGATACTGACCGAGCAGAAGATACGCTTCGTTTTCCCAGGCCAGAAGCACGTCCCCCTGCTTGTTTTCGGCAAAGGTGTTGGTGGACGACCGCGCGCCCGAGTCAAGCACGAGCACGTTGCCGTAGAGTTCCTTCATGAACTGCAGGACAGCCGCCTCGTCTTCCCCGTATACGGTTTGGGCAAAAGCCCACGCGGCGAGGAAATTCCAGCGCGCTCCCCCCGAGGTCTTCGGATTGGGGGTGATGACGCCCGTGCCGTCTGCGGTGAGGTCGTCCCAGTCGGAAATGCCGCGCGGATTGCCTTTGCGGACCACGAAGACGATGGCCGACGTGTAGGGCGCGCTGTCGGCGGCGAATTCGCTTTTCCATCCCTCTTCGATCAGCCCCGCGTCCGCCACGGACTGCACGTCCCCTTCCAGGGCGAGGGTGACGACATCGGCTTCAAGGCCGTTGACGACGGCCAGCGCCTGCGATCCGGACCCCCCGTGGGACTGTGTGACCGTGACGGTCTGCCCCGTGGTTTCGAGCATATGCCCGGCATACAGTACGTTGTAGGCTTCATACAGCTCGCGCGTCGGGTCATAGGAAACGTTGGTGAGGGTCAGCCCCTCTTCTTTGCCGCCGCAGCCCGGCAGCAGGCAGGCCGCAAGCGCGAGGGCAAAAATCGCCGCAGAAAGGCGGGAAAAATATTTCATGATGGTCTTCTCCTTAAAAAAGATGATTACGCAAACGATTGCGTAAAATCAAAGTTCCAATCCCTTGAAAAATGCTTTGATCTGTGGTATAATCGGACATGACTGAAATAATACCACTTTGGAACGGACTTGTCAACAGCTAAAAACGCAAACGATTGCGTAAAGGACGGTGCCCGATGTCTTTAAAAGAAATAGCCCTGATGACCTCGACTTCGGTCTCGACCGTGTCGAGGGTGCTCAACAACAGTTCCCCCGCCTGCGCGTCCAAAGAGGTCAGGGACAGGATCTGGGCCGCGGCGCACGAGACCGGTTATATACCGAATCCTCACGCCCGCAGCCTGAAGAAAGGCAGCCCGTCTGCGGGTGCGTATCACATCGCCGTTGTGCTGGCCAGGATCAACAGCCTCGAGGGCGACCCTTTTTTCGCGGAACTGTTCCGGTGCCTCGAAACGGAACTCTTCTCGCGGAATATGCTGCTCAGCGCCGTCACCTGCGCCGATTCCCCTCCCGACTTCGGCAGTATGAAGGCCGACGGCATCGTGATCCTCGGCCGCTGTTCGGAAAAGCTGCTTTCCGCCCTCAGGGCGGTCACGCCCAATCTGGTCGGGATCTGGCGGAATATGCAGAACTTCAGCATCGACGAGATCGTGTGCGACGGCAAAAAAGCCGCCGCGGCCGCGATGGAGTACCTGATCTCGCTCGGGCACCAAAAGATCGCCTACATCGGCGACTGCTCGTATGAAAGCCGCTATGTCGGCTACTGCGAGGCGCTCATCAGCCATCAGCTGCCCATCGACTACGGCATCATCCTGCCGACGAACCAGACGGAGCGGGAAGGGGAGGATGCCGTGAAAGCCCTTCCCGCGGACGCAGGGGCAACCGCCGTTCTGTGCGCGAACGACAGCACGGCCATAGGGGTGCTCAAAGCGATGAAAAAGCTGAAGATCAAGGACACGGCCGTCATTTCGATCGACAACATCGAAGAGGCGTATTCGACGGATCCCCCCCTGACCACCGTCAACATCCCGCGCGAGGACATGGCGCACATGGCCGCCGAGGTGCTGTACGACAGGATCCGGCGGGGGCACAGGGAATTTCTGCGCATCGAGTTTCCCTGCCGCATCATCCGGAGGGAAAGCTGTCTTCCCGGACGGCCGAAATAAACGGCGGTCCCGCGCCTGTTGACAAGAACGCCGCCGGGGGTTATAATTAAAAAAAGTCTGCACGGCAGACAGTCTGCACGGCAGACGGAAAGCGGGCCGATATGACCGAATTCAGAAAAGCAAAGCCGGAGGAAGCCGACGATATCCTCGACTTCATCAACTATGTGTTCAGCGAAGCCCACAGGCCGCATGATTTCAAAAAGTTCAATCCGCATATGTATGATTCCGACTATCCTTTCTGGAACGACCACTACGTCGTTTCGGAGGACGGCCGCATCCGCGCCACGGTCGCGATCACCTTCGAACATCCGGTGCACAGCGGCATCGCGATGACCTCCTGCGAGGTGGGGCAGGTCTCGGTCCATCCGTACCACCGCGGTAAAGGATACATGCAGGCGCTGATGAACATGGCTGTCGCCGATATGGGAAAAGAAGGCGCCGACTACGCCCATCTCGGCGGACTGAGGCAGAGGTACGAGTATTTCGGGTTTTCCCGCGCGGAATGCGCCTTTGAAATGAACATCACAAAGAACAACTGCTTTCATAAGCGGAACGAAAAGTCCGGGTCGGTGACGCTGGACGGCGATACCATCCTGTTTGAGGGAAGCCCGGCCGGGCATTTTGACGGCGACCGCGCCGTGCTCGAAGATTACAGCCTTGCTCCCGGAGCCTACGACGCGTTCCTTGAAAAAAACGGCGATCCCGAGGTCAGCGTGCACGTGAAGCCCTATGACAAAGCCTGCCTGCGGGGGCTTGCGGCTTTCTGCGAGAGTTCGGCGCTGATCTATACCGACCAGATCCGCATGTACAATTACGAAAAATACCTGCTTGCCTGCCTGAAGCCGCGCGCGGAGCAGGGAATCGCGGCGGACGGCAGCATGTCCCTCGAGATCGGGGGCCGGTGTTTCACGCTCTCGGTAAAGGACGGCGCCGCCGCAGCAGCCCCCTGCGAAAAGGCGGACAGGATTTTAACGCACATGGAGGCGCAGGACCTGTTCTTTTCGATGACGGAGCACACCCTGCGAAACGACCTTCCCCGCGGCTGGTTCCCCTTTGCGCTGTGACCGGCTGCGGGTATAATCCCGGAAGATTCCGTCCTTTTGTTCATAAAACGCTTTTCTTATTGAATAAAATTATAACATTCTGTAAAAAAGCATTGACTTTATGATGTATGATGTTGTATAATCATTTCATCATCACAGCTTTTGTTAAAAATTATGAATGAAAGGCGGATCCGAAAAAATGAAGAGAAACTCTGTGCTTCTTGTTTTTGTTCTCCTTTTAACCTGGTCTCTCGCCCTCGGCGCGTCGGCCGCGTCGACCGTGCTGGAGGAAGCCGCTCCCGGCAGGACCTATCTGACATCCAATGTCAATCAGGACACCCTCGCCGGCACCGAATCCTTCGCCAACGAAGAATACTGGAACCTTTTTGACGGCGATACCGCGACCAAATTCTGCACCAATGTATTCCCCGCCGAAGTGACATGGCAGATGGACACCTCCTATATGGTCGACGCGGTCGTGATCGCGACGGCAAACGACAACGCGGCCAACGCCGGCCGGAATCCCGCAACGTATGTCCTTTCCGGTTCGCCCGACGGCGCAAATTACACGCCGCTCTATTCGGGCACAGCCGCCGATCTTGAAGACGTCGATTTTACCTATTTCCTGATCGAATTCGACAACAATGTCGCCTACCCGTATTATAAGTTCGAAGTCCCCGCGCCCGAATCGGGCACCGTGCTGCAGATCTCGGAGATCGTGCTCCTGAGCAAAGAGACCGGCGGCACCAGTTATCCGGCGTCGGGCCTCGGTGCACCCGGTATCATCCTCGGCGTCTCCCTCATCGGCAATGAAGCGGGCTGGGGGGACAATCCGGCCGCGGGCAGGGCAGCGGCTTTTGACGGCGACATCGATACATTCTACGATCCCATGGCGGTGGGAGACGGCTACTGCGGCATCGACTGCGGCGAGCCCTTTATCCTGACGCAGGTAAACATACACTCCCGCAGCGGTTACCTCGACCGTTACCTCGGCGCCATGATCCAGGGTTCCGCAGACGGCGAAAACTGGACGACCCTCTATACGGCGGATGCCGCCGCCCCGGCTTTTGAATGGAATGTGATCGCGGATACCGCCCTTTCGGAAAACACGGGCTACCGTTATTACCGCTATTTTAACGAAACCAGCCACGGCGACGTCGCCGAAGTGGAATTTTACGGCGTCAGCCTCTCCGGCGTTCCCGAAGCGGCCATAGCCGCAGCCGCCGAGGAAGCTCCTCCCGCCGAGGCAGCTCCCGCAGCCGCGGACGCCCCCGCAGCCGCGGCGCAGACCGCCGACCTGTTCGGCCTCGCGCTGGTTCTTCTCGCCTGCTCGTCCGCCGTCCTGTTCAAAAAGCGCAGATAAGCGTATAAACCGGAATCATTCCGCAGCGGATCATAAAACGGCGGGCGGCCTACCCGCCGTTTTTATCATACCATAAAAATCTTCAGAACGGATTAATCGGAGAAGACTATGAAAAAAGAGACCATGACTTCAAGGGAGCGCGTCCTTTGCGCGATCGCTCATAAGGAAGCCGACCGCGTCCCGATCGATCTGGGTATGCATTTTTCCACGGGCATATCCGCCTTTGCCTATTATAACCTGAGGGAATACCTCGGCCTTGACGTGTCGCGCATCGACATACCCGACATGGTGCAGCTGCTCGCCCGGGTGGACGATGATATTATAAACAGGTTCCACGTCGACACCGTGCTTCTCGACCCGCCCTACGAGAGTTATGCGCGCTGGAATCCGTACGGCCGTTACGCTTTTGACGTGCCGTCCAACGCCCCGCTGCAAAAAGCGCCGGACGGGGGCTGGACGATGGACGGGCTGCGCATGCCGCCCCGCGGCTTCTTCTTTGACGGCGGCTGGCCCTCTTTCCATACGGGGGATTACATCGCGAAGTCCGCAGCGTGCGCGGAGCGGCTTTACAAAGAAACGGATAAATTCACGGTGTTCATGCAGCTCGGGGCGTTCTTCGGCGGCATCGAACATGCGTGCTCCATGTATACGGATCCCGAAGACGTGACAAAGCAGCAGGAGAGGTCGCTCGGATGGGAAATCGATCGGGTGGGAAATATCATACGCGCGATGGGCGGATTTATACAGGGCATAGCGCTGAACTCCGACCTCGGGACCCAGCAGGGACCCATGATCAGGCCCGCCATGTTCGATGAATTCGTCGCGCCTTCTCTCGAAAAGCTGTGCGCCTTCATTCACCGCAATTCGGACCTGAAGATCTTCCTGCACTCCTGCGGGAGCATCGAGCCGCTGCTTGGGAGCATCGCCTCCTGCGGCGTCGACATCATCAATCCCGTGCAGATCTCCGCCGGAAATATGGAGCCCGAGCTGCTCAAAGCGCGGTACGGGGACAAACTCACGTTCTGGGGCGGCGGATGCGACTGCCAGCATGTGCTCAATTTGGGGACGGCCGAAGACGTCGTGAAAAACGCAAGGAAACTGATGCATGTTTTTAAACCCGGCGGCGGTTTTGTCTTCAATCAGGTGCACAACATCATGGGCGATATTGCCCCCGAAAAGATCGTCGCGATGCTGGACACCGCCTATGAAAATTCGTTTTACGAAAAAGAGGCTCTAAAAAACGGATAACCCCTGACCGCGGCGGCCGTATGGCGGACGTGACTTTTCCGTTCGGGCCGTCTTCCGGAATATAAAAGCGAGAAATGACCGCAAAATCAGA
>CAZVPD010000021.1:0-23221 GCA_964628455.1 uncultured Lachnospiraceae bacterium
ATGCATACTAACAGTATATCTTTACTGGGGTGCAGTTAATTTTACATTCTGCCATTTATTTTTATTTCGGCAAAATATATTGCAAATACAGATGATATATGCTATAATCACGTTAAATGATGAACCAATAATAATTATCTCTCGCAATCAAACAATAAATATAATTTCTATTATATTAATATTTAATGAAAGGGGTATTTGTATGTTAAAAGAATTTAAAAAATTCGCATTCAAAGGTAATGTTCTTGATCTTGCGGTCGGCGTTATCATCGGTGGTGCTTTCGGAAAAATCGTATCCTCCCTCGTCAACGACCTTATCATGCCTTTAATCGGCATCATATTGGGAGGTATAAATTTTACCGACCTGAAAATCGTGATCAAAGAAGCCAGCGGTGATATCGCGGAATCCGCGTTCCGCTACGGAGCATTCATCCAGTCTGTCGTTGATTTTCTGATCATTGCTTTTTCGATCTTCCTGTTTATAAGCCTGATCCAAAAAACGAAGAAAAAAGAACCCGAACCGCCTCCTCCCCCGCCTCCCGCTCCCACCAAAGAGGAATTGCTCCTTACCGAGATCCGCGACATATTAAAGAACAAATAGAATCCAAAAGTCAAAGGCTACCGGACATAAAACGGCAGCCTTTTTTATGCAAGGCCATACCTGCCGGCATTCATATGTTATAATAAAAAAGCGATCTGTTATATTGTACAAATCATAACACCATTTTTATAAATAATATAATGATACAATAATATTATTATTGATTATTACAAAACTATTTCCGAAATAACTGTTGATATTATATGAAAGATATGTTATAATAAAAACAACCTGCAACGAATCAGTTTCTTGTCAGACAGTTAAAATCACAGGCTGTAATTTTAATTATCTTATAAAACCGTTCATTGCAGACTGTAAATAATCCGTTTTCGTTCCCCATTAAGTTAATGACAGTCCATACACTGTTTTGACTTTATAAATATCAATATAAAGGATGATTCTTGAATGAAAAAAACATTGTTTGTTTTAGTCGCTTTACTTATTCTGACTCTTTCCGTATCGGCTGTCGAAATACCGGTAAAGCAGTTCGTTCCCGTTCTTGACGGTGTTATTTCGGCGGACGAATATCCCGCAGATTCGTGGTATATACTCGACAAAGCTACGGCTACGGGATATAACGGAATTTGGACAGGCGAAATGACAGACGACCTTATGGCCAAGTATAATTTCGCATGGGCTGCCGACGGATTATATGCAGCTTTCGTTGCAGTCGACAATACCCCCGACCCCGCCACATCATGGGATGTGCACAGCCAGGACGGCGGTCCTTTGGCGGACGGTTTCCAGTTTAACACAGGCGGAACCTGGATAACAATAGGCGCATACGCCGACGGTACACTCTCCCCCCGTAATCATGCGGGCGGCGGTGAAGAAGTCGACAGCCTTGCCGACATCGTAACGGGCAAAGCTGTCCGTGAAGGCAATGTTTTTACGGTTGAAGCTTTTATTCCGTGGGCAAAACTTTTAAATTACGAAGTAGCTCAGGATTCAGTCATACCGATTCTGTTCACCTATATGGACAGAGCCGACGGCGCGGAGAATGTCTGCTATAAATCCATGGATACAGCCGTATGGGATGCAACTCAGGGCGACAACAGTATTAAACTCACAGCTGATACCTACGCTCCTCCGGTTCCCGAAACAGCCGAAGAAACAGCAGCGGAAGCTGAAGAAGCAGCAGAAGCTCCTGCAGATACAGCCGCTCCTCAGACCGCGGACGCAGTCCTTATCACCGGAATCGTCACCGTTCTGGCAGCGGGTTATGCATTAATTTCCGCAAAAAAGAAACACTGATTTTTTAAACAGCGGTATGGCGCAGTTTAAACGACCGAAATACCAGAAGGTTAACCAGAAAACATTGAATTTTTTAAAGTAAATAAAAAGCGGAATGCCGGCAAATCCTATGCTCCGGTTCATACCGCTTTTTTTTTGCTTTATTAAAAGTCTTGCGGCAATGATGTTAACGAATATCCGCAAGGGTCAAATCCGCTTAAACTGACGTTCGATCTCATGTTTCGATAATTCGTATGCAACAGGCCTTCCGTGCGGGCAGTATTTTATATCATGCAGACGCATCAGCTTGTCGCAAAGCCAAACGGTATTGATGTCGCTGTCTTCATGACCCGCTTTTAAAGCAGCTTTACACGATGCCTGATACAGAGCACGTTCGAAAATCATATCATGTTTGACATCCACATTTCCGGTCCCGTCCGATAATTTTCCCGCCAGTTCAGTCAGCATATCCGACGCCGCATCAAGCGCCAAACCGGACGGTACGGCAGTGATTTTAATCCCCCGTTCGTCAAAATCAAACTCGACTCCTATCGATTTTATATCGTTTTTATAATCCGATAAAGCCTGGCATTCGGTTCCTGTCATGTGAATAACCGCAGGGATCATAACTATTTGAGAAAACCGGTCGCTTCTCTTCATGTTTTTTTTCATTTCTTCAAAAATAATACGTTCATGTGCAGCATGCTTATCGATGATCAGAATTTTATCCTGAAGCTCAAGAAATATATATGAATGGAAAGCTGTCCCCACTATTTTATAAAAAGGGGGATCGGCATCTTCGGCGGGTGCCGGCTGTTTCATCCATTCTTCCGTTCCGGATTTATACTCATTGTTTTTATTCTCATGAGCTTCAAACTGTCCGGCTGTTTCGGATGACGCATCCGGAATCCGCTCCTCGGAGACCGCATCATGGGCGGATGATCCGCTTTCTTTATTTTCAGATTCAGCCGAATCCTTTTCTTCCCCTGTTTCGGATATCAGATCGCATCCTGACAATGCAGAAGGATTTTTTTGATTTTCCCGGTTTATCTCCGTTCCCGCGGGCTGACCGGATTTAACTTCATCGTTGAAAATATCAATCTGCTGTTCTTTTTTTTCATCTTCTTCCGTGATATGATCAGTCACGGAGGTAAATGCATTTACGATCCGCACATCCTCCCCTGTCATGACCGTATCACGGAATCGCAGCTCAGGCCTGTTTATTTTTCGGGTCAGAACATTGCGTACGGCACAATAAACACCGTTATAGACGATTTTTTCATTGGAAAATTTCACTTCGAGTTTTGTCGGATGGACATTAACATCGACATATGCCGGATGAATTTTGATATTCAGCACGCAGGACGGAAAACGGTCTGCAGGGATGTATGAATTATACGCATCCTCAAGAGCGCCGGTAATGACATTGCTTTTAATATAGCGTCCGTTGAGAAAAAAATTCTGATAATTTCTGTTCCCGCGCACATTATCGGGCGTACTGATGTATCCCGTCACTTCGACGCCTTCTGTCATCCCGTCCAAATAAATCATTTTTTTTGCAAATTCACGACCCAGAACCGCATAAATCGCATTGAGCAGTTTGCCGTCTCCTGCAGTGTCGAACCGGACATTTCCGTCCGAAATGCACTTAATGGCGATATCGGGTCTGGATAAAGCGATTTTTTCGACAACAGCGGTAACCGCCATCGCTTCGGAGGCATCTCTCTTTAAAAATTTACGGCGGGCCGGAACATTAGCGAATAATTCTTCCGCTATCACCGTCGTCCCTTCCCGGCAGCCGGCGTCGCCGACTTCGGTAATCTGACCTGCGCTGCATACAAGAAGCGTACCCATGCTTTCTTCCGCATGTTTGGTCATGATCCGCAGTTTTGAAACGGAAGCGATAGCCGCCAGCGCCTCTCCCCTGAATCCCAGAGTTTTAATACCGTCCAGATCCTGCGCATTTTTTATTTTGCTTGTGGCGTGACGCAGGATGCTGACCGGAACATCATCACGGGTCATTCCGCAGCCGTCATCACTGACCCGAATAAAAGAGATTCCCCCGTTCTTTATTTCCATCGTTATATGCGACGCGCCGGCATCAACGGCATTTTCAAGCAGTTCTTTCACCACAGATGCCGGCCGGTCAACAACCTCACCGGCGGCGATCAGGTTTGCCACCTGAAAATCCAGTAAATTAACGATACCCATGCCGTAAATTCCTATTTCCTGTTGTTCTTTTTATAAATAAATACGGCTGTAAGGACAATCAGGACAACAGCCAGGATGACGACCGTTATTATATCAAAAACGTTTTTTCCGATCATATTATCGGAAGCGACAGCACTGCCGGCTGCCGAAATAAAACATATAAAATTAAAAAAGCCGTTCATAGTACCTCCCGTAAAATATCCGGAAAACAAGTTGTCTGAATGTCAGCGGGCCGCTTTTTTTAATTCATATAATAAATTCAAAGCTTCGAGCGGAGTCAGCAATTCGAGTTCGACAGAATTCAGTTTTTTTATGATGTCTTTAGTTTTAAAATCTTCAAAAGTAATATTCTGATTTTCCTTTTCGATGACGGGTTCCGCGGCATTTATCGTCGCGCTTTTGGTTTCAAGTATCCGGAGCAGTTCCTTTGCACGCCGTATTATTTCTCCGGGCAGACCCGCAAGACGCGCGACCTCAATCCCGTAGCTGTCATCCGCGGCACCCCGGACTATTTTTCTTAAAAAAATGATGTCTTCGCCTTTTTTCCTGGCTGCTATATTATAATTCACGGTCCCGTCGATTTCGCTTTCGAGCGAAGTCAGCTCATGATAATGCGTGGCAAACAACGTTTTTGCACCGATTTTTTTACTCAGCGTATATTCCGCGGTCGCCCTTGCAATACTCATGCCGTCAAAAGTGGAAGTACCACGCCCTATTTCATCGTAAATGATCAGACTGCGTTTTGTCGCGTTTTTCAATATATAAGAAACTTCAGTCATCTCAAGCATAAAGGTGGACTGCCCCGAAGCCAGGTCATCAGAAGCGCCTACACGTGTAAACAGACGGTCAACAATACCGATCTGCGCTTCTTTTGCCGGAACAAAGGAACCCAGCTGAGCCATAATGACTATGAGGGCTACCTGCCGCATATAAGTGGATTTACCCGCCATATTCGGTCCAGTGATCAGCATAAGCCGGTTATGGTTTGTATCCAGATTTGTATCGTTGGGTACAAAATAACCGTCCGTTACAAACAGTTCGACTACCGGATGACGCCCGTCCTTAATACGGATCTTATCGCCGTATTCCACATCGGGACGCGTATAATTATTTTTAACGGCCGTGTCGGCCAGGCTCAGATAAACATCCAGAGACGCAAGCATTCCTGCCGTTTCCTGTATACGGGACGCCTGCGCCGCGACCATATCGCGTATTTTGCAAAAAAGTTCATATTCAAGAGCGGCAGCACGGTCTGCGGCACCCAGAATCGTGGATTCCATATCTTTTAATTCCTGAGTTATAAAACGCTCGCAGTTGGACAGCGTCTGTTTACGGATATAACGTTCGGGAACATCACCGAGGTTGGATCTGGTGATTTCAATATAATATCCGAAAACCCGGTTATATCCGATTTTCAGCCCCTTAATACCGGATTTATCGCGTTCTTCGGCTTCGATTTTTTCGATGTAACGTTTACCGTTATGAATTATTTCGTTGAGCTCATCGACTCCCGCATCATATCCCGGACGGATCATCCCGCCTTCCCGAACCGAAAACGGCGGATCATCCACAATGGAGCGTGAAAGCAGACCGGCGATATCTTCCAGAGGGTCCAGCTTGTTATAAATCGCAAGCAGTTCGGAATCACTGCAGCCGGACAGCAGCGATTTGACAGCAGGTATAATTCTGACAGTCTGCAATACGGCACACAGGTCTTTCGCGACCGCGGAACCGTAGATTACTTTCGTCATCAACCGTTCAAGGTCCAGTATCTCTTTCATCAGACCGCCGATTTCTTCACGCAGGAAAAAATTATCAAACAATTCGGCAACAGCATTCTGACGGTTCAAAACAGAACGGACATTCAGGAGAGGCTGCTCCACCCATTTACGCAGCAGGCGGGCTCCCATTGATGTTTTGGTATGGTCCAACACCCAGAGAAGCGTTCCTTTTTTTTCTTTTGACCTCATTGTCTCACATAATTCCAGATTACGTCGAGTATTGAGATCCATTTCCAAAAACTGTCCTTCACTGTAAAAAGTCAGGTTTTTTATATAGGATTCGTCTGTGCACTGAGTTTCTGAAATATATGCAAGCAGTGCTCCGACAGCACATACGGCAGGTTCATTCCCGTTTCCGATCTCCGAAGGCATTTTCCCGAAACGCCGGAGCAGCTGCCGCTGAGCTGTTTCGAAATCAAAGCGTTCTGCGGAAGAGTCTCCGATCACCGCATGCCGGTCGGTAATAAATTCGTTCAGTGAAGAGACAGATATACGCGGGACATTCAACAGCACCTCACTCGGTGAAAAAGTACCGAGTTCACTTAAAAGTCTCTGCAGCGCATGCTGTCCGGTCAGAACCGTAGCGGTTATATCACCTGTGGAAACATCGGCAAAAGCCACCCCTGCCGATGAAATAACCGTTTTATCTTTTATATGAGAGGGATCGATATATACGGCACACAGATAATTGTTGCGGTTTTCATCAAGCAATCCTCCGTCGGTGACCGTTCCCGGAGTGACAACGCGTATCACTTCGCGGCGGACAAGGCCTTTGGCGGACGCAGGATCCTCTGTCTGTTCGCAAATCACCACTTTGTAACCGCGTGATATCAACCGCGATATATAATTGTCCGCGCTGTGGTAGGGTATACCGCACATGGGAGCACGTTCCGGTTCCCCGCAATCCTTACCCGTAAGAGTCAGGTCAAGTTCCCGTGAAACAAGTTTCGCGTCATCATAAAACATTTCATAAAAGTCGCCGAGACGGAAAAACAATACCGCATCCTGATACTGTTCTTTTATATCAAGATATTGCTTCATCATCGGGGTGACCGCCATAATATGCTCCAATCAAAACTCACAAAAAATCTGTCCCGTATATTTGAATGGGATCAGGTTTTATCGATTTTTTTATTTTATTAAACAGATAAAGCAGAAATCAATGACAGCCCGAGCAGCCGCTGCATCCTTCTTCACCGCAGCCGCGCTCTCCCGTAACGATAAAGCTGATTTCGGAATTTACCGCATTCATAAGCCTGTTTACGTCTTCCTGTGCCGATATGAATTCATTGTAAACGGGGTTGGCGATAACGGCCTCGTATATCTCGTTTTTGCGTTTTTCAATGGCTTCCGCAAACATCTCGTCGTCATTCGAGGCCGTTGCTTTGTCATGAGCCCTGTATTCATTAATCATCGCCTGCAGTTCGGTATCCGCATCATAAACTCCTTCGGCGACAGTAAGACGCTGCATTTCGATGCTGTTTTTAATAAGATGTCCCAGTTCACGCGCCATTTCAAGCATTTGCATATCCATTTTAATTTCTCCGCAATCTTTATATTTATTTTTTGTTTTTAAGTATCCGACAGAATTCCGTATAAAGCATATGTCTCCGCGCGTTCTATTTTTACAGATGCAGTTTTCCCGACCAGAGCATCATCTCCCTCAAAATGGACCAGCCTCCCCTTCTCGCTGCGTCCCGTCAGGCGTGTGCCGTCTGTTTTACTTCTTCCTTCGACCAGAATTTCCATTGTTTTTCCTATGTATTGCCGGTTCTTTTCGTATGAAATGCGATTTTGTACGGCAATGAGTTTTTCGAAACGCCCGGCTTTTATAACGTCGGGAATCTGACCTTCCATCCCGGCAGCCTGTGTGCCTTTCCGAACAGAATAGATAAAAGAATAGATCGAATCGAACCTGACGTCTTCGAGCATTTTTATCGTTTCTTCAAAATCTTCTTCGGTTTCGGTCGGAAATCCGACTATGATGTCGGTGCTCAGTGCAATATCCGGCATTCTGCAGCGCATATATTGAACCGCCTTACGGTATGATTCGCCTGTATAATGCCTGTTCATAACGGAAAGAATTCTGTCGGAACCGGATTGAAGAGGAAGATGGAATTGTTTTGCGATTTTCGGCTGGTCCGCAATCACATCGATCAGCCGGCGGGAAACATCTTTCGGATGACTGGTCATAAATCGTATGCGGAAATCACCTTCGACTCCGCAAACATCCATAAGCAGGTCCGGGAACGCATATGAATCGTCCGTATCAGAGCCGTATGAGTTGACATTCTGACCGAGAAGCGTAATATCGCGGTAACCTGCAGCCGCAAGCGAACGTACTTCATCCAGAATGTTTTCCCGGTTCCGGCTGCGTTCCCTTCCCCGTACATACGGCACGACGCAATACGAGCAGAAGTTGTTGCATCCGTACATGATACTGACCCACGCCCTGAAATGACTCAGTCTGCGTACAGGGAGGTCTTCGGCTATATTGCCCTCATCCGTATTTACATAAAACTGCCGTTTCCCGGTGACATAAGCAGTGTATAAAATCATCGGGAAGCGGTATAAGGATTCTGTTCCGAATAAAAAATCGACATACGGATATTTGTTTTTTATATCGCTTATACGGTGTTCCTGCGAAACCATGCATCCGCAGATTCCTATCAGGAGCGAAGGTTTTTTTTCTTTCAGATGCTTGAACTGACCGGTTATGGATAGAGTTTTAAGTTCCGCATGTTCCCGTACAGCGCAGGTGTTGATCAATATCACATCCGCTTCCGAAGGAACGGAAGTAAAAAGATATCCCATCTGTTCCGCCATCCCACCCAACCGTTCGCTGTCCGCCTCATTCTGCTGACACCCGAATGTCTGGATACAGATATAGGTATTTCCGTCCCCGTTAAGCATACGGACACGTTCCATATAATCATTCTGCTCGTAAATTTCTTCGCGCGGTATCGTTTTAACTTTGCCCGTCATTGCATTCCTTTTTGTCCCGTCTTTATTTTTCGATCCCGTCATACAACTTTTGAACAGCATCAGCGATATAACCGTCCCTGATACCCGAATATCTTGCGAGTGCCTCAGGAACTCCGTTTTCCCGCGTAAAGGCAGCCACTTCAGCGGAAACCGGGTCATCTTCCGGATCGAATTTAAGCGCGAATGCTGCTGCGCGCAATACAAAATGCGGTATGATACCGTTTTTTCTGCATATTTCTATTGAACCTGCGATACGGTCGGAGGGAGAGAGTTTACGAACGGTGTCGCGTCCGACCCGTCCGACAGTATCCCCCAGCAGCTTGTTATCAAAACGCCGGAGTAAATCATACGAAAATGCGATCAGCGAAGGTAAACCGACAGAATATTCGCTCGAGAGTGCGGAAGCGGTTTCCAGAAGCGCTCCCAGCGCCATATACCGTATTTCATAATCGGCGGAAGCTTCCCAAATGAATTTATATCCCCTTGCAAATCCCAGATATGCTATCAGGGCATGACTCATATTATGCATGTAAAGTTTACGGCGTATATAAAAATCAAACGGTTCAAACGGCAGCATATTAACTACGTCGGGGATCGCGCCTTTAAAACCGGCCCGGTCAACCGGCAGTTGGCAATAAGGTTCCACACAGACGGCAGCCGGATTTTCCGTACGGATGTAGTCGGGCGCGGCAGGCACCATTCTGCCGATTGAAGCTTCGGCATATCCTGTAAAATCACCGGAATATTTTATTTCATCGTCATTCAGGTATTCATTGACCAGCGAACGAAAATATTTGTCTGCATCCAGTAAATTTTCACACATGATTATATTCAGCGGTTTTGCATGTGCCGCGCAGCGGAGCGCGATGCCCCGCGCCACCGGACGCGCTATGTGTTTTAAAATATTCGCTCCCACAGCCGTAGCGCATATATCGGCAGAGGCGATCTCATCAGCAACGGAATCTTCGTTTCTGCCGTTAACCGCTCGCACATTTCCGACGATAAAAGTTTCATATCTATCACCGGCGGTAATATATACGGGATAAGCGCGGTCACGATTCAAAACGTTTACAATTTCTTCGTTTACATCGATAAAAACGGTTTCATATCCGGACTGAAAAAAAAGCTGGGCAATAAATCCCCTTCCGATGTTGCCTGCGCCATACATCACCGCTTTTTTCATTTATAAAAAATCCTCGATTTCCGCATCGTCTTCATCTTCGTCTTCATCCGAGTATTCGCGGTCTGCTTCGGAATTAAGTTCTATATAATTTTTAATATCGTTTACCGTCCTGATATCGGTCAACTCGTCGTCAGGCACCGAAATTCCGAATGCAGTTTCGAAAGCCATAAGCATTTCAACCACATCAAGCGAATCTGCACCCAAATCATCAAAAATATCAGCGTCATCATCTATGTCATAGACGTCTGTCCGAAGCTGCTGCGCAATGATATTTTTTATTTTTTCAATCATACAAATTACCTCCGTAAATATTCAATTTATTATATACCAGTATTTTTTATTTTTCAAGTATTGCCGTGAAAATTCTTATTATATTGACAAACAACCATTTATATAATATAATGATTTAAATCATATTTTTTATACAGTTTTAACAAAGCCGAAGCCGATATCGCATCAGCCTGTACCGAAATACCGCATATCATAACGGACAGGAAATAAACAACAAAAAAAGGTAATATGACAAAATGAAAAAGAATAGTTTTTTCAAAACAAAAAAAGGTGACGGCATTTCCGATTTGATCCTGGGAACCGGGGGATACGGTTCCCGGAAAGATGATCCGTTTTATTATAAAATGCTTGATTGTTATCTGGCAGCCGGAGGCAATACGCTTGACACGGCAGCAGTTTACGGCGAAAGCGAAAGAACCGTCGGCCGACTGCTGAAAACATACGGTATCGATCGAAGCGATGTTATTATATCCACGAAAGGCGCACATCCGCCTTTATCGGATATACACAGCAGCCGCATGAACGCAGCAGAGATAGAACATGATCTTAAAAACAGCCTCCATGACCTCGGGTGCGGATACATTGACATATATTATCTGCACCGGGACGATATCAGCATTCCTGCCGGAGAGATCATCGATATTTTAAATCAATACATCGATGACGGAAGCGTGCGGGCACTGGGTGCTTCAAACTGGAGTTGTCAGCGGATCGCGGAAGCCAACACATATGCCGCCGCAAAAAACATCACCGGTTTTTCATTCAGCCAGATTTATCACAGCCTTGCAAGACTCACACCCGACGAATACGGTGACAATACGCTGATCTGCATGAATGACACAGAAGCGGCAGGTTATACCGCTAACGGCATACCTGTCATGGCATACACGTCACAGGCACGCGGTTTCTTTTTTAAAAATTATGATCTGCCGGATAACGCAGTTACAGGCCGATTTGCAACGCCGGAAAACCGCGAGAGACTGATCCGGCTGAAAACTCTCTGCAAAACAAAGAACTACACCCCTCAGTCCGTAATATTGTCTTATCTGACAAGCTCCGCAAATTCGTTTGTTTCGCTTCCGGTCATAGGCGCCAGTTCCGAATCCCAGCTGCGCGAAACCACAGAGAACAGCGGTCTGGAGTTAAGCATGAAAGAATTAAATTATCTGACCGGTCTAACCTCTTCTTTTTAAATTATCTGTTAATCACGGAGCCATATTATTTTATAAAAATCCTTGACAAGCGTTCACTTTTATGCTATAATTCGATAAAATATAAAAATGCTATGACCGCGAGTAAACTGTTTGTCTCCGTCATCCTATATCGCAGACGGATAAAGACGAAGCTGTTTATCGATAGAACGCAGGATTTACAGAGAGCTGCCGGCCGGTGAGAGGCGCCAAATCCGCATTTATCGGATACATCGCGAGAGCTGCACACCGAAAGCTTGATATAGCCTGTAGGCCGTGACGGGAAGGCAACCGTTAAACATGCCCGAAATATACGACGCGCGGCTGAACCCCGCATTCGTCCGTGTGTTTTACAGAGATCCGGGCGGAACATCCTCCGGATAAATACGAGGTGGTACCGTTTTTATTATCAGCCGATAATAAAAGCCCTCGGTGAGAGTCATTCTTTCACCGGGGGCTTTTTTATATGCCGGCAACAAAATCAACTATAAAATTATTTAAAAGAAAGGCGGAAAATTATGTTCTGGAAAATCATTTTTATCGTTCTGTTTATCGCGGCGACCATTTTTATCGGATTATATTACCGAAAACGTGCAAAATCTACCGATGACTTTGTACTGGGAGGACGCAATGTCGGCGCATGGCTGTCCGCATTCGCTTACGGAACCACCTATTTTTCGGCAACGATTTTTATCGGATTTTCCGGTCAGTTCGGCTGGGCTTTCGGCCTGTCCGCCGCATGGATAGGTATCGGAAACGCCCTTGTGGGGAGCATGATGGCATGGATGATTCTCGGACGGCGCACCAGAGTCATGACAAAACATTTATCGGCTTCAACCATGCCCGAATTTTTCGCGCAGAGATATGACAGCCGCCTGCTGAAAATCGTTTCTTCGGTCATCATCTTTGTTTTCCTTGTTCCGTATACGGCTTCCGTATATAAAGGATTATCGGGGCTTTTCGCCATGTCATTCGGCATCGACTTTTTATGGTGCATTATCGGTATGGCCGTCCTTACCGCTATTTTTGTGGTGGCAGGCGGTTATGTGGGGTCGTCCGTCAACAATTTCCTTCAGGGTATCATTATGCTTGGCGGAATCAGTATGGTCGTGGTTGCCGTATTAAACGGGCAGGGCGGTTTTACCGAGGCAATAAACCGTCTGTCGCAAATTAAAAGCGAAACAGCTCCCGCTTTATCGGGCGCGTATGTATCCATGTTCGGTCCGGACCCGATCGCCCTTTTATCCGTATTTATCATGACAAGTGTCGGCGCCTGGGGATTACCGCAGATGGTACATAAATTTTATGCGATCAGAGATGAAAAAGCAATAAAGAAAGGAACGCTGATCTCAACCGTATTTGCTCTGGTCATTGCGGGCGGTTCTTACTTTACAGGTTCCTTCGGCCGGCTCTACTATTCTGCCGAAAAGGTCGTTTACGATGATATTGTCCCGACTATGATAGCTACTGTTTTACCCGATGCAGCTGTGGGCATTGTTTTGATCGTTGTACTTTCGGCTTCGATTTCCACACTTGCCGCTTTGGTTCTTACTTCGGCGTCGACTTTTATCATGGATTTTCTAAAATCGCTGATCCATTTCAAAAGCAATAAACAGCTGATATACATCCGTTCGCTGTGTGGTGTTTTTATACTGATATCGGTTATCATCGCATTAAGACCCAGCAGTATCATAACCACCCTGATGAGCCTGTCCTGGGGAGCACTCGCAGGATCGTTCCTCGGTCCGTTTATATACGGTTTATTCTGGAAAGGCGCTACAACCGCATCCGTCTGGGTATCCATGATTTTCGGAACCGGATTTGTCGTTACGAACTCCTTTGTTAAATTTACAACACCGACCATTGCCGCAGCCGCAGCGATGGTTGCCTCCCTGATCATCATACCGCTTGTAAGTCTGATCACACCCAAACTGAATAAAGAATACATTCAGAAAGCATTCTCGTGTTATGATGAAACCGTAACGGTACACCGGATCACAACCATCGAAGAAGAAGTCAAATAACAAACAAGAAAATTATTTTAATTTATTACGGAGAACACAATGACCATACGAAAAATGACAAAAACCGATATACCCGAAGTATCTGCCTTGATGTCCGAACTTCACCGCACTCACCGTCAGTTCCGGCCGGATATCTATATTGAAACTGACAAACCTTTCGCCGACTCCGACCTTGCGCGCGGCATTGATGATCCCGAACGAATCATTCTTGTCGCGGAATCCGATAAAACCATAGCGGGTTTCTGTATAATCAACAATAAAACACCGCAGAATCCGGTATGCATCAACAGGAAAATCGCATTCGTCGAAGCTATCTGCGTCCGCGAAGATATGCGCAGAAACGGTATAGGCAGCAGACTTTACAGCGCCGCACTCGATAAAGCCAAAAATGACGGTGCCGACAGTATGGAGCTGATCGTTTCCTCGTTTAATAAAACTGCCCTCTGTTTTTACGAACAGATGGGCATGAGAGTTAAAAACAACGTCATGGAGGCAAAACTTTCGTAACCGGTTATTTGATCTCGGGCGGTATGGAGAAATATTTCTCCGCCGCCCTTATTATTTTACTGATAATCGAAATCCCTACCGATGAGATAATGACCAGTTCGGTCATCAGGGGCAGCATACAGGAAGCCGATTCGATCATTTCATTTACTGTGGAAATAAACAAACCTCCGCTGTCAGTCCGGCAGAACCCCTTGATGCGGTATGAGGAAGGCGCGATTTCGCGGATAAAATCAAGAAGCTCATTTTGCGTTATATTTTCACCTGTCCGAAGCGTAACCGCACGAAGTCTTCCGGCCTGTGTGTTGGTGGTTTCGGCTGAAGCACGATTCATATGGCAGCTTTCGGCCAGGGCAAATACCGGGACATCACACCGAACCGCCCGGAAGATAATGGCCGACGGATTGATATCCTCTATCGTATTTTCGACAACCAAAAGCTGACCGGGAGAAATAAGGTCGGTTTTATTGATTATAACGGCACCGCTGTATGAGATCTGAGAGGCAAGCGCAGGAAGAACCATCACATGACGCGTGAAAAAAACCGCATCGGCAACACAAACGGCGCCGAGATACCGATAGGGCTGCCCTCCGGCTTTAACGGCACTTTCCAGGATCGTTTCCATGTTCGAGGGGTCTGCGAGTCCGGAAGTTTCAATAAACAAATAATCCAGCTGCATCGAAGACATCCCGATCAGCGCATCCATAAAATCACCTTTGATGCAGGCGCAGAAGATCGAACCGTTTTTCAATGCCGTCACTTTTGTTCCGTGATCTGCGATCAGCACGTCATCCACACTGACCGAACCGTATTCATTCACGATCACACCGACTTTATAATGCGAATATTCCGTAAGAATGCGGTTTAAAAGCGTGGTTTTCCCTGCTCCGAGAAAACCGGTAATCATCAGAAGACTCGTCATATTTAAGAAAGCTTTTTTTGAATCACTTCAAAGAGCTCATGTCGGTTGGGTATAATCGAAACCCAGACAATCTCACCGTTCACACAAATCGTGGGCAGATTTTTTACGCCCATTTTCGCTGTCCGCGCAATGTTTTCTTTGATCGTATATTTATATTCGATTATATCGATTTTGTCGCCGAAATGTGTTTTTGCATCGGTTACCGCTTCCATCATATATTTACATGCGGCGCAGGTTTCCGAATCAAGTGTAAAAACTTCGATAAAGGGGCGCTCGAGGTTTGTATAATCAGGCAATTCAACCGGAATATCGAGAACTTCCGGAGTGTAATTCATGACCATTTCACGCGCCGCTTCCGGATCACAGGCAGCTTTTGACGCGGCAATCACATTTTCAACAGGCGTGTGATAAAGCATATCGCAGCCCGGACTCACTATGAAATTGCCTTCCGTCAGACTGTCAAGCATATCGACAATATACTTCATATTGTCCTGCTGTGTACCGTGCAGCATGGTCGTAGTCAGAGGTATATTCCCGCCTAAAGTTATATTATAACGGTCGGTGATCTCCTTGGCTGTTTTAACCGAAACGTTTTCATCCACCGATATGCCGTCTGGACCCGTATTGCACATATTTTCGATCTGACGCGTCGCATTACCGCAGACAAAGAAAGATGAGAGTGTTTTTTTTGAACGGATATAATCAAAAAGAGCGGTAAACGGTTCCGATAAAAATTCATTGAAATGCGAAGGTGAGATCTGACTTACAACAGGGTCTACGACGGCTATGACATCCATACCCGCCTTTATATAAAAATCCGACATCCTCATTGCCGTGTCGGTGCAAAAAGAAAGAAGTTCGCGAACATAATCTTTCTCTTCCAACATATCCATAAAAATATCGCTTCCGCGAAGATGCGATGCCAGTGAAAAAGGACCGCAGATAAGACCGAATAAAGCGGTATTTTCTCCTATATCGGATTTCAAGCGGCGCATGGCTTCCAATACGAGCGGTAAACGCCCGCTTGTTTCCGTCGGTAATTTACACGGGCAGGGGATTTCGAGTTTTTCTCCTTCAAGAGGATGATTGATGACCGACGGAGGACAGTCATCAGCCCACAACAGTTTACAGCCCATGATTTCGGCTTCAATCTGCAGATCAAATACCACGGGGAGTCCGTCCGGACTGTATAAGCGGAAAACTTCCTTAACGGAATTATAGAGTTTATCCGCATCGGTCAATTCTTCGGCTGCCGTATAACCAAGCAGGGCTCCCGCATGTACCCCGGAAAACGGGACCCAAGGGGCACGTCCGGTTTTTTTATGATTTAAAGTATCGATAAGCAATTGTTTTCCCAATTGAAACCTCCTGATGCCGCAATGAACGGCCGTTCGTTTTATCTATTTATATCATATATTATTTTATGTCCTTTTTCTATAAATATTCGTTTTTTTTTTGTATATTTTTATAATAAAACGGGCATATCATCATGATATGCCCGGAAAGTATACTATTTTGTTTATTTCATTCGAGCAGAGCCATTTTTTCAACAAGATCGTCCAGTGCCTTCTGTGCCTGCTTTTCATTTTTCGCATAAAGCGATGCCAGATCGGTGCTCTTTTTCTGTGCGATCAGCTGCGGAATCATATAGAACAGCTGATTGAAACCGCCTGTAAATCCGCAGTAATTCATCCCGTAATCATATACGATATTGGAATATATGATGTCAAGCATTTCCACCGTCTCTTCGTCGCGTGCGAATTTACCGGTAAGCAATATATCGTAATAGGCAGGCATTGTCGTTGTCTGACTTTCAAATGCAAGCAGTTCACAGACCATTCCCGTCAAATCGGGATTCTGCATTGTGGTCGGCATGCACATTAACCCGCTCCAGTCATTTGAAAGATACTTTTCCTGTTCCTCGTTATATTTCGGGAAAGGCAGCACCCCGAAATCCACATCACTCTGACGATAGTTTTTCGATGAATTAACGGGTATTATATTAAACAGGGCTCTGTCGGTACCGATTTTAATCGTCTTCTCTTCAGGTGCAGCATAAGGCCACAGAAATGTGGTGTTTTCAGTATGAAAAAGATTATAAAGCTTTTCCGTTATATCCAGCATTTTTTCATTATACATATCCAGAACATAAGTGCCCGTGTCGTCGCGGGCGACCATAAACTGATCGCAGCCGTACATAAAACTGATGAGCATCCAGTCCGCTTCACAAGCCAGTCCGTAAAGATCGTTTACCGTATACGCGCCGTCCCCGTCCAGATCCTGCGAAACCGCCCGTGACATTTCAGACATAGTATCAATCGTCCATTTACCGCCGCGTACCGTTTCATACGGATCGGGCAGAGTATATTCTCCGATCATCTCTTTGTTGAAAAGTATGGCGTTCGGGTCGGCGATCATATAGGAGGAAACCGCATAAAAAGCCTTTCCGTTTATGGAAAGCTGATCGTTCATGGTCTTGTTCCAATACTTGCTGTTCATGCTGATATAAGGCAATGTATTCCAGTCATACAGATAACCCGATGTCATCATCGTTCCCAGGTCCTGTATGCAGTGTGTCAGCGCGAGCTGATAATCATCGGCCCCGGCCATGACCGCGGCTTTTATTGCCGGCATGATATCCTGTATATAACCCGGGGATGTTTTTACGATATCCACTCCGAGATATTCTTCAACCGAGATCGTTCTTTTATAGATGGCGTCATTCATCTGGTCACCGTTTTGTTCATCCGCGAAAAAGTATGCCGTATACAGACCCCACTCCGGATATAATATAGTAAATTCCGTTCCGCCGAAATCATTTTTCGGTATATCGGGACGCGGTTCTTCGGTTTCCGGTACGGTGGTTTCCGCAGCAGCGGTATCGCCGGTATTTTCTTCCGGCTGAGCGCATGATGCAGCAATAACAAACATCAGCAAAGCCAGAAAAAAGCAGAATAAGCGCTTAGTCATAAATTTCCCCCTTAATATATAAAATTTTAATATCATAAACATTGACAAAATAAAGATGAATTATTAATATCCGATTCACGCTATTATATTAACATATAAAAGCATGCTTGTCAAGCTATACGTATGTATAACCGCTCAGATTTACATAATTTAAACGTTATTCTTCGTAAATATGAAATCATATGGATCGGCAACATCCGTGTATACATAACTCCGGATAATCCGGCCGATCAGTCTGAATTGTGCATTTCAGCTTGTTAAAATAAAAAAAACGTCCGTCATTCTATATTGAGCTAACATACTATATATAAACCGGATAATGATCTGCTTTATATCCTGCCGGTGTATTGCATTATCATGTTTTCCGTGTTATAATAACAAAAATATTTAAATATACCATGAAACGAAAGGACAATTCTCAATGTTACTTTCCACACAAACACATGCGTTATCTTCAGCGTTCGGAGATGAAAAAGCAATTCAAATGCTTGCAGAAAACGGTTATAATGCCGCTGATTATTCCATGTTCGGCATGGAAAATCCCGACCACTGCCTCAATAAACCCGCCGGGGACACACATATAAAAAAGCTGAAACACCTGGCGGATGAACTTGGATTCAAATTCAATCAGACACATGCCCCTTTTCCTTCGTATATAGCAGGAAGAGACGATTATAACGCTCATCTGTCAACCGCTCTCCGCCGGTCCATTGAAATCACCGCCGCACTGGGAGCAAAAATCGTAATCATACATCCGGTGACTTTTTCGGATCACGGCAAGCAGCGTGAATTTAATCTGGAAATGTATGAAGGACTTCGAACCACGCTGCGCGCAAACAATGTAAAAGCGGCACTCGAAAACATGTTCGGCAGAGACAGCAACACAAAGCAATTCACACAGGCCGCGTGTTCGGACCCGGTCCAGTTTATAGATTATCTCGATTCACTCGGCTGCGATGACTTTACCGCATGTCTGGATTTAGGCCACTGCGGTCTTGTCGGATTCAATGCAGCGGATATGATACGCGCTATCGGTCACGACCGTCTCGGTGCTCTTCACGTTCATGACAACAATTTCGAAAACGATCTTCATTTTCTGCCTTATCTGCATAAACTTGACTGGAAAGCCGTCTGTAAAGCGCTTCACGACATCCGTTATTCCGGAGACTTTACTCTTGAAGCGGATAATTTTATCAGTCATTTCCCAAATCAATTAAAACAGGCGGCTTCACGCTTTATGTGTGATGTCGGATATCAGCTTATAAATATGATCACAGATATAAATTAAACGTGAAAATCCTCCGGAGCAGTTACTGAAGCGGAGGATTTTTAACGTCTTTTTATAATTTCTATATTTTTTTAATCCATCTGTAACTGTTTACCCAATAAGCAGCGACCGCGCATTTTAAAATCTGATCGCTTTTCAGACAGATAAAAACGATAAGGGGACTGAACCCGAAAACAAACGCGGATAAAGCAGCTGCGGGGATTATAATAAGCCACATATGAATCGTATCATTGATCAGTATTATTTTTGTATCCCCGCCTCCGCGCGCAATCCCCGTAAGGCATGTCATCTGATATGCGGTTCCGATCACCGTAACCGACGAAACGGTCATAAACTGCAAAGCAAGAATATGCGCTTCGGGTGTGATATTATAAAATCCGATTACAAAATCTTTGAAAACAAACATTGCCGCACCCGTCAATAATCCGAGCAGTATATAAATAATCTGAAGCGTACGCGTATACTCGCCGATATACGCGCGCTTGCCTTCTCCCAGTGTCTTCCCGATAATAACGGATGTCGCCGAGGCAGCTCCGTATATAACTACGGAAATGATTTGAAAGACGGACGAAGCAATGCTGTTGGCGGCGATTGTCGCCTCTCCCAGCCTGCCTAAAATACCCGCCTGAGTACCCTGCGCAATTCCCCACATGGCCGAAGAAGCGATCAGCGGGAGACTGAGTTTGATATATTTCAAGACAATTTCCCTTTTGAAAAATAAAAAATCATTCAGACGCAGAAGAAGTTTTTTATCGTGAAAAGCAATAAAAACAACGATTACAATGAGTTCCGCACCGCGTGCGATTACAGTCGCTACGGCAGCGCCCCTGCTTCCGAGTTCCGGAAAAAAACCGATTCCGTAAATAAGCAGATAATTTAAAATTATATTTGTGAACATCGCAGTCAGCGAGACATAAAAACCTATCTTTACCGTTTCAACACTGCGCATTACAGCGAGCAGTATGGTTGTCATCGCATATAACAAATATGAAAAACAGACGATCCGGGCATATTTTACCCCTTCGGCAATAACCGCTGTTTCAGGGGTGAATAATCGCAGAACCTGTGACGGATATAGAAAAACAGCTCCCCAAATCAAAAAAGCGGCAGTAAGAGCAATTCTCATACCCACAGAAGCAGTATGCTTTATCCCCGACGTTTCCTTTTGCCCCCAATAACGCGACGAAATGATAACAACACCTTCGCCGATTCCCATGATGATCATCTGCAGAAAATACTGGATCTGATTGACAAGCGCGATTCCCGACATAGCCGTCTGGCTGTATGCTCCTATCATGATATTATCTGCCAGATTGACGCCGTAAACAATAACATTCTGCAGAGCAATGGTCAGCGTCATAACAAAAAATCTTTTATACAGCGTTTTGTCGCGGGTAAAAAAACTCATGGAATTTCTCCGATGCATATGATAATATTTGTGTCACGAGTAAAACCGATTGAAAGCAGACAGGTCAAACCCCCGAAAGTTTTTAGCCGCATTCCATACTGCGCAATTGCCTACTGATATCCCAACGACGGATCCATAGTGCCGCAACAATACGCAAAAGCGACAATCTCTATTTTAAACGTTCTGCGGAAAAAAGTCAATGTATAATTTTAAGACAATCGATATAAAGATCATCGGGAAAACCATTATAAAAGGACCCGGTAAAGCCGGGTCCTTTCAACAGTCGGTCAGCGTATTTTGAATTAATATGCAATACCCTGCCATTTCATAGCTTCGGCTACTTTCAGAAAACCTGCTATGTTGGCTCCGGCGACAAGATTTCCCTTCATACCGTATTCGGCTGCTGCAGAAGCAGCATTCTTATATATGTTCACCATGATATCATGCAATTTTGCGTCAACTTCTTCGAATGTCCAGGACATCCGCATGGAGTTTTGGGACATTTCAAGTCCCGAAGTAGCAACACCTCCGGCATTGGCTGCTTTGGCAGGACCGAATAAAACACCGTTTGACTGGAAGATCTCAACAGCTTCAGGCGTGCTGGGCATATTCGCACCCTCGGCAACCGCTTTACATCCGTTGGCAACAAGCAATTCTGCCGATTTTGCGTCAATTTCATTCTGTGTGGCGGAGGGTAAAGCAATGTCACAGGGGACTGTCCATATATCAAGACAACCGGAATGGTACTCGGACCCTTCGACCAGTTTTACATATTCGGATATGCGTTTACGTTCCACTTCCTTAAGTTTCTTGATCACATTCAAATCAATGCCCTTTAAATCTACGATATAACCGTCAGAATCGGACATGGCGATCACTTTGCCTCCGAGTTGTGTCGCTTTCTGGGCTGCGTAAATAGCAACATTTCCCGAACCGGAGATAACAACCGCGGAACCTTCAAACGAAAGACCTTTTGAAGCCAGCATTTCTTTTGTAAAGTAACAGAGACCGTAACCGGTAGCTTCCGTGCGCGCCAGAGAACCGCCGTATGTAAGTCCTTTTCCGGTCAGCACACCGGTAAATTCATTGCGAAGACGTTTATACTGGCCATACATAAAGCCGATTTCACGGGCGCCTGTTCCGATATCGCCTGCAGGTACATCCGTATCCGCTCCTATATGCTTTGATAATTCCGTCATAAAACTCTGACAGAACCGCATAACTTCAGCATCGCTCTTCCCTTTGGGATCAAAATCCGATCCTCCTTTACCGCCGCCCATCGGGAGTCCGGTAAGAGAATTCTTGAAAATCTGTTCAAAACCGAGAAATTTGATCACTGAAGCGTTAACAGACGGATGAAGTCTGAGTCCGCCTTTGTAAGGTCCTATAGCCGAGTTGAACTGAGCACGAAAACCACGGTTGACCTGAACTTTGCCTTTATCGTCGACCCAGCTCACCCTGAATTGTATAAACCGCTCGGGTTCGGCTATCCGTTCCAAAATATTGGCATCCACCAGATCCTGCCGCACAGCAAGAACCGGCTCGAGTGATTCGAATACTTCTTTTACCGCCTGTAAAAATTCCGGTTCATTGGGATTTCTTCTGCAGACACCCGCATACACTTCCGTTAAATAAGCGCTTTTAAATTCCATTCTAAACCTCCTGAAAAATTATTTATAATATTATATTGGCAGCAACTTAACACCTGAGGTTCCATCGATTTTTTACCGTCGGAACATACAACATAGGATTCAAACGGAAACAGCCGTATTATATAATATCAATGCTGTTCCGATCCTGTTCCCAAAATTTTACAGATAAAAATAAAGACAGATGGAGCCGTGTTGTTCACAGCTCCATCGATGTGTTTTTTATGTTATTTTATTGTTTATTCTCTAATATTTACATATTATTCACATGTTATTTGAGAATATAGACGCGCATTTCCCTTTTTCCGAATTTTTTCATTGCTTCCAGATCGTCGCCCATATAAATATCGATCGATTTACCTATTATTTTTGCGCCGGTATCTTCAGCGTAACAAACACCGTAATCACCGTAATCACCGGTAACATATACTTTGCTCCCGAGAGGTATATAATCGGGATCGACCGCAATCATGCCGATTTCAACCTGTTTGCCGGTAAAAGTCAGTCCGTTGAACATTTCTCCGCCGTATGCGGTTGCCGTTACATCAATATAATAAGAATACGGGTAACGCTTGCCGTCCTTGCCGGTTATGGTTCCGCCGAGGCCTATATTGACTTTTTTGGGAACAGGCTTGCGGGTGAGTTCTTCGCTTACAACCGTTTCCGTTTCGAGTACACCGTCGGCGTATACCTGTCGGTATATACGCGTGGATAAACCGTCGGTTCCCTCCTGAACGACTACTTTGGTTCCTGCCGGAATGGTATGGATATATTTGAATTCGGTTTCGTATTTTATGACTTCCCGTTCGGTAATCCCGATTTCATCGATTTTTCGGAGTATGATTTTCATACCTTCAGTCACCCTATCATCGGGTGAATGGTTCAACTCGTCGTCGTTATCGGGATAAACGCCTAAATCAGCGAGTACATCACCTACCGTCACCAGCGCCGTATTTATTATTTTTTCTTTTCCGGCGATGA
>CAZVPD010000021.1:23231-30664 GCA_964628455.1 uncultured Lachnospiraceae bacterium
GGCGTATAGGTATCGAATATTTTATTCTCCGAATATATTGCGGAGAATAAAATATTCGATACCTATACGCCCATGATCACACGAACATTGATCATGGGCGTATAGGTATCGAATATTTTATTCTCCGCAATATATTCGGTGTCACCCGAAGCAGGAATTTCGGTAAAATTCCTGTTTACAATATGATCGATCCGGTTTACAACATTATAAAAGATGAACGAACCCGAGATGATCAGCATTGAGACGGCAATAAAAGCAGACATCCGGGGAGACATTCCCGCATAAACATTCTGCATCTTCTGCCTCAGGGCGGGTAAATGTCTGTCAAAGAAAGAACCGTGCGCCGGACTTTTTTTCTCTGTATACATAAATTACCCCGTTTTTGCTTTTTTGCTGTAATTATGTTCTGCAAAGCCTGTCCGAAAATGTACGAATTTTTTCATAAAACAACAGGTTTTTTCCCATGCGGCAGGTCAGACCCGGCAGATTTATAATCCGTATCGAACAGGCAAACAACAAATAAAAGCAGATTATCTCTTTGAGAACTGGGAAGCACGCCTTGCTGCTTTGAGTCCGTATTTTTTTCTTTCCTTCATACGGGGATCGCGTGTTAAAAATCCGGCTTTTTTAAGAGCGGCACGGTATGTTTCATCCGCTTTGAGTAACGCGCGGGAAAGACCGTGACGGATGGCTCCTGCCTGACCTGTTATACCTCCGCCGCTTACTTTACAGAGGATGTCGAATTTACCTGTCGTGGATGTAACCCCGAAAGGCTGATTTACAATCAGGGCAAGTGTCTGAAGGCCGAAATAGTCATCAATATCACGTCCGTTTATTGTAACCGCACCTGTGCCGGGCACTATCCGTACACGTGCGACAGATGATTTTCTTCTTCCTGTCCCATAAAAATAAGGTTTATCGGAAGCGTAATTTACTGCCATGTTTTTCTATATTCCTTTCGTAAAATATTATACAGTATAAGGTTCGGGCATCTGTGCCTGCTGCTTGTGTTCCGGTCCGCTGTAAATTTTTAATCTGTTTATAGACAGGTCACCGATCGTATTCTTCGGAAGCATTCCCTTGACCGCCAGGCGCATTGCGAATTCCGGTTTGCGTGCCATCAGCTGACGATAATTTACAGACTTTAAACCGCCGATATAACCGGAATGATGCTGATAGAACTTCTGATCGAGTTTTCTGCCCGTGAGAACAGCTTTGCCGGCGTTTATAACAATCACGAATTCTCCGCAGTCAACATGCGGGGTGAATTCGGGGCGGTGTTTGCCTCTCAGTATGTTTGCCGCCGCTACCGCAGTCTTTCCGAGCGGTTTATCGGCAGCATCGATTAAATACCACTTACGCTCCAGCGTTTCTTTTTTTGCCATGAAAGTGGACATTGAATATTCCTCCAATTAAACATATATATTAATGATTTTATTGATTATTGATTAATTTGAAAATGCATCCAACGAAAGTGATGTGTTTTTCGCCTTATAAAAGACTTTCCTATTATATCATTATAATCGGCCTTTGTCAAGAGGAAAAACATAAAATTTCGGAATATTTTGATTTAGCATGCTGATAGCTCTCATTATCTCGATAATTCAGCATAATACTCGGTATTGCTTCATTGCCATTCATCTTTTTTTCATATATTTCAAATGCATTATTGACACGAACCGTAAAATATGTTATCCTTTAATCATTAAATATCATATCGGGAGGATTTAAATGCATCCTACTATCGAATTGCTTCAAAAAAAAGAAGCGTTCATCTGTGACATGGACGGTGTCATCTATCACGGAAATAAGCTGCTTGACCATGTTACCGAATTTGTCGACTGGCTACGAACCAACAATAAGAAATTCCTGTTTCTGACCAACAGCAGCGAGCGTTCGCCGCGTGAATTATGCCAGAAGATGGCGCGCATGGGTTTGTCGATTCCGGAAATTCATTTTTATACCAGCGCGCTGGCAACGGCTTCTTTCCTGGCCAGCCAGTCTCCGAACGGAAGTGCGTATGTTATCGGTGAACCCGGTTTAGTCAATGCCATGTATGACGCAGGTTTCTCCATGAATGACTACAATCCGGACTATGTCGTTTTCGGTGAAACACATTCGCTTAATTACGAAAAAATCGAACATGCGGTCAGACTGATCCAAAACGGAGCGAAATTGATCGGGACAAATTCCGACCTTACCGCACCTTCCGAAAAAGGTATAATCCCGGCCTGCCGTGCTCTGATAGCACCGATAGAAATGGCAACCGGGAAACAGGCCTATTATATAGGAAAACCGAACCCGCTGATCATGAGGCACGCTCTTAAAACACTCGGCTGCCACAGAATCGACGCAGTGATTATCGGTGACCGTATGGATACAGATATTATCGCAGGAATAGAAAGCGAAATGGATACGGTTCTCGTTCTTTCCGGTGTTTCAACGCGTGAAAACATTCAGCAGTTTCCTTATCGGCCTTCCGTCATACTGCGTGACGTGGGCGAACTGATCGGTTTATAATCAGAAACAACCGGAAAAGATACCGAACCCAAGCCGTTATGTTACCCCTTAAGAGAACGCACTCGATCTCCCGCCGTAAGGTGCGATCGGGTATGAAAAAATCATGTTAAAATCCGGGTATTCGAAAGCATTCCGCTTTTCGTATACCCGGATTTTTAACTTATATTTTCAGCATATCCGCTATCATGTTCGGAACTGCGGCAAGCGCTTCTTCTGTTTTGGAATGATCTTTCCCTCCGGATGAGGCGCTGTCGGGACGGCCTCCCCCATTACCGCCGGTCATAACGGCCACCTGTCTTGCGATATTGCCGGCATGAGCGCCTGCCTTAACCGCTTCTTTGCCGCACCCGACGATAAATTTCAACAGACCGCCGTCAAATACCGAAATCACAACGGCCGTATCCGGATAATTCGATTTTATCTCGTCGCAAAGAGTGCGTGCTGTTTCGGCTGTGATATTTTCGCCTTTTTTTATGATTACACGAATGCCGCCCACTTTTACTGCACCGCGTATCAGTTCGTCGGTGTGGAAAGAAGCAAGCCTGGAATTCAGAGACTCTATTTCATGTTTCAACGAACGGATTTCATTCTGCAGAACAGCCCCGCGGCGCACAATATCCGACGGATTATTGACCTTGAGTTCGCGGGCTGTATCCGATATCAGCATATCGCGTTCACGAAGCAGATCCAGGACTCCGTAACCTGTCGTCGCTTCGATACGCCGGATGCCGGCAGCCACCGAACTTTCAGATATTATTTTAAATAAACCGAGTTTGGCTGTATTGTCAAGATGGGTTCCCCCGCATAATTCGCATGAAAATTCACCCATTTTTACGACACGAACCACATTTCCGTATTTTTCACCGAAGAGAGCAGTGGCACCCATCGATCGGGCTGTTTCTATGTCCGTTTCCAATGTTATAATTTTATTGCCTATAAGCGCCTCATCGTTCACCATTCTTTCAATCCGCGCTGTCTCTTCGTTCGTTACGGCTGAAAAATGTGTAAAATCAAAACGCACACGGAACTCATCGACATATGAACCTGCCTGCCCGACGTGTCCGCCCAGCACTTTTCGAAGTGCTGCCTGAAGCAGGTGAGCTGATGAATGATTGCGCCGGATAGAATCACGGCGACCCGTATCCACCTCGGCGATAACAGTATCGCCTGCCGTTATAATACCCGTTTCGACAATGCAGGAATGTATCACCATTCCCTCATGCTTTTTCGTATCCGTGACACGGACGACCGCATTTTTATTTTTTAAATAACCGGTGTCACCTACCTGTCCGCCGCTCTCGGCATAAAACGGAGTTTTATCGAGGATGATAAGCACACGGCTGCCTTCAGCCATACTTCCAGCCGCTTCTTTGGTTTCGCCGTCTATGATTGCTATGACTGCAGATTCGTCTGTCGTACGTACATAACCCGTAAATTCTGTTTTATGGGATTTATCGATAAAAGCAAGCACGTCTTCCGACCAGCCTAAATCTCCCATGGCAAGCCGTGCAGTCCGGGCACGGTTTTTTTGTTCACGCATGAGAACAGCATATCCCTCTTCGTCAATCTTCAGTTTGTTCTCGGCAGCTATTTCCCGCGTAAGATCAATGGGAAATCCGAACGTATCGTTTAATTTGAATATATCCTCACCGGGAAGTATCGATTTTCCCTGCCTTACCGTATTCTCAATCATATCCGAAAGGATGTTTAACCCGCTGTCGATCGTTACGGCAAACCTTTCCTCTTCGACTGACACGATTTTTTTGATATAACCGAGTTTTTCCGTCAGTTCGGGATATTCACCGGCGTTTTCAAGAGCAACGACATCGATTATCTCCGACAGAAAAAGTCTTTTGACACCGAGTAACCTGCCATGGCGGGCTGCACGGCGGAGAAGGCGGCGCAGCACATAACCTCGCCCTTCATTTGAAGGAACAACACCGTCACATATCAGAAATGCCGTTGAACGTATGTGGTCGGTGATAACACGCAGTGAGATATCCGATTTTTGCTGCTCGCCGTATTGAACGCCGGCGACAAGAGAAATCGCTTTCATGATGTTGCGCATCGTATCGACTTCAAACAGACTGTTAACGCCCTGCATAAGACAGGCGAGACGTTCGAGCCCCATTCCGGTATCGATATTCGGTTTTGCCAGCCGGGTATAGTTCCCCTGACCGTCGTTGTTGAACTGAGTAAAAACAAGATTCCAGAATTCCATAAACCGGTCGCAGTCGCAGCCCGGTTTACAATCGGAAGAACCGCATCCGAATTGTTCGCCGCGGTCGAAGTATATCTCCGAACAGGGTCCGCAGGGACCCGAGCCGTGCTCCCAGAAATTATCCGATTTTCCGAGTCTGACGATTCGGCTTCGCGGTACTCCTACATCCTTTGCCCAGATATCATACGCTTCATCGTCATCGTTAAAAACAGTGACCCATAAACGGCCGGCAGGCATATCAAGCCACCCGGTGATAAATTCCCATGCCCAGGTTATCGCTTCATATTTAAAATAATCGCCGAAAGAAAAGTTGCCCAGCATTTCAAAGAAAGTACCGTGTCGTGCCGTTATACCGACCCGCTCGATATCGGGGGTCCGTATACATTTCTGACAGGTGGTCATGCGTCTGTTCAAAGGTTCGATCTCACCCGTAAAATATTTCTTAAGCGGGGTCATCCCTGCATTTATCAACAACACCGATTTATCGTTTATCGGCACCAGCGGAAAACTTTTATGTCGCAGATGGTCTTTGCTCTCGAAAAAGCTCAGATATTTCTCACGGAGTTCGTTTAATCCTGTCCACTGCATATAAAATATACCATCCTTTGAATTTTTAAAATTATTATTTACAATTTACATACCTTTTTTTATATTTCTATATCGTCAAGCGTGTAGTCCGAACTCTTCGATTCTTCGGATTTTTCTTCTCTTGCTTCTGTTGTATTCTCATTATGCGCAAGTGTGACCACACCCCTACCCATAACAGCCTGAAAATCAGCTTCCGGATTCTGATAAAGAATATTCAACACAGACATGTAATCGCGCAATATTTCCCGCGGTGTGATGAGGGTGTCGGCTCCCGCCCTTGACAGGCAATGCTTTAAAAAAGCGGTCCGGTTGTCGGTAGAAACACGCGGTTCCCAGTTATAATACTGTGCATGCAGTTTGGTCATGCGCGTTATCAATGCAAATAATTCGTCATCGGATAATCTGCGCAGTCTGATAACAGGGCCGATCATATTTTTAAATCCCGTGTTTGCAAACTGGCCGTCACATAAACGGCTGCGCAAAGCCTCATAACTGAAAAGTCCGCGCCTCGTATCCTCAAGAAACTGAGGAGTTCCGCCGAGTATCATTCCGAGTCCCGGTGAACGCCCCTGAAGCGAATCGTTGAACATCGAAAGAAGTTTTTCGTAATTGTTTTCCCTCGATATTCTGTTGGAAATTTTATACAAATTTACGCATTCATCAATAAAAACGATAAGTCCGCGATATCCGATACGGCGTGAAAACAACGCCATTAATTTCAGATAATCAAACCAGTTATCGTCATCAATGATGCCGCCCACTTTCAGAACGGCTTTTGCTTCCGTTTTTGTGGCATACTCTCCCCGGAGCCATCGAAGGCAGGCGCTTTTTACCGTTTCGTCATCATCGCAGAACGATCTGTAGTAAGAAGCAATGACCGACGCAAAGTCAAACCCTCCCACCTGTCCTTCAAGATCGAGAGCCACTTTAAATATGCGGGAATAAAGCTCATCGCGAAACCACGGCGTGTCCGGTTCATGGCCTTCAGCCGCAACTTCCGCCTGAAGAGCGGATATCCATCGCGCGATAATCTGAGGCAAAGCCCCGCCTTCGGGAGCGGTTTTAGACGAAAGATTTTTTAACAGTTCCCGGTATGTTGCCACTCCTGTTCCTTTTGCCCCGCAGATCCGGCGTTCCGGCGAGAGATCCGCGTCCGCCGTCAAAAATCCGCGTTCGAGCGCGAAACCGCGTATCAGCTGAATAAGGAAACTCTTTCCGCTGCCGTATTTGCCTATGATGAAACGCATCGAACAGCCGTTGTCATTGACCGTTTCAAGATCAGACAATAACGCCGTGATCTCATCACTTCGTCCTATGGCTATATACGGCGCCCCCATCCGCGGCACAACCCCGGCCGAGACCGAATTCATGAGCGATGACAGAATACGCCGCGGGACTTTTTGTTCATCGCTGCCGCTATTTCCGGCCGTAGACATATTCGTTTTCAACTCCCTGTTATCTGTTTTTAACTATTCAATGATTTTCTGTCCGTCAGGAGGTTTTTTACTTCGGACAGATAATCCTCGATTATCCGATATTTATAACCGTCATTCTCCATGACAATATCGCCGAATGAATGATATAAAGCTTCATTGATCAATTCCGCCGCGGTTTCCGGCATCATGTTTTTTCCGACAGCCCAATCGCCGAAATCCACATTCCCGGCGGTTATAACGGCAAGTCCTTCCCATACCAACGGCGATATCAAATCGGTCGTATCCGGGGTGTCCGAATCATTCGGGTCATCGGAAATATCCGGTGCATTTTCACCGGAAATTACCGTCTCGATTATGCCGTTTTCCGAATCTGTCGTTTTATTATCGCCAGTAGCTTCGCTAAATGCATCAACAAGACGGCTGGTTATATCCCAGGACCGTTTTTCGATATCAAGAGCGCTGTCAGGCGACAATTCACACTGTGCCGTGTCATAAAGCTTCATATAATCCGGGATTTCATTTTCTTTCGTTTTCTTTTTCTGTTTATACGGTTCGAAATATTCGTCGACGAACTTCTTCATGTCTTCGGTCAGAGATGAAGTGGAAAAACGATTTTTCACTCCCAGCAGTGCCCGCACATGATTTTCAACGCATTTGATCAGATCGGT
>CAZVPD010000022.1:0-5407 GCA_964628455.1 uncultured Lachnospiraceae bacterium
GACAGAAAAATACAAGGCACAATGTAAGGTCATACACCCAACTTCGAGCATAAACGCATACGCGCCGCCGCCTTTCCCGCTCCGGACAGGCGCCCTCGCGGCACATCAAATATACCGCTTAATGCTGCTCGGTTCCCCGCCTGACATGGTTCACGGTCATTAATTGCGCGAGACCCGTTCGTCTGCACGTTCACACACAGGCCGGACCATACAAACCGGACCCTCAAATAAGGAAACCACCCCTGCTGTAGCGGATTGCAGGTACAGGGCACCGCTGACTCCCCGGCCGGTATGACCTTATTTTATATCTTACACAATGAATTATAACAGATTTTTCTCTTTTTATCAAGTGTTTGAGGTGAGTTTATAAAAAATTTAAATTTTTTGGATAATTATTTATATATGCCTTCCTGCATCCAGATTTTATGCATCAGTTCATAACGTTCCAGAGGAAGACCCGTATAAACGCAGTTCGATGTGGAGAATATATAACCTGTTCCTCCCTTCATTCCGTCGCGGAGCGAACGGCGGACATCGGCGATGCATTCTTCATCCGAACCGGTCTGAAGCAGTCCGCAGTTTACGTTTCCGATGAGTGTAATGCGGTCGCCGTAAAGTTTTTTAACCACGGCAAGATCAACTCCTCCCTGGGGGTCCAGAGAATGAAAGGCATCGGGATTGCAATCCGCCATCTGGTCGATTATGGGCATTATATTTCCGTCGGTGTGTTTTATGGCGAAGAGACCCATGTCATGATAATTTTTGATAATTTCTGCCAGATAAGGGGTGACGAACTCCGCGAACATATCCGGTGTAAAAAAGGGATTGACGTTAAAGCAGTAATCCGAACATAAAGCGATTCCGTCGAGTAATCTTCCGGCGCCCCGTTTGACGATTTCTTCCGTAAAATGGCGGGTTCCTTCGACGTTTCGGGAGGCATTCGCTTTGAGTTTATCCGGCTGCTCGTAAATCTGTTCCGTAAAGGCTATCATACCGCTTCCGTCGGGCATGCCGTAAGTCGGATCGCCGTGCAGCATAAGAAAATATTTGTCACCCGAAATTTCACGGATAATTTCAAGCAGTCTTATGGTTTCATCGAGACCGCCCGGATTCGGATGTACGAAAATCGCACTGTGTTGATATTTTTCGGCTATATCGATAAAGCAGTGTGCCGTGTCTTCGCGCTGCATCTGACGTTCGCGGACGGACATCTGATTCCATTGCGAATAAGCTCTGTGAGACGGATGGACTTTGCCCAAAACTTCCATTGTCAAAAAAAAGACAAGTTCGAAGTGAGGAACAAGCCCCCCGATCTTTTCACGTTTCAATGCCGAAATAAAACGGTCTCTTTCAGTCATAGTATTTTTCCTCCGGTTTGTTTATGATATTTATTATAAAGGTTTGTTCGGCGATATATGTTAATAAACTGTTAAACGTGTGTATGGCATCCTTCTAGGTCAACATAAATAAACCGGATGAATTATCATTCAAACCATTGAATTTATTCGGTCTTTAATATATACTGTTATTGTTGGGGGGGATTCTGATGGACAGAGAAAAAATACTGCGATATTTAGACCGGATAAATCTGAAACTTGATCCTGAAAACCTGTCACTCGATTATCATTTGCTGAAGATTCTTCAACTTGCTCATGTTACGGCAATACCTTATGAAAACCTGGATATACTGCGAGGCATACCGCTTTCGGTCGAACCGGATGTTTTGTATGACAAAATCATCAGACGCAGACGCGGAGGTTACTGTTTCGAATTAAACGGCTTATTCGGATGGCTGCTTTCAGAACTGGGTTTCAAAACAAAAGACTGCATGGCGCGATATTTACGCGGTGAAAACGGTATACCGATGCGCCGTCATCGCGTTATCATTGCGGAAACAACGGAATGCAGAGTTTTATGCGATGCCGGGGTAGGGGACCGGGCACCAAGACAGGCATTAAAGCTGACGGAAGGATTGATCCAGGAACAATTCGATGAAATATACCGTTTTGAACGCGAGCCGTTTTACGGCTGGGTCCTGTATGACTGTTATAAAGGGGAATGGAAACGGATGTTTTCGTTCACGGAGGAAGAGCAGCTGAATATAGATTATATCATGCCTTCCTATTATTGTGAAAATCATCCTTCTTCTATTTTCAGGGACGGGAATATGGTTTCTTTAAAAACGCTGACCGGACGAAAAACGATATCAGGCAGGCAATACAGAATTTTTGACAAGGATACGGTTGCGGTTACCGAAATAACGGATGATAATATGCTTAAAATGATATTATCCGAAAATTTCGGCATAGATGAATGATATGTTTATACAAAGGTTTATAGCGTCATGGACACTTACCGCACTAATCATTCTGCTGAATACCGAAGGTGATTTCACATTAAAAACATATGCAAAAAACATTCATGTTTTAATCATACTGGCTGTAACCGCCGGACTCTTTGTTTTATTGACCGTTGCCGATAAAACAGCCAGGCATTTTGCAGCCGGTATAAAAAGCGCGGAAGCCGGATCAGCCGGACAATCTTTCCATACCGACAATTACGCGCTTGCCGCAGCGATGCTGATTTACGCATCTGTACTTATCTATCGTTTTAACGATTTCTTTTTTTATATCGGCATCATGTGTCTATTGGCTGTATCCGGCATCTATTTTTTTAAAACGGATCAACTGGGATTAAATCGGATAAAAATACCTGTTTGGAGTGCCGCAGTCATCTGCGGGCTTGCCGCTGCGGGATGTGCGGTGTTTATCGGAGGGCTTACTTCGCTTCGATATTTAACATACAGTACCCCGAATTTTGATTTCGGAATTTTTGTGAATATGTTTCACAATATGCGTGAAACGCTGCTTCCGCTGACAACCTGCGAAAGGGATAAGCTTCTTTCGCATTTTTCCGTTCATTTATCTCCGATCTTTTATGTGATCCTGCCTTTTTATTTTATTTTTCCCTATGCCGTTACCCTTCAGATCGCTCAGGCCGTCATTGTCACGAGCGCTGTTCTGCCTTTGTTTCTTATCGCCAAAAAACGCGGTCTTTCGGCAAAATCGATTACTGCGCTCTGTGTCGCGTTTTGCTTTTATCCCGCTTTAAGCGGCGGATGTTTCTATGATATTCATGAAAATTGTTTTCTTGTGCCGCTCATACTCTGGATGTTTTATTTTCTGGAAACAAAAAAATACGCTGGGCTATATATATTTGCACTGCTGACACTGACGGTAAAAGAGGATGCGGCGGTCTACGTCGCTTTTGTCGCTGTTTTTCTTCTGATAGACATCCGTGATTTTAAACGGGGTCCGGTTCTGCTGATTATGAGCTTCGTATATTTTTTCGGAGCCGTATATTATCTGAATGTTTACGGTGAAGGTATTATGGCAGTCAGATATTCGAATTATATCGTCAAAGGCGGCGGACTGGATAATATACTGATCAATTTATTCAAAAATCCCGCTTTGCTTTTTGCCGAATCCTTTTCTAATGAGAAACTTGTTTTTTTGCTTCAGATGTTTATTCCGATCGCATTTCTCCCTTTGATCACAAAGCGGATATCAAGGATGACGCTGCTTTTTCCGTTGATTCTGATGAATCTGATGCCGGATTATAAATATCAGCATTCCATTTATTATCAGTATACGTTCGGTGTGACTGCTTTTCTTTTTTACGCGGCAGTTCTGAACATCTCCGAAATGACGGCAGCAGTCAGACGGTCGCTTGTAACATTTGCCGTAACCGCTTCGGTCATGATGTTTAACTCGACCGTCCTGGATAAACTTTATTATCTGAACAAGTATAATAATATGAAATATGAAATCGAAATACTGAATACATGCTTAGCAAACATCCCTTCCGATGCATCCGTTCAGGCGACCACTTTTCTCGTTCCCCAGCTTGCGCAGCGTTCACTGATCTATGAAGCCGATTCTCAAAACAAAACAGAATATCTCGTTGTCGACCTGCGGTATGAGGAAGATGAATATATTGAATTTCTGATCGAATTATATAAAGCCGACGGGTATGAGATTACGGAATACTATGAGAATATTGTTATGGTGATGAAAATGGCCGGATGGAACGGCGAAAATTGAAAAAAGGGCGGAAGAATTTTCTATTCTTCCGCCCTTTTGATATTTACATATCCATGGCTTTGTCTAGGGATATGCTGCGCAGCTTATCCGTTATCGAACGGTTGATATCATCGAAAACATGGAAATAAAAACAGTTTCTTTTGTCAAAACCGGTTCGCGAACAGTCGCAGTTTTCCTCAAGACAATTGTTGATGACAACCGGTCCGTCAATCGCAGCAACAATGTCAAGCAGCGTGATCTCCGACGGATCCCTTGCCAGTGCAAATCCGCCTGAAGACCCCTTGAATGAACGCACGAGTGCGTTTGATTTAAGTTTGTTCAGGATTTTCAAAGTAAATTTTACGGGAACGGACGTTGCACATGATATCGCCGGGGCATTTATTCCGTTAATGACGGTTACACCTGAATTCTCAGCCAGACAATTCATTATCCGGAACGCATAATCTGTTTCACGGGTTATTTTCATTTGATCACCGGAATCTATTGTATACTTAAATGGTATATTATCATTATAACGCATAAAAATGTTTTTGTCAAGGTCGATTTATTGCAGGGATATAATTTAGATTTCGTATGACGTAACGTTTTGACCGTATATCGACTGATTAAGATAAATATCCGGATCTGTTTTAAAGCAGAAAGAACGGCAGAAACGAAAAAAGGCAGTGAGTTGATTGCTTCACTGCCCGAAAAGCGTCCGATTTCCGATACGCTGATCTTATTGTTCTGCGTAAACAGATACGCATTTGCGGTCACGGGTAATATGTTCGAATTTTACTGTACCGGATATAAGTGCAAAAAGTGTATCGTCTGTGCCCCGCCCGACATTATTGCCGGGATGTATATGGGTTCCGCGCTGTCTTACGATAATATTGCCTGCGAGAACCGCCTGGCCGTCAGCACGTTTTACACCAAGCCGCTTGGATTCGCTGTCACGTCCGTTTCTTGTCGAACCGACGCCTTTTTTATGTGCAAAAAATTGCAAGCTGATTCTTAACATCGTAAAATACCTCCGTTTAAAATTTGTGTTGTTTAACCGAATCAATCGTTTATCTCGTCAACATCAATGAAGTCATAATATTCATCGAGCATATCGTTAAGCTGATAGTAATAAGCCTGTATAAGCCCCGACACGGCATAACGCTTCATAGGGTCTTCTTCAAATTCCGGAAGCGCGCCGTAAGCTTTAACAGAAATAACGGCCGTATCGTCATCTATCACGTATTCGACTTTTGTCGAATACGATATCTCGATGGCATTAACGATGAGCATGGTCATCGCTGACAAAGCAGAACAGAGTATAT
>CAZVPD010000022.1:5417-21185 GCA_964628455.1 uncultured Lachnospiraceae bacterium
GCCGAATTCACTGTAGTCGGCATGACCTTCTTCGCGGAAACCGTAATATACGCCCTCACGCTTGAAAAAAGTAATCTTTGTCATAGTTTAACCCAAAATAAAATCAATACAATCAAAACCGGGAATCGATCATGCGACAATCTGATTTATCTGAACTTTCGTATAAGGCTGTCTGTGTCCGATCCGCTTTTTTTCGTTTTTCTTGGATTTATATTTCATGATATAGATTTTTTTTGCCTTGCCGTTTTTTATAACGGTTGCCTTAACCGATGCGCCGGTAACAAACGGGGAACCTGTGTTGATTTCGGCACCGCTTCCTACGGCCAGTATACGGTCGAATACGATCGAATCCCCGTCGGCAACATCGAGTTTTTCTATGAATACCACATCGCCTTCGTTGACTTTATACTGCTTTCCGCCTGTTTCTATAATCGCAAACACGAAAAGCACCTCACTTTCATATATGGATATTTTATCCAAAGTCTCGCTGATACAGGTAGCGCCGTAAAAAAAACAACGCTTTTTATACCCGTAAATCAAGCGGCAGATATTATTATAACACTCCGTGTTCATATTGTCAATACATAAAAAAAGATTAAAATATGAACATTCTTTCGCCCGGGTGCGAATGTCGCTTTATTGCGGAAAATAAATACAGGCACTCCGCAAATTGCATATGACCGGAGCAGCGAATAAAACTTTCATCGAAATGTTTTTGCGGCGTATACCGTGTTGCACAACAGGGTCGTTATGGTCATCGGACCTACTCCACCCGGAACCGGCGTTATATAGGATGCGGTCTCCGAAACGGAACCGAATTCCACATCACCGACAAGCTTGCCGTCTTCGCTGCGGTTCATGCCAACATCGATGACGACGGCACCCGGTTTTATCATGTCACCCTTAATGTATTCGGCGCGTCCGATGGCAACGACCAGGATATCGGCGCGGCGGCAGACTTCGGTCAGGTCTCTGGTTTTCGAATGACACACCGTAACTGTCCCGTTTGCTTTAAGCAGCAGAAGGGCCATCGGTTTTCCGACGATATTGCTGCGCCCGACAACCACACATTCTTTACCGGTAACATCAATACCGGTTCGATTCAACAGCGTCATAATTCCCGCGGGAGTGCACGGTAAGAAACCGGATTTTCCGATCATGATTTTCCCCGCGTTTACAGGATGGAAAGCGTCAACATCCTTTTTCGGATCGATTCCGGAAATGACAAGATCTTCGTTCAGATGAGACGGAAGGGGAAGCTGAACAAGAATCCCGTGAATCCTTTCGCTGGCATTCAAGTCTCCGATCAAAGCAAGCAATTCGGCGTTCGTTGTTTCTGCGGGTAAGGCGTGTATTTCGGAATAGATACCGACCTCCATGCATGCTTTATGCTTGTTGCGCACATATACTTTCGAAGCGGGATTCTCTCCGACGATGATGACGGCGAGTCCGGGTTTCATCGGCATAGCCGCGATCTCTTTTTTTAATTCTTTTCGAATTTCTGACGATATGGCTTTGCCGTCAATGATTTGTGCCGCCATTTTTATTCTCGCTTTCCGATTCCGACTTTGTTCCGTCTGCCGAATCCGTTTGCTTTTCATCGGATATGTCATTCATATTTGCGGGGTTCGGAGTTTCGGTATCCGTTAATACTGTTTGCTTTTTTATTCTGAAGGCGAATAGGATCAACAGGATAAAACTTATAATGACCGATACAAAAGCAAGGAGCTGTGAAGCACGTATCGTATCACCGATCATCAGACTGTCGGTCCGGAGCCCTTCGATAAACATTCTGCCGAATCCGTACCATAGGATATACAGCAGAAAAATCTGACCGTCGTATTTTTTCTTTTTATAAAACAGATTGATCAAAACAAAACCTACCGCGTTCCATACCGACTCATATAAAAAAGTCGGATGGACATAAACAGGGGTTTCATAAACAAACTCGCCGATCTTATGAATACCCATCCGCCAGGGAAGGGAAGTTTCTGTACCGAATGCCTCGGTATTGACAAAATTTCCCCATCGACCGATCATCTGTCCGAGCATAACTCCCGGCACGATCATATCATACAGTTTGGCGCTTTTGAGCTTTTTAACTTTGGAAACGATCAATGTTGCCAGCGCACCCCCTATGATACCTCCGTATATTGCGATCCCGCCGTTCCAGATGGCAATAACCTCAAGAAAAGTATGGTAGTGGCTCAGATTCATCACCACATAATAAAGACGGGCGCCGACCATAGCCGAAATGATGGTAAAAATGGCGATATCCAGAACATCATCGCTTTTAATCTGCTCGAATTTCGAACGATATAGAACATAGAGAAAGCCTGCAATAATACCGCTTGTGACGATGATCCCGTACCATACTATGCTGCGTCCCAGGACGGTAAAAGCAACGGTATTCAACGAAAATTCCCCGATTCCGAAACCCGGAAAAGACAAAATGTTAATTGTATCCTTCATCGGTCATCCTCCGGGATCAGTCCAAGGGATAAATCGTGGCAAGTGCGAAGCACTCTTCGCGGAACATACTGCGAAAGGTTTCCGTAATATCCGGATAGGTGATATCATTGATGATGTCGGCAAAATCGAGCATATCTCCGTCATCAAAGATATAATTCAGAAAATTGTTGGCTATCGAATCGGTACTGTCGAATCCTTTGATAAAATTCGAGTATAAAACGCGTTTGCAGCGAATAAAATCATCATGGTCCAGTCCGTTTTCGAGCTTCGAAACGATATATTTCTTAAAACGCGCATAAACTTCGTCGGGATCGTCCGATTCTCCCGAAACAGAGATAAACGAAAAGCTTTTATTGTGCTCCGCCCAATAACCGAATGAATCCGATATGAGTCCTTCCGTATAGAGTTCGTTGAAAAAATCACCTGCCCGGCCGAACAGGATGTCGTTTAAAACGGAGATGAGAGCGTTTTTCTTCATGCGTTCATTCGGGTCGGCCGAAATACCGGTATCCTTGATTCCGATATTGAAAAGAGGCTTGGCGACCTGCATTTTGCGTGTGGCATACGGTTTGGCCACCTCGCGTTTCTCCGGTTCGTAAAAGGACCGCACATCAAAGTCAGGCTGCGGTTTCAGCAGCCGGTCAGCTGTTTCAAGCGTTTTTTCAACAGAGACATCACCGCAAACACAGAGAGACATATTATGAAGATTATAAAATGCGTTATAACATTTATACAGCACATCCGCGGTGATCTCGCCGATTGACTCGACAGAACCGGCGATTTCAAGCCGTACGGTATGTTTTTCATAAAGTGCTTTAAGCAGATCAAATATAATACAGCGCCCAGGATTATCTTCTCCCATCCGGATCTCCTGCGCTATGATGCCCTGTTCTTTTTCTACGGTTTCCGGGGTAAAATAAGGATTTGAAACAAAATCCAGAAGAATTTCAAGCGAATCGTAAAATCTTTCGGTACAGGAAAAGAGATAAGCGGTCATATTAAACGATGTATAAGCATTGGCGGAGGCTCCGGTTCTGGCATATCTGATAAAAGTATCCTCGCCGTTTTCATTTTCGAACATCTTATGTTCAAGAAAATGTGCGATACCGTCCGGAACAACGGTATATTCATCATCGCCCTTCAGTTTAAACTTGTTGTCGATCGAGCCGTATCGTGTCGCGAACAGAGCGTAGGATGTTGTCAGGTCTTTCGGAAAGATATAAATATCAAGACCGCTGGCATGTTTTGTATAGTAATATTTTTCGCCTAAAAAAGCGTTTTCCTTAAGTATGATATTATCGGCTGTCATCTTCATTTTCTCCGCCTTCCTTCAGTGTTCCGCGCATGAAATAAACCGTATCGAGGGTAACTGCCCGGGCAGCCGCACTTATATCGGCCGATGTGACATTTTGCAGCAGATTGATCGTTTCATCGGGGGAGGTATCTATACCGGCAAGCATTCTTCCGAGATACCATGAGACAAGTCCTCCAGCGCTGTCGGATATGCTGCGGTAACTGTTGATCAGGGATTTTCTGGCTGCTTCCGTTTCATCATCCGTAAAATCGCCGGCTCGCATATGATCAAGCTGCAGCAGTATTTCATCCTGTGCCGTTTGCTTTTTATCGACTTCTATTCCGCTGGCGACGATCATGATCCCTTTATGGGCTTCCGGTATCGCATGACAATAATAACAGAGACTGAGTTTTTCCCTGACATTCATAAAAAGCTTGGAGGAAGGGGACCCGCCGTATATCTCACAGAACATGATAAATTTTTCATAATCCCCGTCCGATAATACCGATGATGTGCGGAATCCGAGAGACAGCTTTCCCTGAGTGACAGGCTGGTCTTCGTTGATTTCACGAACAGCCTTCGCGTTTCGAATCACTTCGGTATGGGGCAAAAATCCGGAAAGATGGTGAACAGGTTCGAAAATCCGTTTTAATTTTAACTCAAGCTGATCATAATCACACTTGCCCACAAAATAAATTTCGATTTTTACGCGGTTGAATATTTCTTTATAAAAATCAAACAGAGACTGAGGCGTTATCGCTTCGACATCCCCGACTGTGCCGTCTTCCGATACCGAAAATACTTCATCACGGCACATTTCCTCCTGACAGCGCCAGACAGCATAGGAATTTTTATTGTTGATTTTTGCTTTGATGGCATCGATGAGGTTTTTCTTTTCGCTTTCGACATAGTCCTTATTGAAGCAGCCGTCCTGCAGCGCCGGTGAAAACATCAGTTCCGCAATCAGCGTCAGGGTTTCACTGAGAATATCGGTCCCGTCGGAGGCAAAACGGTTGTCAAGCATATTTGCGCTGAAGCCGAAAATATGGGTTTCTCCGCGCTTAAGGCAGCGTGTGCCGATATCGGTGGAATAAAGCATATCATAACGCCTGTTGAGGGCGGCCATATCCGGATAATTTACGGTACCCCGTTTCAATACTGCCGGCAGGAGCGCTATGTAAGCGGCGGTTTTTTTATCCAGCGGTGTCAGCAGGTTGACTGATATATAATTGGTCTTGAATTTTTCCGTTTCAATAATGTTAAGCCTGATGCCGTCGGCTATGTCACGTTTCATTACAGCCACATAAATCACCGGTCCTTTTCCTGAATTTTTATGTTATCGCAATCGTTTATATTCTACACCATACGGTTTTATTTTGCAACGGTTATTTCAAGAAAATATTTTCATCGACCGATATATATTAATGTTTACAAATCGGCAGGTCATAACGGCGGATAAATCATCCAATGAAAATTTTCATAACCGTTGCAATTTACTGCGAAGTATGATATATTACTAATATATTTTATAAAAGCGGGGGTAATGAAAAATGAACAAACCTGTTATAGGCATTCGTCCCATCATAGACGGCCGCCGGCGCGGTATACGGGAGGGGCTCGAAAATCAGACTATAGCCATGGCAGCAGCTGCTCAAAAGCTGATCGAATCCGAATTGTTTTATCCGGACGGCACGCCCGTGCAGTGCATAATGGCCGACTGTACCATAGGCGGCGGAAAAGAAGCTGCGATGTGTGCCGATAAATTTATGAATTACAACGTCTGCGCGACGTTATCCGTAACCCCGTGCTGGTGTTACGGCAGTGAAACGATGGACCTGGATCCTCTGACGATCAAAGCCGTTTGGGGATTCAACGGCACAGAACGTCCGGGTGCCGTTTATCTGGCTGCGGTCATGTCGGCACACGCGCAGAGAGGACTGCCCGCTTTTGCTATTTACGGCCATGATGTTCAGGATGCCGGTGTGAAAGAAATACCGGCCGACGTAAAAGAAAAGATCCTTCGTTTTGCCAGATGTTCGATTGCTGTGGGTTTGATGCGCAACAAGGCGTATGTCGGCCTCGGTTCTGTTTCGATGGGTATAGCCGGTTCTTTTCTTGACGGGAATTTTATGCAGAAATACCTCGGCATTCGGGCCGAATGGGTAGATATGGTGGAAATCCTTCGCCGGATCGAATTGGGTATTTATGACCGCGGCGAATATGAAAAAGAATTGGCATGGATTAAAGATAAGTGTAAAAAAGGGCTTGAGGTGAATGTTCCGGAATTGAGAAGCACACCTGAAGAGGAAGCCTCTCAATGGGAATTCGTGGCAAAAATGACGCTGATCATCAAAGATATCATGCTCGGAAATCCCAAACTCGCCGAAATGGGCTGGGAAGAAGAAGCAAACGGAAGGAACGGCATCTTCGGAGGATTTCAGGGTCAGCGCATGTGGACCGATTATAAACCCAATGCCGATTTTACCGAAGCGATATTGAATACGACTTTCGACTGGAACGGCAGACGCCAGCCTTTTGTGTTTGCCACCGAAAACGATTCACTCAACGGTGTAGCCATGCTGATGCTCAGCCTTGTATCGAATAAAGCCGCGGTTTTCGCCGACGTTCGCACTTACTGGAGCCCCGACGCGGTCAAACGCGTTACCGGCTACGATGTGAACGGCAAAAGCGAAAAGGGATTTATTCACCTTATTAATTCGGGTGCCGGCGCCCTTGACGGCAACGGATGTTCCACAGATGCAGACGGCGGAAATGTGATGAAAGAATGGTGGAATGTCACAGATAAAGATATAGAATCGATGCTTGCGGCCACAAAATGGGCACCGGCAAACAAAGGCTATTTCAGAGGCGGCGGTTTTTCATCCCAATACTCCACAACAGGTGAAATGCCCATCACAATGGTCCGTGTCAATATGATCGACGGACTCGGTCCGGCGGTTCAGATAGCGGAGGGCTATACGGTGAACCTTCCCGATGAAGTAAATAAAACGCTGCTTGACAGAACGGACCCGACCTGGCCGTCAACCTGGTTCGCACCCAGACTGAGCGGAAACGGCGCATTTACCGATGTCTACAGCGTGATGGCAAACTGGGGAGCAAACCACGGGGCGTTTACATACGGTCATATCGGTTCGGATATCATAACTCTGGCATCCATGCTCCGTATACCCGTTTCCATGCACAATGTATGCCGGTCCGAAATATACCGTCCGCATTCATGGTCCGCATTCGGGACCGAAAACAGCGAATCGGCTGATTACAGGGCTTGCGCCGCTTACGGACCGATCTATAAATGATCCCGATAAAAAACGGTCATCATCCGTTTTTTACATATTGAGACAAAAATCACAGAATGAGCGGGGCCTGCGATGAAAACGATTTCGATTTTATTAATATTGCTGATATTCGTTTCACCTGCGATCTGTTCATGTTCGGGTCCCGGCGAAACGCCCGCGGTTACGGCCGAGGTTTCTACCTCGGCTCCGGAACCCACCGAAGAGGAATTGCGCAATGCCATATCGGATGACCTTCCGGCAACAGACTGCGAAGGCAGAGAATTCCGTTTGTATGCGTTTGACAAGATGGAAAAATATTTCTATGCGGACGAACAGAACGGGGAAATAATCAACGATTCCATATATACCGCGAACAAAACCGTGGAAGAACGCTTTCATACGGATATTGTTTTTGTTGATTCGGGCGGAGACGACGTTTCACACAACAGCGCCATCCGAAAATCGATACTGGCCAATGACAATACATTTGAAGTGGCTGAAAACCATGACAGCCTGTCCGGCGCGTCGGCGATGGAAGGTCTGTATCTCAATCTTTATGAAATACCCTATTTGAATTTCGAAAAACCCTGGTGGCCTTCAAACGCCGTGGACTCCCTTACTTTTATGAACCAGATGTATGTGGGCTCAAGCAATATGTCATACAAAGGATTTCACTTTACCCGCGTCCTGTTTTTCAATAAATCACTGATAGCTGATTACAATCTGACGGAACCGTACCGGTATGTTTTCGACGGCCAATGGACTCTCGATCTCCTGATCGGCATCACCAAGGATATTTACGAGGATATGAACGGAGACGCCAAAGCCGACAAAAGTGACATATACGGGTACATGGCCAATAATCCCTCCTATTGCTATCTTGAAGCATACGGGATAAATCCTATCGAAAAAAGCGATAATGAACTCGTAATGGCAGTAAATAACGAAAAAACCGTTCAGCTTTTTGATAAAATGTATTCGCTTATTTTTGAATCCCCGGGCGGTATCATGGTCAATTACAGTGAATCTGCCTCTTTATTCGGAGAAGGACACGCCGTTTATGTATTCGGTGAACTCGGGCATGCGGTGGATATCCTTCGCTATACGGATGTGAATTACGGGATTATACCCCTCCCCAAACTCAACGAGACCCAGGAGGAGTATTTGTCGGCATATACGGACCGCTTTTTCGTTGTTCCCGTAAACAGTCCGGACCTCGATTTTATCGGTCTGATACTCGAAGCAATGAGCGCTGAAGGTTATAAAAAAGTGATCCCGGCTTATTACGAAGTCGCCCTTAAGCAGAAATTCACCTATGATGACGAATCGGTCCGGATACTTGAACTGATCAACGAGGTAAGGATACTGGATTTCGCTTTCGTCTACTGTAATAATTTCAACGGTATTGTCAATGACCTGCTTAATCCTTCAAAACCATCCAAAGATTTTGCCTCCCTGTATGCCAAACGCGAAAAAACACTCGCGGCGGCAGTGGCAAAAGTCTCTGATATTTTCGTGGAGCTTGCGGAAAACAATTAAAGAAACGATAAAAAAGGTCCGTTCAGTCGGACTTTTTTTATTTGCCGGGTCTTCCGGCAGGTACGGATTTTTCGCGGCGGCGGGGACAGGATAAAATATTATTATAAAACAGGTATATTTTATAGTAATATTATGGTATAATAAAACTCATAAATTTAACAGTTAAGGATATTCGTTATGTGCGGATTTGTCGGATTTACCGGAAAACTTGAAAACAAAGAAAAATATCTGAAAATGATGACGGACAGAATACTGCACCGGGGACCGGATATGGAGGGTGAATTCTTTTCGGAAAGCGGTGATGTTGCGCTCGGATTCAGAAGACTGAGCATTATCGACCTTTCGGAAGCGGGACATCAGCCTATGAAAAACAGTGACGGAAGCATCGCCGTTGTTTTCAACGGCGAAATATATAATTTCACGGAGATCAAAAAAGAACTGTTGTCTAAAGGATATGTTTTTAAAAGCAAGTGCGATACCGAGGTCCTTCTGTATGGTTATGAGGAATACGGAGAAAACATCGTTTACCGGTTACGGGGAATGTTTGCGTTTGTTATCTGGGATGAAAAACGCCGGCGGTTATTCGGCGCACGTGATTTTTTCGGCATCAAACCCTTTTATTACGGCAGATTATCGGACGGAGGTCTTATTTTCGGTTCGGAAATAAAAAGCTTTCTGGATCATCCGCGATTTATCAGGCGCGTGAATAAAAACGCGCTCCGCCCCTATCTGACTTTTCAATATTCCGCGACGGAAGAGACTTTTTTTGAAGGCGTGTTTAAATTGATGCCGGCACATTATTTTACCTTTGATACCGAAAGCCGCGAAATAAAAACACACCGTTTTTGGGATGTGGATTTTACGGAAAGCGATATACCGTTTGAACGGCGCGTCGATCAGCTGAACGAAGTGATCAACGAATCGGTTGCCGCACATCGTATAGCAGACGTGAAAGTAGGGACATTTCTTTCGGGCGGGATCGATTCGAGTTACATCACCGCTTCGATGATGCCCGATAAAACATTTTCCGTCGGCTTTAATTATGCGAAATTCAATGAAACGGATAACGCACGGGAATTTTCCGATATTCTCGGAATAAACAATTACCGCCACATGCTGACAGCCGGCGAATGTTTCGACATCCTTCCTGTTCTTCAGTATCATATGGATGAACCTCAGTCGAATCCGTCAAGTGTTCCGCTCTATTTTCTCGCGAAACTCGCCGCGCAGCATGTCACAGTCGTTCTGTCCGGAGAGGGTGCTGATGAAATATACGCGGGATATGAATGGTATGACCAGACACCCGCTATGATAAAATATAAAAAACTGCCGCCTTTCATCCGGATACCTGCCGCTGCGGCAGCTAAAAAACTGCCGTATTTTAAAGGGCATGATTTTATTATCAAAGGCAGCGGCCGGCCCGAAGATTATTTTATCGGACAGGCCTATGTATTTTCCGAGAAGGAAGCTTTGTCCGTTCTGACGGACCCTTACAAAAAAGGACCCGAGCCGGCTGAGTTAACCCGTCCTTTTTACGAATGCGTAAAGGGAAAGGACGAACTGGTCAAAAAACAATATCTGGATATTCATTTATGGCTTCCGGGTGATATTCTGCTCAAAGCCGATAAGATGTCGATGGCGCATTCGCTTGAGCTCCGCGTTCCTTTTCTCGACAGGATCGTCATGGAAGATGCTCAGAGCCTGCCTTCCGCATATAAAATCAACGGCAAAAACACCAAATATGTTTTAAGGCAGGCCGCCGCAAAAACCATACCGGCTGCTTGGTCCGACCGTCCGAAAATCGGATTTCCGGTTCCCATCCGATTCTGGCTTAAAGAGAAAAAATACTATCAATATGCCAGAGAATATTTTACGGCATCGTTCACGGCCGAATTTTTCGATTGCGGTAAGCTTATGCGTTTGTTGGATGAAAATCTGCACGGTAAAGCAAACAACACGAGAAAGATCTATACCGTTCTTTCTTTTTTGGTATGGTATAAGCGCTTTTTCATAGATGAAGCTCCGAATCATGTAAAGTGAGAGAAAAAATGGAACAGAACGCTTTTTTAACACCCGTTCTGATGGGTGCCGATTTAAACTGCTACAATGTTGCCCGTGCATTTCACGAAGCTTACGGGGTTGTTTCATATGCTTTCGGCCGCTATAAGATCGGTATTACGGAAAACACGCGCATCGTAAAATTCACGGCAATCGAAAATATCGATCAAAAAACCGTTTTCATCGAAGTATTGAAGAATTTTGCAGACCTTCACCCGGGAAAAACACGTATATTGATCGGATGCACGGATGACTATGTCAGTCTGATCATCAAAAACAGAGAATTTCTGGAAGACCGCTATATTATTCCGTATATCGGCGGGCAGCTTATGGAAGAAATAACGCTGAAGGAAACCTTTTATGAATACTGCGAAAGATATGCGCTGCCGTATCCTGCGACCACAGTCTGCGAAAAAGGTCAGCCGCTTCACATACCCTATGATTATCCCGTGATCATTAAGCCGTCAAGCAGTGTTCTGTATTGGAAATATCCCTTTGAAGGGATGAAAAAAGTTTACAGGGCTCACGATAAACCGGAAGCCGAAAAGATTATCGGCGATATTTTCGGATCCGGTTATCCGGATAAGCTGATCATACAGGATATGATTCCCGGCGATGATTCGATGATGTATACGATGACCGCATACTGCGACCGCGAAAGCCGGGTTCGCATGATGTGCCTCGGGCATGTGCTGCTTGAAGAGCATACCCCTAAGGGACTGGGCAATCATGCGGCGATCCTGACAGAAGAAAACACCGAACTCGCCGAAAAACTGCGGATATTTCTGGAAGAAATAAAATACATCGGATTTGCCAATTTCGATATAAAATACGACGTCAGAGACGGTATATTTAAACTCTTTGAAATAAACATCCGGCAGGGCAGAAGCAACTATTATGTCACCGCAGCAGGATTTAACATAGCCCGCTGCATAGTCGAAGATTATGTGGAGAATAAGCTGTTTGAAGGATGTCAGATCAACCGGAATCAAATATACTGGCGCTATATTCCGGACAGTGTTGTTTTTAGATATACCGGGAAGAATCTGAGTACCCGTGTTCGTCAGCTGATAAAAGCCAAAAAAGCCTACTCTTCGATGCGTTATGCTCCCGATCTGCGTTTTAATCTGAAACGGTACTTATTTGTCATACTTCATGAATTCCGTCATATCCAAAAATATAAAAAATATTACAACAGGGAAGAAATGAAATGAATCTCGGCGGCACCGAAATAAAAAAAGTGGTTTGCGATTCCCGGCTTGCTGATGCCGGCTCGGTGTTCGTATGTCTTGCCGGCGCTGTAACCGACGGCCATAAGTATGTTTTGCCGGCCTATGATAACGGATGCAGAGTGTTTGTCTGCCAGCGTAATATTGAATTACCGTCCGACGCTGTCATCGTGACGGTTCCGGATACCCGGATAAAGCTGGCGGAACTGTCTGCCGAAATCAACGGCCGTCCGGCTGACCGGTTGAAAATCATCGGTATCACAGGCACTAAAGGAAAGACCACGGTATCGTTTTTGCTTTATGAAGCCCTGAAGCGCGGGGGAAAGAAAACCGCACTTATAGGAACCAACGGTATCTATATCGGAGAAAAGCACACCCCTTCGGTAAACAGCACGCCCGAAAGCTGTGAATTGCACCGTGTTTTTGCCGAAGCGGCGGACAGCGGCGCCGAATATATCATCATGGAGGTTTCATCGCAGGCTTATAAGCTCAACCGGGTTTTCGGACTGCAATTTGAGATCGGTGTTTTTACCAATCTTTCACACGACCATATCAGCGCTTCGGAACACCGTGATTATGATGAATATCGTGCCTGCAAAGCCGCACTGTTCGCCCATTCGAAACAAAGTATTCTTAACGCGGATGACTGCGAATGCCTTTTTATGTCCCGTCATGCCGCGGGTCCCGTTTCTTTTTATTCGGCAGGCCGGTTATGCGGTCTTTATCTGAAGGAATTCCCGGACGGAAAGAACGTTTTAACCGCCGGAGATATACGCCGGGAGAACAATAAGGGCATACCGGGCGTCGGTTTTACCTGTAATCAAAGAAGATATTCGCTTAAAATACCCGGTAAATTCAATGTCTCCAACGCGGCTGCGGTCATTGCGGTCTGCGATAAACTGGGTATCGGCGCCGATATTGTAAAGAAATCTTTGGCTGAGACGACGATCAAAGGCCGTTTTGAACCGGTCGAAGTTCTGAGCGACCGCGTTTTTATCATCGATTACGCCCATAACGGGGCAAGTCTCTCCGAAGCGCTTGAAACGCTGCGCGAATATCATCCGCTCCGCCTGGTCTGTCTGTTCGGTTCGGTAGGCGGAAGGACGGAACTCAGGCGCGCCGAAATGGGAGCGGCCGCGGGAAAGCTGGCTGATTTTCTGATCATTACATCGGATAATCCCGACAGAGAAAATCCGCTGAATATCATAGAAGAAATTCAGCGGAATGTGGGAAACACTCCTCATATTTGTATCGCAGACCGCCGGGAGGCTGTCGAATATGCGGTCAGAACTTCAATTCCCGGTGATATTATTCTTTTTGCCGGGAAAGGACATGAAAATTATCAGCTTATAAACGGGAACCGTGCACCATTTTGCGAACGCGACATCATCATGGAAGCTGCGGGAAAATACCTGCTTTGAAAAACCGCCGGCCGCTTTTATTTTTCGATGAGAGTGTAGAAATTCTCAAACACAGCTTTTTTTTCATCCTCCGAAGCTACTACGAAAAGGACGTATATGCCCGCCGACCGAACCTCGGCGGCATTTATTTTGGGCATTTCCGCGGGGAGGTAGTTGAAATTACCCCAATTTTCACGGAGCATATCAAGATATGTTTCCACGGAACCGGCAAGCTCAGAGGCTTTCACTTCGCTTGATGTCCTAAAAACACCATACTGATCGATCTCGGTTCCCGAAGTTTGTATTTTTAAGATATAGTCGGTTACATCTTCAAGATCGAGTCCGATCATCCCCGTGATATAATCGTCATCTACCGCAGAGAGTCTGGCTCCGTTCACGAGCAGAACGTCAAAGCTTTCCGCCAGCAGCGCAGCGGGTATGTCGCTGTTATATGCCGGGATTTTCTCCGAGGAACACGAGGCTGACAGAAACAGAAGGAGGACCAAAAAAACAGTTGTTATATCATGAATGACCGTTTTCATAAGAACATCACCGTTTATTCTGCCGTTATTTTATGATTGTTTAAGAATCGCCGTCATCGGGATAAGCATGTGTACGAAGATAATTCAATTCAACGGCAAACGAAAGTTTATTTAGATGCAGACCGTCTCCGTTCTGATATTCCTCGGGAAGATATCCGTCGGGACCGGCGAGAACGGAAGCGGTATTTGCATACTTTACTCCTGTTTCGTCTGCTATGGCCGCTATCCACCCGTTGGCTTCCGCAATTTTTTCGTTGTTGATCGATTTTTTATTTATATAGGATCTGGCTACGGGAAAAATAGACTGCAGTATGATTTTTGTATCAGGACTTGCCTCCCGGATCAGTAAAATCAATTTGGTATACTCCGATTTGAAATACGCTTCATCCATAAAAGAAACACCGTTGATCCCGAGTGTTATAACCAGAATATCGGGTTTACTCCTTGTGACTGCTTCGGTTATAAGTATTTCAGTGTCATCCTCGGGGTATAATATCGTCGAAATCGTCGCATAGGACAAAGTCAGAGTGCCGCTGACCGGTGTCCAGACCTGTTTTGTCTGCTTTCCGTCGGTCAGCATGCCGTATTTTATTAAACCGTATGTGGTCGAATCACCCAAAAACACGATGCGGTTTATATATTCTATACCCATATCTTCCGTTTGGGCAAGCACGGCGGAGGGATATGCGGTTTCGATCTCCTGCATCTTCTGTAAAAACGGCGATACCGGACCGTCATCGGCAGGTATGAGCTTTTCTGTATCTTCCGGTACGGATCCCGCCGAAGTTTCCGATACGGGTTCCGGTCCGGCCGATGATCCGGCTGTAGATACTGTATCCAGCTCCGTGGCCGGCGGGGTGTCAGGCTGTGTTTCGGAACCGTTCGTGATCTCCGCATATATTCCGGTTGTTCCGTTTGCTTCGGTGCTGTCTGTTTGATTCTTTTTACCGGTCCATGTCAAAACAACTGTCAGGCAGGCAAGGATTATAACGATGACGGTAATTATGGCAGGTGCGATTTTTTTAGGCTTGCGGAAATCGGAGCTGAAATTCATATTGAAGCCTGCCTTCATGTTTGTATATACCTGTTGCCGTATTATTTCGTTCTGTTTCAGTCTATTATATCAGCACCCGGGTTTTTTTTCAAGCAAAACAGCCGAACAGAATAAACAAATATTTTGATAAAAAGGAAAACGAATGATGCAAAGCGCTTCCGTACAAAAACGGAAGAAAGAATCTTCCGTTTTATTTTCGGTTTACTTATAGAACTGCTTTTTATAACGCTCGTTTTTATTTGCATTGCGGTTGAGGGAGGAATGTATCAGGAGAACGACGGAAGCGATAAAAAAATAAACGACGGTAAAAACGACCGCGGTCAGGAGAGCGCCCGACGCGTTGTCGTAGTTGGATACGGCAACGAGAAAAATCAATATAAACGCGGTTATTGTTCCGGCATAATGAAGCAGGATTTTAAAGAACAGGTTCATTTTTGCGTATCGGAAAATATTGCCGATACCTGCCATAAAAAGCGAAAAAAACCATATGGCCGCCATTGCTTTATATGACGGCGCCCAGGCGGGGTTCATCGTCAGATATACGAACAGGGTGATCGAAAAAATCGAAACGGAAAAATACATGCACGCGGGGTATATAAAATAATACAGGATATTCCGCAGCGGATTTTTTGTTTTTTCCATCAGGACAGTTCTCCGAATGTGATCTGAAAACGGTTTACGATACTCGAACGCGGTTTGATATATTTCTGAGACCCGTTTGACACTGCGTCTTCGCGACCTTCAAGCGTGCAGGAAGCCGGTTCGAGTCCCATCACATAATCACCGGCGCCGAACATACGCCATTGAATGACGCGGTCCAGAATGCCGTCCGGTGATTCAAATGCGATTCTCACGGAAGTGTTTATTTCCGGGTTGTCAATGCC
>CAZVPD010000022.1:21195-30286 GCA_964628455.1 uncultured Lachnospiraceae bacterium
AAAGCTATTGAAGCGAGCGGTAAAAAAATACCTTTTAAGACTGTGGTAATAACACATTTCCTCAAAACCGGCAGCGGGAGAATAAACAGCACGCCAGTTCTCGATATCGCCTGCGGCATGATTGTTGCGGGGAACGGTGGTTTTTGCCGGTATATACGGAACAGCTTTTTCGGATAATAACGGATAACCCATATTGAAATGATACAGGATCGACAGCGGCTCGAGTTTATAACCCGCATTCGTTACCGTGTCGCAGAAATCTATAGCATCACTGCCGTGTTTGCAGGTGATGACGCGTTTTAAAGTCAGATTCGATCCGAACAGGACTGCTTCACGCAGCATACCGGAGAGAGTGACCGACATGCCGTCTTCTGCCGGATCTACGCAGACATTTTCAGCCGGAGTGTTTGAGATCCTGCCGTGAACCGACAGTTCGGGATCCGAATCGTCGGTGCTGCCTATGTTCTGTAATCCGCATGTGCAAAGAAAACCGCCGCCGAAGCTGCGCAGCCATTTTGCACGCACATCGCTGTAATAGGAAGGTGCAACGATCCCGGAAGGCGTATGGTACGCCATATTTCGGTTTTTATAACGGACGGTATAGATATCGAAACCGCGGTCGGGCAATACCGTAAAATGTAAATTCGAGCCGTTCCATACGTCAATCGCCGAAACGCCGTCCGCCCTGCCGCCCGTTAACTTATACTGACGCACATCAAAAAGCTGCGCCGGATTTCCGATATATTGCTGTGTCATGTAAAATCCCTTCCTTCATCCTGTTTGTTATCAGTATATCATATCATTTATGCGGATTACATATATAAAGGTTGACAATTTGTTAAAAAAAATATATAATATATGCGATAAAGCTTATTTTACTGAAGGAACGGTATAACCATATGAAAAGACGGGAAGCACGTGAAATTGCATTCGCGTTAATATTCGAAGTCGGTTTCGGCCATGGCGCTGACGGTGATCCGGTAACGAAGGAAGCCGATGATCGGAGTTACGAAGAGATCTATTCCCTTGCTGCCGCCTGCCGTGACTACGAGGAAGATGAATATATCTTACAGGTTTTTTACGGCATTAAAGATAAACTTCCGGAGATCGATGCGAAAATCGCCGCTTATTCCGTCGGATGGAAAACCGAACGCCTGTCGAGGGTCTCACAGGCGATTATGCGCTTATGCATCTATGAAATGCTTTTCAGAGACGACATCCCATTTAATATCGCTATCAATGAAGCTGTCGAACTGGCAAAAAAATACGATGACGAAAACGCTCCGAAATTCATCAACGGCATCGTAAATGCCGTCGCCGAAAACGAAGGCCTTAAAGAAACCAAATGATATTTCTCGGTATTGACACAAGCAACTACACAACATCAATGGCCGCGGCGGATGACGGTGAAGTGATATTCAACGGGAAGACTATTCTGGAAGTAGGAAAAGGAAATAAAGGACTGCGGCAGAATGATGCTGTTTTCGCTCATATCAGGAATTTGCCCCGCCTTGCCGAACGTATGGGAAGTATCGCTTTGACTGCGATCGGCTATTCGGCCTATCCGAGAGATGCCGCAGCATCGTATATGCCCTGTTTTGAAGCGGGAGCCGCCGCTGCACGGTGTCTTGCCGCGCTCAACGGTATTCCCGCATATCCTTTTTCACACCAGGCCGGTCATGTGGCGGCAGCGGTTTATTCCGCCGGTGCCGAAAATATAAAGGCTTCACCTTATCTGGCATTTCATGTTTCCGGCGGAACGACCGAACTGCTGTTTATCAGAGACGGAAAAATTTCCGTTGCAGGCAGGACGCTTGACCTGAACGCAGGTCAGCTGATCGACCGGACCGGACTTATGCTCGGACTCGATTTTCCCTGCGGACCGTCTCTTGAAAAACTTGCCGGAAACGTCACACCGCCCAAACCGAAAATATGTGTTCAGGGCCTTGACTGCAATTTATCGGGTGCGGAAAATCAAATTGCCGGGATGGTTCAAAAAGGGACAGCACCCGAAATAACAGCTGCCTATGCAATCGAATTCATCAAACTGACGATAGAGGCAATGACAGAAAACGCACTGGAGCAGTACGGACCCCTTCCTGTTTTATACGCCGGCGGAGTGATGTCCAACCGCACGATAAGAGATTATATAAAAAGCAGATATACTGCTTATTTCGCGGCCCCACCATATTCCTGTGATAATGCCGCCGGCATAGCGCTGCTGTGCAGGGAGGCTTATTTAAAAAACCGTTGATCAGATTCAGTCTGAGCGAAGCGAGGTTTCAGATGTCTGTTTCCGAAAACAAAGTATTGACCGTAACGCAGTTAAACGAATATATAAAGATGACGCTTGATTCTTCGCCGCTTCTGAACGATATTTATATCAAAGGCGAAATATCGAACTTTACCAACCATTATAAAACGGGACACCTGTATTTTACATTGAAGGACGAGGGCAGTCTGCTCAAAGCGGTTATGTTCAGGACAAGTGCCGAAAAACTGAAATTTATGCCCGAAAGCGGTATGAAGGTCATAGCGCACGGCAGAATCACGGCATTTGTTCGTGACGGTCAATATCAGCTGTATGCCGATTCGATGGAACCCGACGGTATCGGTGCGCTTTACATCGCATATGAACAGCTTAAAAACAGGCTTGAAGCCGAAGGGCTCTTCCGTGAAGACAGAAAACGCATGCTTCCCAAGATACCGTTACGTATCGGAGTCATCACTTCGCCTACCGGAGCTGTGATCCGAGACATCATCAACGTATCGGGCAGGCGTTTTCCGATGGCCGAAATCGTGCTGTATCCGTCGCTGGTCCAGGGAGAGAGTGCAGCGGCGCAGCTGATTTCGGGTATCAAATATTTCAATACTTCAAGACGCGCCGACCTGATCATCATCGGCCGCGGAGGCGGTTCGATCGAGGATTTGTGGGCTTTTAACAATGAAGCACTTGCACGGGCTGTCAGGGCATCCGTCATACCGGTTATTTCTGCCGTGGGACATGAAACGGATTTTACCATCTGTGATTTTGCAGCCGACCGCCGCGCCCCCACGCCGTCTGCAGCCGCGGAAATCGCCCTGCCCGATTCGACCGAACTGAAACGGAAAATCGGCAACATCACGGGACGGCTTGAATTGCTTTTGTCGCAGAATATCGGTATCCGCCGGCAGAAACTGAAACAGTTGTCGGAGAGAAGGGTCCTTACCTCTCCGGCTTCGGTCATCGATGAAAAACGCATGGTCATTTTAAGCATGGAAAGGCGGCTTGATTCCGACATCCGTCTGATTCTCAGCAACAAAAAGAATCGGTTTATACAATATACATCAAAACTCGAGGCGCTGAATCCATTGTCGATCATTTCGCGGGGTTATTCGGCTGTTTTCCGCAATGACGGAACATTGATCAAAAGTATCAGACAGATCGAACCCGGCGACATGTTTTATTTTAAGACATCCGACGGTGAAGTGTCCGGAGAAGTAAAAGAAATAAGAGGAATTGAAAATGGACGAATCGATGAGTTTTGAGGCAGCCCTTCTGCGGCTTGAAGAGATTGTAAAGTCGCTGGAAAGCGGAAGCGCTCCTCTTGATACCTCGCTTGAAATGTTCGAAGAGGGGATATCCCTGGTCAAGCATTGCAATCAAAAACTGGACAATGCGGAACGGCGCATCAAGATTCTGGTAATAAAACAGGACGGAAGCTATGACGAACAAGATTTCAGAGACACTGACAAATAACGCGGCATTGATCGAATCGGCACTCGAAGCTTATTTGTCCGGAACCGATCAGGATTACGGTATTTTATACGATGTTATGCGTTACGGCGTTCTGGGAGGCGGAAAAAGACTCCGTCCGTTTTTAACCATGGAATTTTGCCGTCTTTACGGCGGGAATGACAAAAAAGCCCTGCCTTTCGCTTGCGCGATAGAGCTGATCCACACTTATTCACTGATACATGACGATTTGCCATGCATGGATAACGATGATTACCGCCGCGGACGTCTGACTGCGCATAAAAATTTCGGGGAGGCAAATGCTCTTCTCGCAGGAGACGCGCTTCTGACTTACGCTTTTGAGGTTGCTGCTTCGAATATCGAAACTTCTCCGGAAACCGTGCTGGAAGCCGTCCGTTTACTGGCTTCGGAAGCAGGTGCGCAGGGTATGATCGGAGGTCAGCAGCTCGATCTGATCGGTGAACGCGTTGCCTTCGGCTATGATACGCTGCTTCGCATGAATATGCTTAAAACAGGCCGTCTTATCCGCGCGGCATGTCTTTTGGGCTGCATGGCGGCAGGACAGAAAAACACCGAAAAAGCCGTATATTATGCCGAGCGGATCGGTCTGGCCTTTCAGATTACCGACGATCTCCTGGATGACGGTCAGGAAGATGAAAAAACAACATTTTTAACATTCATGAGCCGTGATAAAGCCAGACAAACGGCGGAAAAACTGGTCATAGAGGCCTGCGGTATTCTGGACGGTATGGAGGGCAGCGAATCTCTCAGAATGTTCGCTTTATATTTGCCGGACAGAAAGCAATGACCGCGGAAAACAATGGTTGTTTATAGATTTTTTTGTTAAAGGATGATATATGTCTGTTCTCATAGATATTTTTTCCAATTATCCGTTAATATGCGCACTTTGCAGCTGGATTGTCGCTCAGATCATGAAATCGGTTATCTGGGTCATACAAAACCGTAAATTCAGTTTTACTTCACTGGCATCATCAGGCGGAATGCCCAGTTCGCATACTGCAACCGTTTGTGCTCTTGCCACGGCGACCGGAAGAATCGATGGATTTACTTCGGTAAATTTCGCCATTGCTTTTATTCTGGCATTTATTGTAATGTATGACGCGGCCGGTGTCAGACGGTCTGCAGGTGAACAGGCCAAAACATTAAACCGCATTATGGAGGATATTACACGCGGAAATACGGAAAATATGCCGAAACGGCTTAAAGAACTGGTCGGCCATACTCCGATTCAGGTTTTCGCCGGAGCTGCGCTGGGTATTATGATCGGTATCCTGCTTGATATTCTTTTGCATTACAGCAGCTGACAGAGCATAAAATCATGAGATTTGATGTTTATCTGGTATCAAAGGGTTTTGCTGAAAGCAGAACCAAGGCACGCCGGATGATTGACGAGGGTACCGTGGTTTTGGCAGGCAAACCCGGAGCAAAAGCGTCTGCCGAGGTTTCGGAAGATGATCAGATATCGGTTTGCGGCAAAAGGATGCCTTATGTCGGACGGGGCGGCATCAAGCTGAACGCGGCACTCGACGCTTTCCATATCAGCGTGACCGGAGCGGTCGCCGCCGACATAGGAGCTTCGACCGGCGGTTTTACCGATTGTTTGCTGCAGCGCGGTGCGAAAAAAATATTTGCGGTCGATTCGGGGAAAGGACAGCTTCACCCTTCTCTTCTGTCCGATGTCAGGGTGATTTCAATGGAAAACCAGAATGCCCGTCTGATCACGCAGGAAACTTTCGGTGAACTCTGCGATATTATAGTCATGGATGTATCTTTTATATCACAGACCTTACTATACGGCTCCGTTCGGAATGCGCTGAAAGAGGACGGGGTATTTATCAGTCTGATAAAACCGCAGTTTGAAGCCGGAAAAAGCTGTATCGGAAAAAACGGCATCATACGCGATAAATCGGTTCATGTCACGGTGATCAAAAACATTATGGAAACCGCTCATACAGCGGGATTTTACTGTGCCGGTCTGATGCGTTCGCCTGTTTCGGGCGGTGACGGGAACCGTGAGTATCTATCCCTTTTTTACAGGAAAAGCAGAAACATCGATATAGACGACATCTGTATAAAAAATCTGGTTTACGGGTAAAACGATATGATAAAAATCACGGTCATTCCCAACAGGGAGAAAGATCCTGAATTGATTTATACCGCTCAGGTAAAGAAAAGGCTGTCGTCTCTGGGATGCGAAGTTGCCGTCGACGATATGAACGGGGCGGATTACGTGATCGTGATCGGGGGTGACGGTTCGATCCTGCGCGCCGCCCGTCAGACGGCTCCTCTCGGGATCCCGCTGCTCTGCATCAATCTGGGCAGACTCGGTTATATGACAGAACTGGAGATCGATGAACTCCCTTTGATCGATGAACTGGTTTACGGCAATTATACGATTGAAGAACGTATGATGCTGTCGGTTGAAATCATACGCGGTGATACCGCTTCAGGACTGATGTCCGCCCTGAACGACGCGGTCGTTTCCAACGGAGCTGTTTCACGCATGATTGACGTCGACCTGTACTGCGGCGGCAGCCGCGTGGGGAGTTATCGCGCCGACGGGCTTATCTGCGCCACGCCGACAGGATCCACAGCCTATTCCCTGTCTGCCGGAGGACCTGTTATAGATCCTCAGGTCGGCTGCATTTGTGTAACTCCCGTCAGCCCGCACTCCTTGCGCGCCAAACCCATGATATTCAGCGATCTGTCTGTTCTTGAAATAAGGGACAATACGAATATCCGGGAAGATATTTTCGTTACGGTCGACGGCAGTGAGAATTATCGCCTTGATTGCGGAGAAACGGTGAGGATAACGAAGTCTGAAATGACCACCCGGCTGATCAGATTAAAAAAAGACAGATTTTATGATGTCCTGTATAAAAAAATGTCCGAGTAAAACAGACTGATCCTGTATTCAGGGAGAATTTGCGATGAAGAACGAACGGCAGGCAAAAATAATGGAAATCGTCGGTTCCTGCACTATCGGAACGCAGGACCATCTGATAGAAAAACTGCGGGAAAGCGGATATGACGTTACACAGGCAACGGTTTCGCGGGATATGAAGGAAATGGGGCTGACGAAAGTATCGGCCAAAGACAACAGATACAGATATTCCGCTGCCCCGCCGGCGGTTCAGGAAAATCCGCAAATCGCAAAAAAATACCGCAACATCATCCGCGAAGCGGTTATAAAGGCGGATTACGCCGAAAATATCGTGGTGATCAAAACCTATCCCGGAATGGCACAGGCGGCAGCCGCCGCAATCGACGCCATGAACTGGGACGATGTTGTTGGCAGCATAGCCGGAGACGACACGATTCTGATGGTTGTCCGCACAAAAGAAAAAGCCCCTGGGATCTGCACCCGTTTTAACCGGACGATAAAACCGGACTGACCTTTACTGCTTTTTACGGGAATTTACCTGATCGGAGGACAGCTGATGCTTGTTTCGCTTCATATTGAAAATGTAGCTGTCATAAAAAAAATCGATATTGATTTGCTTGCGGGATTTACGGTGCTTACGGGAGAAACAGGCGCCGGTAAATCCATCATTATAGATTCAATCAATTTGCTTCTCGGGTCGCGTCCCTCCCGTGAAATGATCAGGAGCGGAGAGGAAACCGCGGTTGTATCGGCATTTTTTACGGATATTTCTCAGGCAAATCTATTGTCTCTTTCTGAACTGGGCGCGGAGCCGGATGAAGAAGGCTCGATTTTTATCCAGCGTACCCTATCGGCGGACGGCAGGACAACCAATAAAATCAACGGCAGAACTGTTTCCGTATCACTGATGAGGGAGACGGGAAATCTGCTTATTAACGTACACGGTCAGCATGAAAATCAGAAATTGCTTGATACGACAAAACACATCGAATATCTCGATAAATACGCGGGAAATGATCCTCTCGCCGCAGCGTATGCGGAAAGTTACGGGAAGCTGAATGAAATCAAACGAAATCTGTCGGAACTTTACCGTAATGAAAAAGAAAAAGCCGCGATGACGGAGATGCTGAAGTATCAGATCAGTGAGATCGATTCGGCGCATCTGAAGCCGAATGAAGACGAAGAACTCGAAATTCAAAAAAAGCGGATACAAAATATCGAAAAAACGGAGAAGCAGGCCAAAATCATTTATGATTCGCTTTACGGGGGGGATAAAAGCTTATCCGCCTGTCAGCAGATTGACCGCGCGGTACTTGCATTGAAACAAATTTCGGATATGTATTCGGGTTTCGAGGATAGTATCGAGAAATTGCTGAATTTCAGGTATGAAATAGAAGATGTTGCCGTCCGCGCCAACGACCTGAAAGACGACGATGCGGTCAATCCGTCAGCCGCACTCGACAGGCTGGAAGCGAAACTTGAAGTTATTTCCCGTCTTAAGCGCAAATACGGAGCAACCATCGATGAAATCCTGAATTTTCGCCTGAAAGCCGCCGACAGGCTGGAGGAGTTCGAAACTTCGGAGGATAAAATCCGAAAATTAAACATCGCTTATGAAATTGCCGAAAAAGAAGCTGTTTCCTGCGCGGAATTGCTGACCGAAAGCAGAAAAACCGCCGCCGCAGAACTGGCGGGAAAAATCACGGAGGAACTGGCTTTTCTTGAGATGGAAAAAGTATACTTTTCCATCGAAGTCCGCCGTTCGCAGCTGAGCCGTTCCGGCGGTGATGACGTGGAGTTCATGATTTCGACCAATCCCGGGGAACCGGTGAAACCGCTCGGGAAAATCGCTTCCGGGGGTGAGTTGTCAAGAGTGATGCTGGCGATAAAAAGCGTATTGGCCGACCGTGAGAACACGGAAACGCTTATTTTTGATGAGATCGATACCGGTATTTCGGGAAGAACATCTCATAAAATCGGGATAAAATTAAAGCAGACATCGGCAGTATCTCAGGTATTGTGCGTAACGCATTCGGCGCAGATCGCCGCTCTGGCTCATAACCATCTTTATGTTTCGAAAACCGAATGCGGAGGGCGTGTCGAAACAGAGGTGAGTCTGCTGGATTTCAAAGGGCGTGTCAATGAAATCGCACGCATTATGGGCGGTGCCGAGATAACGGGCAAGCTGCTTGATACGGCGGCGGAAATGCTGATCACCGCATGCGGAAAATAATCAAATGAAACATACAGGAGCGGAAAATGAGTTTATTTCAGGAATTTAAAGACAGGGATTTACTGGCGCAGATGACCGACGAAGCGGAAATAGAACGTCTGCTGAACGAGGAAAAAATAACGTTCTATATCGGATTCGACCCGACGGCCGACAGCCTGCATATCGGACATTTTATACAGATGAAGATCATGGCGCATATGCAGCGCGCCGGGCACCG
>CAZVPD010000023.1:0-30063 GCA_964628455.1 uncultured Lachnospiraceae bacterium
TTATCCCGGCAGATGACCGTTTCAAAGTACCTGCGGTTATAAAGGCCGGTCAGCTGGTCGTGATAATTCAGATGGTTGAGCATGAGTTCGTTCCGTTTGCGGTCGGTGATATCGATGATCAGACCTTCGAGCGCTTCAGGCTGACCGGATGCGTCATAAACGGCCTGTCCCTGCTCCCAGACCCATTTTATCTCTCCGGCTGCGGTGACGATCTCATACTCTTCGGTAAAGCGGGATTTATCTCGGACAGCCTGAGAATATTTTACCCATAAATACTCCCGGTATTCGGTCCGGATGAGGTCGTTGAAGGAAAGGTCCCTGTTTCCGAGGAGGCTTTCGGGCGGATAACCCGTCAGGGCCATGCAGCCTTCGGATGCATATTTGATCGTATATTCCCTGTCGAAAAGGCATCTGTAGGCCATACCGGGAAGGTTGCCGAGTAAAACCGACTTGCTTCGTTCGCTGTCGGTAAGTTTCGCCTCAGATGCCGTCAGTTTGGCCTTTTCTCTTTTCAGATCGGTGTTCTGTCTGAAAACCACAAGAAGGATGGCGATGATGACAAACAGGAACAGAATGAGCAGATTGGTCTGGAGTGTCCGGGCAAAAGCCTTGTTGTTCCAGCTCTCGGCGTCGTAGTCTACGCCGAACACGGCGATGATCTCGTGCGATTCGGTGTTTTCGACCGGAACCAGTATGCTGACGAGTTTTCCTCTCCGGTCCGTTGCGGAACCCGTCACGATCGGGTCTCTGCTTTGAAACGCGGCAGCTGTTCTTCCGTCCGCACGGACGTATTCCGTGCCCGGCGGGCTGTAATACGGCGATCCGGCAGGTTCGGAATCTGCCGCGAAAAAGGCCGTGCCGTCCCTGAGCACAAACAGATTCGCAAAACGGACATTTCCGCGCTTTACGATCGCCGTCAGATTGTTTTTGATCTCTTCGTATCCGGGGGTGCCGATATCCGTTTCCTCCGCTTTCAGGGCGGCCAGATCGGTTTTCGATATACCTGCGCAGGCGGCTTCCGCCAGGGCTATTGCCACACGCTCCGTTTCCTTAATGTTGTCGTCATAAATTCCGGCAACAAAGAGTACATCCAGCACAACGGCGGACAGCAGGATATATAAGATGATCATCTTTCGGGTATTGTTGAGAAAATTGTTGATCTTTTCTATCGTGCCCGTCGCATATCCCTCCCCGCCGCGGACCGCAGGACCGGAAATCCGTTCCGTTTGTTCCGCAAAAATGTTATAAGAAATTATAGCATATACCGCGATAAAAAGAAAGTGAAATGCGTGAATTATTCCGGCATGAAATCCGGGTATACAGCGGCGGCCCGGGACGCGGGCAGCGAATCTACAGCCGTGACATTTTTAATTCATAAAATGAACTTGACATGAGGTTTTTATATGCTATAATAATTTCTGATGACTTTATGATAAATCAAGGAGAATCACAATGAAACTGCGCTTTATCGCCGGTGCTGTGCTCTTATGCATCCTGCTGACCGCCGTTCTCGTGTCCTGCGAGAAGACCCCCCATGTTCCGGGAGAGGCAGAAGCGCAGACAGCGGGTTTTTTGTCCGCCGAAACGGTGACAGAACTCACACCCGAACTGCCTGAAGCCGATTATGAAGGATACGGATTCCGCATCCTCCACTGGTGGGTGGACGGCTGGGAATCAAGGCTTGACAAGGACCTCTTTGCGGAAGCCGAGACGGGCGACGTCCTGGGAGACGCGGTTTACAGGCGCAACCTGAAAGTATCCGAACAGTTTAATATAGATATATCGGTCGAATATCAGCCCAACGGCACTGTGCCGACGACGGTCAGAAACATGGCCGCGGCGGCGGACGACGCGTTTGACCTCACCTATATACGCACGTATGAAGCGCCCCCGGTCATAACGGCCGGCTGTCTGACCGACTTTAACGAACTGCCCTATGTCAGCCTCGACAGGCCGTGGTGGGATGCAAACGCAGCCGACAACCTTTCCATAGGCGGAAAGCTGTATCTCGCGGCCTCGGATATCAACGTCATCGACAAGGACGCGACGGCGGTCATCACATTCAATAAGAAAATGGCGGCCGGCCTGAATCTGCCGGACCTTTACTACATCGTTCTCCAGGACCAGTGGACCGTGGACCGGATGGCCGAACTGTATAAGGACGCGTCGCAGGATGTCGACGGGGACGGGAAAATGGGTCTCGACGATATCTGGGGATTTATCGCGGGGCGGGACGTTCCCACCGCCTTCTTTAACGGTGCGGGCGCGGTCTTTGCGTCCAAAGATGAAAACGATATGCCGGTATACACCTTTGAGAGCGAATACAATTACGCGGTCGCGGAAAAGATCATCGGGATCATGCGGGACGAATCGCATTTTTACAACCATCACACGGGCACGGATGCCGCGCCCGTCACCGACGACACGGAATACAGACAGCTGTTTGAAAACGGACGCGGACTTTTCTTCTGGACGAGACTGGACGACGTGACCGCCATGCGCGCTTCCGAAACCGATTTCGGTATTCTGCCGACTCCGAAATATGAGGAATCACAGGAAAAATATCATAACCTCGTCAGCATTCACACCGCGGGGCTGATGTCCGTTCCGATATCGGCAGGCGACCTTGAACGCACTTCCGTCATACTCGAATCGATGGCCTTCGAATCGTCTTCGACCGTTCAGCCCGCCTATAAAGATGTCGCCCTTAAGGGCAAATATGTGCGCGACGAAGAATCGCTGGCCATGCTCGATCTTATTTTCGCAAGCCGCGTATTCGACATAGGCATCATTTACGGATTCGGGGGATTTGCTTCCGCGTTTGAGTCGGTCGACGCGGTGAAAAACGGAGTGGCCTCCCTGTATGCCTCAAAGTCAGCCGCGATCGAAAAAGATATACAGAAATTCATCGAAAGCATCGCCGCCCTGAATGAAGAGGAATAACGGCCACCGGGCCGGATAAAAAATACGGGATACAGAAAGGGAGAATCATCATGAGTGTTCTTGCCATAAACGGAGGCACACCCGCCATACTGGGAGAAGTGCCGGCCGAGCTTTTCAAATGGCCCCTCGTCACCAAAGAAGATGAAGAAGCGGTGCTTGAGGTATTGCGCAGGGGCGCGATGAGCGGCCTTGACGTCACCGAAAAATTCGAGCGGGAATTTGCGGACTGGATCGGCCGCAAATACGCCGTCGGCTACTGCAACGGAACGCTTTCGCTTCAGGCGGCTATGTTTGCCTGCGGCCTCGGCAAAGGGGATGAGCTTATCTGCCCGTCCAAGACTTACTGGGCTTCCTGCATCCAGGCTTTCAATATGGGCGCCACAGTCGTTTTCGCCGAAGTCGAAAAAAACAGCCTGTGCATCGACCCTGCCGACATCGAACGCTGCATCGGTCCGAAAACCAAAGCGATCATGGTGGTGCACTATCTTGCCCATCCCGCCGATATGGACCCGATCATGGCTATTGCGAAAAAGTATCATCTCAAAGTCATCGAGGATGTTTCGCACGCGCAGGGGGGCCTTTACCGCGGCCGTAAACTCGGTACCATCGGCGACATCGCCGCCATGTCCCTGATGAGCGGCAAGTCCTTCGCCACGGGCGAAATGGGGATTCTTGTCACAGACAGCCGCGAAATGCACGACCGGGCGATGGCTTATTCGCACTATGAACGCAACAACGCCGCGTACATCGAAACAGAATACTTAAAGCCTTATTTCGGACTGCCTCTCGGGGGTATGAAAGGGCGTGTCAACCAGACCTGTTCGGCCATGGGGCGCGTTCAGCTCAAATATTACGACGAGAGATGCCGCCGTATCCGCGAAGCGATGAATTATTTCTGGGATCTGCTTGAAGGGGTGCCCGGCATTCACGCGCACCGCGTAAACGAGGCGGAAGGTTCCACGATGGCGGGCTGGTACTGTCCGCACGGACTGTATGACTCGGACGAACTCGAAGGGCTCAGCGTCACCCGCTTCTGCGAAGCGGTGCGTGCGGAGGGTTTTTCAACCTGGGCCGGAGGAAACAATCCGCTGCACACGCACAACGTATTCAAAACCTTCGACCTGTATAACGCCGGCGTTCCGACCAGGATTATGAACGCGGAGCGGGATGTGCGCGAACTCGACGTCCTCCCCGTGACCGATGAGCTTGAAATATACGCGGTTCCGTGGTTCAAGCAGCTGATGCCGGAATATATCGCGATGTATGCTTCCGCATTCCGTAAAGTCTCGGAAAATTACCGCGAACTGCTGGGCGAAGGCAAACGCAAAAAAGGCAGCGACGGCCGCTGGTTCTTCTATAACGACAAGGAAAAGTAAAACAAACAGTATATATAACCGCATGGTGCGGGGGCGGATGAAAGACGCCCCCGCCCGCCTGCGGCGTCGGTTTTTCCGTTGGGAAAAGCGGGTGTGAACCCTTCACCGGTACCGCTTTTCAACCGGACCATTCTGTTGATACGGCAAAAAATAAGGCAAAGGACATCAGGATAAAATATGAACGAACAAAAACAGGTTATTTTCTCGGGCATTCAACCGAGCGGGATCCTGACTTTAGGCAATTATCTCGGGGCGCTGAAAAATTGGGTCGCGCTGCAGGACGCGTACAGCTGCATTTACTGCGTGGTCGACATGCACGCAATCACCGTCCGGCAGGTGCCTGCCGAACTGCGGCGCCACACCTATGAGGCGCTCGCCGTTTATCTCTCCTGCGGCATCGATCCCGAAAAATGCATTCTGTTCGCGCAGAGCCATGTGCCCGCCCACGCCGAACTGGCATGGATCCTCAACTGCTACACGATGTTCGGCGAACTCAGCCGCATGACGCAGTTCAAGGACAAGAGCGTCAAAAACGCGGACAACATCAACGCGGGCCTTTTTGCCTATCCGGCTTTGATGGCTGCCGACATACTGCTCTACCAGACCGCTCTGGTCCCCGTCGGAGACGACCAGCGCCAGCACATCGAGATCACGCGCGACATCGCCGAACGGTTCAACAGCATCTACGGCGAGACCTTTGCCGTTCCCGAAGGCTATATCCCCAAAACGGGCATGAGGATCATGTCCCTTACCGAACCCGAAAAGAAAATGTCGAAATCCGACGAAAATCCGAACTCCTATATCTCCATTCTCGATACGCGTGACGACATCCTCCGTAAATTCCGCCGCGCCGTCACCGATTCGGATTCCTCGGTCAGGCGCGCCGAAGGGAAAGACGGCATCAACAACCTGATGAAGATCTATTCCTGTTTTACGGGAAAAGACGATGCCGGAATCGAAGCCGAATTCGAGGGACGGGGATACGGGGATTTCAAAGCCGCGGTCGGTGAGGTCACAGCCGACGCGCTGGCGCCCGTGAGAAAGAATTTCACCGAACTGATGGCCGATAAAAGCTACCTTGAGGGCATTATGAAAAACGGCGCCGAAAAAGCTTCGGCCGTTGCGCGCAGAACGCTTTCGAAGGTATACCGCAAGATCGGCTTTGTTCAGCTTAAGTAAAGAAGAATCAAGAAGAATCAAGAAGACGGAAAAAGAATGAAGTGAACGATGAATAACACCGACTATGTCTATCTGCTGATCGCCATGGTATGCGCGGCTCTTATTTCCTTTACGATGACTCCCATTGTCCGGGTGTTCGCCTTCAAGACGGGGGCGATCGATGTCCCCAGGGACGAACGGCGGATGCACAACAGGCCCATCCCGAGGCTGGGGGGGCTGGCGGTATTCGCCGGCTTTTCCGTTGCCTCCCTGGTGTTCTGCGAAATATCTCCCTCGCTGCTCGCGCTTTGGGCGGGAGGGCTTGTCATCGTCACACTCGGCGCGCTCGATGATATCTTCCGGCTCAACTCCCTGATCAAACTCGCGGTACAGATCCTGGTGGCCTTTATTCCGGTCTCCCAGGGTCTGACCATAAAATTTTTTAATTTGTTCGGGAATTACATCATCCTGGGTTCGTTTGAGATCCCGGTGACCGTATTCTGGATCGTCGGACTGACTAACGCGATCAATCTGATCGACGGGCTGGACGGGCTGTCCTGCGGTGTTTCGGCCATCTGTTCTCTTTCGCTGCTGTTCTGTACGATCATGCTCGGAGACAATCCCGGGATCACCGTTCTCACCGGCCTGCTTGCGGGGGCGTGCCTCGGTTTTCTGCCTTTTAACACCAATCCGGCGAAGATATTCATCGGCGACACGGGCGCTTTGTTTTTAGGCTACACCCTCTCGGTGCTCTCGCTGGAGGGGCTTTTCAAAACGCATACCGTCCTTTCGTTTATGATCCCTTTGTCCATATTCGGTCTTCCGCTGTTCGACACGGCCTTTGCCATCGTGCGCAGGATACTCAGCGGCAGAAGCCCGTTCTCTGCGGACCGCGGCCATATCCACCACCGGCTGATCGACATGGGCTTCAATCAGAGGCAGTCGGTCGGGATCCTTTATTCCGTATGCGGCATACTCGGTATAGCGGCGGTCATGTTTACCATGGACAATCTGGTCAGGACCGGGATCATCATCCTTGTCGGCCTGACGATATTTTTCTTGAACTTCGCGATCATCAAAAACCCCGTGACGCGTGAGCAGTCGGGGCTTGACCTCACCGAAGCGAAGATCAACGCCATGAACGCGCAGCTGCAGGCCGAAAAACAAACCGATAAAAAAGACGATGAATAAAAATACGCTTTCCGAGAAATTCAGACGCGAGAAGAGGATGCGCCGGCTGTCGCTGGTTTCGGTGATAGCCGCGGCTGTTCTTGTGTTTGCTTTTTTTATCGTCCTGATGGCCGGGGCCGGACTCATCGAACTGCCGTCTTTTCTTTCCGGATTTTTGGAACAGCCGGGGGAAGAACTCCCCGAGGTCATCCCCGGTGATGACGGAAAGATCTACAAAGCCCTGGCGGAAAGAAAAAAAACCGAGGGAGTAACGGTCACGCGTGATATCAACGCCGCGGATGCCGCCGTGTTTTTCTCTTCGCTGCAATTTTCGGACGAATACAGCATTTTTAACCGGGTGACGCTTTATTCCGGCGAAAAAAGCCTTACCGTCAGGAACAAGATCTGGCGTCAGGGCACTCTTTACCGCATCGAAACCTACGACGTGAACGATATCCTGCAGAAAACCATCCTGTGCGACGGAGAAAACGTTTATGTCACCGCCGGTTCGGGGGAGGAGAAAACAAAGCGCGTTTTTCCCGCTGGAGGAGAATTCACGCTTGAGCAGCAGGCGGGCATGCCTTCCGCCGAAGACATCCGCGCACTGCTCACAGGTGACGCCGCCGGGACCGGGGATATTGAAAACATCTCGGTTTCACTCGTCAGAACAGCCGAAAACAGCGTTTATCACGTCGAATACGATTACATCAGCCTGATGCTGCACGAGCAGCTTTATATATCTCTGGAAAACGGTTTTGTCGTGCGTGCGGAAACGCGCGAAACAAGCGGAAAACTGACCTACAGCCTCGAGACAGACTTTATGCATTCCGGAATAACAGGTTATTCGGGGATCAACATCTTTAAACCCGAATGACCGGACGTCGGAAATATAAAAAATAAGAAATTCGGAGAACTTTCGCACTATGAAAAATATCCTCGCGCTGATTTTGATCCTGATGATCGTTTTACCGGTGTTCGCCTCCTGTGAGAAGGCTTCGGCCGCGGCGGAAGAGACGGACGCGGTTCCGGCCGGGACGACGGCGGCAGACATAACCGAAGCGGAAACGGAACCCGTGACCGAACCGGAGACCGAACCCGAGACCGAGCCGGAGACCGAACCCGAGACAGAACCGGAGACGGAGCCCGAAACCGAACCCGTGACCGAAAAACCCGTTCCGGTCGAGGTCACCTCCGTAAAGTTGAATGCGTCGGAATTCACCCTTGACGAGGGTTATTCCGTCTATCTCAAAGCAGCTGTTTTTCCCGCGGGCGCCCCCGATAAGAGCATCACCTGGAAAAGTTCGGACACAGGCGTCGCCGCTGCCGACAGCACGGGCAAGGTGACGGCCGTTGCGGAAGGAAGGGCTGTCATAACCGCCTCCGCTTCAAACGGAGTCTCCTCCCAATGCGTGATCACGGTTAAAAACCGGATCATAGCAGTCGCTGAGATCAGCCTCGGCCGGAGCGCGCTGAATCTTGTCTCCGGTCAGACCTTTACCTTTGCCCCGTCGGTCTCCCCGGGCAATGCTTCCGACAGGCGTGTCACGCTCGTTTCGTCCGACAGGACTGTCGCCGTTGTTTCCGGGTTTAAAGTGACGGCGGCCGGCGCCGGTACGGCGGTCATCACCGCTTCCGCAAACGACGGGTCCGGTGCCAAAGCCGTCTGCACCGTGACGGTGACCGCTCCCGAAACAACAAAACCGGCCGAAACAACAAAGCCTGCCGAAACAAAAGCGCCCGCACCCGCCGAAACCGAAGCTCCCGAAACGGACTATGACGAGGATTCGGACATGAGTCTGCCGCAGACGGGCAAGCCGCATTATTCCGCGCAGAGCGTCATACGCAACGGCGTCGTCTGCGTTTCCGGTACCTGCGAGATCGGCGCCGAAATAACGGTCAGCGGCAGCATCGTAAAAGAATTCAAGGTCCTTCCCCAGGAAAAGCGCTTCTTCTTTACGGTTACCCTGAAAATAGGGGAAGAGGACACCCTTGCCGTCACCGCCAAAGTCAGGGGAAAGAGGACCAGCACGAGCGAGGAGATCAAAGTCAAATACGGCAAGGGCAAAGTCGACGTTGTCGTCGGCGAACTGAGTCAGCTGCACTATCCGATGACGCTGAACGATTACTACGGAAACAATCTGTTTAACGATTCCCAGCTCGAGGCACTCAGCAAGCTTGTGGACCGGCGCCTCGCCAAAGTCCGCGAAAAGAGCGGTGTCGATACCAAGCTCATCTATCTGATCGCGCCGAACGCGCTGACCATGTATCCGGAAACCGCGCGCGAAGAATGGAAAGCCAAGAAAAGGGTCACGGACAGCAGGCGCCAGCAGTTCATCCGCATGATGAACGAACGGAACAATCCGGACACCATTGTCATCGACATCGCAGATTTCATGACGCAAAACAAAGACAAGGGCAAGCTTTTTTATCAGACCGATACCCACTGGAACACACTCGGCGCATACTTCGGTTATTATAAGCTGATGCAGGCCATCGCGGTCGACTATCCGCAGGCTGCTCCCTTTGAACTCGATAAATTCAACGTCAAGCCCATCAGCCAGGAGGGCGGAGATCTGGTCCGCTTCCTCAATATACAGACCAGCCAGGGCAGCGAGACCACCTATTCCTGCACGCTCAAAGACCCCTCGGTCGCAAAAGTCGTCAGCGAGGACGGGCAGCTCCCGAGCAGCGCCCTGATCACAAGCACCGTTAACAACACAAAACTCCCGACGGCGGTCATTATGCGCGATTCGTTCGGCTATTCGATACAGAAGTTCCTGTTCGAGCATTTCGAAAAAATGGTCTATACCCCCCAGAGCTGCGGCCTGGACACCGCCATGACCTATCTGGCTGACGCCAAACCCGATTATTTTATCCATATTCTGATCGAACGCTACATCGACCAGCTGCTGGGCGGCTGACGTTCATCCGGTCAAAAAAACAAAAATCGCCGCTGTCCGGTTTTCCGGACGGCGGCTTTTTGATTCGGGCGGCAGATTGCCGTGCCGTTAGCCGGGCGATCCGCTTGTTACGATGCGCGGTATACATATTATTTTATAAAAAAATTAACCGAAAATTTATAAAGTCTTGACAGGGCGATCGGAATATGTTAGAATTGTTTAAATCCCGGACGTCCGCATGAAAAAATACGGGAAAATGATACAAAATTATTTCTGAGAGGGTGTTTTCCATAAAAAAGCATATTATTGTCCTGCTTCTCCTGTCGATGACGGTCATTCCGGCGTTTTCATGCAGCGATTCACCGTCGGAACCGGGGGCTTCCGAAGCGACCGAAGCCGGCGTGACGGTTTCGGAAGAGGAAAATCTCAGCGACCTCGAAAAAAAGCAGCTTATTCCCGACGAACTCCCCGAAAGGAACTTCGAGGGGAAAATTTTCCGTGTCGCGTGCGAGGAAGCGAAATCCTACGAGATCTTCTCCGAAGAACTCAACGGCGAAGTCACAAACGACGTCATTTTCGAGCGCAACGCGGCTATCGAAGACCGTTTCAACACGGCGATCGAGAATATCGTGGTCGTCGACGCGCATAAGCACGTCGTCAAAACGGTCACCGCGATGGAAGACGCCTTCGAGCTGGTCGGATACAAGGCGTATCTCTCCTATACGTCGATCACGGCCGGCTGCGTCCGCAACTGGTACGACATCCCTTTTGCGAACTTCGAAAAACCATGGTACAATAAGATCACCAACGACGCCTCGACCTTCAACGGAAAGCTCTTCAACGCCACATGCTCGCTCGGTGTCACCGCGATGCAGTATACCTATGCCATGTTCGCAAACAGCCGCGTCTGCGACCAGTACGGCTGGCCGGTCGATAAATTATACGACCTTGTCTATAACAACGAGTGGGTATACGATCAATTCAATGAGATCGTGACGCTGATCCACGCTGACACAAACGGCGACGGTAAAAAAGATGAGGACGATCTGTACGGCTACGAAAGCGGGTCGACGCATTCGTTCGACGTATGGCTGACAGCGTTCGATCAGAAAATTTCGGGAAAGGACAGTGAGGGGAAGATCACGATCGACCTCATGACCGAAAAGACCGTCGCGGCGCTCCAGAAAATATACGATCTTACCTACAACAACCCGTCGACCTATTATTTTAATGCGGAATACAAGGAATTCACGAAGTTCGCCGAATCGAAGATCGGTATCTGCCCGGCCCCTTTCCGGGTCGCCTACAGCGAGCTGCGCGAAATGAAGGACAGTTATGCAATACTGCCCTATCCCAAGTGGGACGCAAATCAGGAGATGTACCTGACCAATATTTACGACCAGTATTCGGCGTTCAGCGTTCCGAAGACGGTTTTTGACGAGGACCAGCTCGAATTCGCCGGCATCGTCATCGAAGCCCTCAACGCCGAAAGTTATAAGAAAGTGTATCCCGCGTTCTACGACATCGCCCTGAAGAACAAATACACCGAGGACGAGGACAGCGCGCGCATGGTCGACATCATCATGGAAGGCTCAAACATGGACTTCTCGTATATGTTCGGCGAAACCAACATGCAGCGCATTCCGTACCTGTTCCGCGACTGCATCAACAGCAAAAAAACCGACATCGCATCCGAATACGCGAAGAAAGAAAAGAGCCTCGCGGAATCGATCGAAAAGCTTTACACCTTCTATGAGAACGAAGAATGAAGCGCGGGGATAAACAATAATAGAAACGGCGGTCACGGTATCCGCCGGACCGGCATCCGGGTATGTCTTTCTTCATGGACATATCCGGATTTTATATTCTGCGCCTGTCAAAGCGGGGTCCGCGTTTAAAACGCGTTGATTTTGCCGCAGACAGCAGAATCGTTGCCGTATAGGACAGAACAGCGTATGATTACTGTTGCGGTAATATGCTATAATGACACTGAGGGATGATTTTCGGACAGATCATCCGTCACGCATAAAAAGAAAGGCAGGAGGGGTTCGGTCAAATGAGATTTTCCGGAAAAACGGCGCTGATCACCGGAGCGGCGTCGGGAATGGGGCTGCTTACATCACAGCTGCTTCACGCGGAAGGCGCGAACGTCGTGATGCTTGACATAAACGCCGAAGTGCTGAAGCAAAAGGCGGAGGAAACCGGCTGCGACTACAGGGTCGCGGACGTCCGCCGTTACGGAGAGGTCGAAGCGGCTGTGATGTATGCGAAAAACAAATACGGATCGGTCGATATCACGGTCAGCTACGCGGGCGGAAACGCGTCAAGGGTCTGCAACGAAGGCAAACCGTTTCACCTGATGTCGCTTGAATCGCTCGACTGGGGCATCGACGTCAACTTCCGCGCTCCGCTGTATATGGCCAAAGCCGTGGCAGGGATCATGGCCGCGCAGAAAAGCGGCGTGATCGTGAACATAGGATCGATCGACGGCGTCACAGGCAGCGCGTGGGGAGCGGATTACAGCGCGGAAAAATCGGGCCTTATCGGTCTGACCAAATCGCTCGGGCTGTTCGGGGCGCAGTACGGATTCCGCTGCGTCTGCGTTTCGCCCGGACCCGTTCTGACCCGGGAATCGATGAAAAACATGCGTACGCCGATGGGCAGGGCGGCCGAAGTCCGCGAGGTGGTCGACCTCGTGCTCTATCTCTGCTCCGGGCAGGCCGCTTTTATTACGGGTACCAACTATGTCATCGACGGGGGCAGGGCGTGCGCGGGAGGTATTTATTGATGAAAATGCGAAGAATTCTATCGTCGGCGCTGGTTTTCCTGACGGTGTTCCAGACTGCCTCATGCGCCGGTCCGGGCGCGGTTTCCGAACCCTCCGCAGCCGCCGATGACGCGGGAAGCGTCGCGGCGGAAGCAGAAACGGTCCGGCTTTATCCGGATTATGAGGCGGATTACGAAGGTGCCGGACTGAACATCCTTTATTTCGACGCGGTTGAGGCCTGCGGCTGGAGCGACCTTCCCTGCGACATCGATGAACCGGAACAGGTCGGCGAAGCGCTCTCCGACTCGGTCTACATACGCAACCGCAAGATCGAGGAGATGTATAACGTTAAGATCACCGCGGAGGGCTATTCCGATACTTCTTCCGACTGCCCCGTGATACGAAAGCAGGTCATGGCGGCCGATACCGATTACGATCTGGTTTTTCCCGCATGGAACGCCCTGTACAGCCTGATCAACAGCCGGTCTCTGACCGACCTCGGTCAGCTGCTCGATTTTTCCATGCCCTGGTATGATGCGAAATCCGGCAGCGCCTTTTCCATACTCGGAAAAACGTATGCTGTGATCTCCGACGCGACCTATATGGACAAGATGCTTGCCATCGTCGTCTTTTTCAATGCGAAAATGATCGCCGATTATTCGATGGGCGATGTCTATCAGATGGTCATGGACCGTGAGTGGACGTTTGACAGAATGCTGCAGATGTGCGGACAGGTCTACACGGATGTAAACGGCAATGAGAAATTTGACAAAGAAGACGGTTACGGCTTTATCAGCCAGGCTGACGCGACATACGAACTGTATAATTCCGCAGGTCAGTATTACTGCCGCATAGGCGGCGACGGGATCCCCGTGCGGGCGATCGGCGATGAGCTCTCCGTCGGCATCATGCAGAAGATCGTCGCGTTCATGAACGACGAAAAGCTGTTTTTCAACCGTCAGGAAAACAATGTCAGCACGGTGGAAGTGTGCAATATGTTCGCCGAAAACCGCGGACTGTTTCTTCTCAGACAGGTCCAGGCTGCTTTTGAACTGAGAAATATGGATACCGATTTCGGCATTATACCCTCGCCGCTGATGTACGAAACCCAGGAGGACTACCATACCTCCGTCGGATACACGGTCGCTTTGACCAACTGCATCCCGGCAGTTGTAAAGGATGTTATGATGTCTGTGACGCTGTTCGACACCATGGCCGCGGAATCGCATTACAGCGTCAACGAAGTGCTTTACGGGGTGATCCTCGGTGAAAAACTCATCAGGGACAGCGATTCGAAGCAGAACCTTGATATCATCATGGCCAATCGCTTTTACGACCCCGGCTGCGTCTATAATTTCGGGAACATAGCGGGTGACTGGTTTAAAAATTATACGAAAGGGCCCGGACAGGTCTCATCCGTCATCGCGGCCAATGAGAAAAAAATCGACGAAGCGATCGAAAAATTCGTCGCTTCGCTGCAGAGCGAGTGAGGTGGCGGATATCGGATCTTTTTTAAATTCGGACCGGCCGCTGATCACGGTCATCTTCTACGCACGTACCCCCGGACAGGCGCTGGAGACCATCCTGCCGTCCCTTCCCTGCTGCGATGCCTACTGCTGGCAGATGGATTTTCTCGAAGAAAAGTACCGCACGCGGGAAAATATCGGCATGATCCTCTCGGCGATGGGAGATCATCCCTGTTATGTGACCGATTATATGCGCGGCAATGCCTGCCCCGGCATGACCTGTGACGGGATCGAACGGGAACTGCTGCTTGCCCTCGACTGCGGGGCGAAGCTGATCGATGTGACGGGAGACATGTATGATGCGCAGCCCTTTGAACTGTCCTTTGACAAGAAAGCCGTTTCAAGGCAAAAGGATTTTATTGCGGAAATACACAGGCGGGGCGGCGAAGCGCTGATGTCCTCTCATGTGCTGCAGTACCGGACGACGGAACAGGTGTATGCGATCGCATGCGCCCATGCCGAAAGAGGAGCGGATATCGCCAAAATCGTCACAACGGCGGACGACAGGGAACAACTCGGTGAAAATTTCCGAACGACTGTTTTTCTGCATGAAAAGCTGCCGGTCAAAGCGCTGTTTCTCTGCGGAGGCACGTTTTGCCGGCTGCACCGTCGCATCGCTCCGCTGCTCGGGTCACCGCTCTACCTCTGCCGCTGGGTGCTTGAACATGACGACACTTCGAAATTCCTGCAGCCCGATATTTTTACCGCGCGTTCGCTGATGCAAAACGCGGGATTCACGGGTCTTCCCGATCCCGGCCCCGAACCTGCTTCCGGCTGAAACGATAAAAACAACGCAGCCCCCGCCGCTTCTCTGAAGCCGCGGAGGCCGCGTCCGTTATTGATTGAAACACTCAGAGGACGGACGGGGTATAGGGGTTTTTCACATCCGCCCCGCAGGAACGCATAACCAGCTTGTGCACGTCAAGCTCGTATTCATAGGCAAACGGATTTTTCATTTCGCCTCTGACACAGCGGGCGAATTCGAGCATCATCTCGTCATAGCGGCCGAAGTCGGGGAAATTCAGTTCGCGGCGCCGGTTTTCGTAAGCGCCGGAAAAGGTTATGTCCGTATAAAAAGTGCGGGTCGGACGTTCGAGCGGTTCTATTTCATAGGTCGCGCGGCTGCCGCAGACCACCAGCTGACGCCGCCCGTATCCACCCACTTCCGTGGAGGTTGCCCGCGCGATCGATACGCCGTCGCGGTATTCGAACATCGCGCAGCCCTGGTCGACGGCTGTGACTCCGTCCATGCCCGAACAGCGGTTCAGCACGGTGATGTTTTCCGGCATGCCTTTGAACATATAGATCAGGTCCGTCATATGGCAGCCCAGAAAGAACATGATCCCGCCGGGGAAAGGCTTCATCCATTCGCGTTTTTCGGGGGTGTGATGCGTGTTCATCAGCGCGTCGACTTCATAGATCTGTCCGAGTTCGCCGGCACGGGCGCGGCGCAGGGCTTCTTTGACCGACGGATTATAGCGGTACATATAGGACATCTGGACGGTAAGATTTTTCTTTTTGGCCGTCGTGAGAAGCGCGGCGAATTCATCGACATCGGCGCCGGCAGGTTTGTCGATATGCACGTGGATCCCCTTTTCGACGCACTTGAAGGCGTCACGGACAAGTTCCGGTTCATAGCCCTCAACCTCGACAGCGTCGCAGCCGGATGAAAGCAGTTCCCGTTCGGTCATGACCGTGAGTCCGCGGTAGGAGGGGGTGTCTTTTATCCGCCGATACTGCTCCTCCGATTCGGGGACATAACCGACGATCTCGAAAAGTTCGGGGTATTGCCTGACCGTATCCAGCATTCCCGTGCTGTGGTCGTGATACGTGCCAAGGTGGCCCAGTCTGATTTTTTTCATTTTCCCGTATTCTCCTTCCGTTTGCTGTTCAGAATTTCAGCGCAGACCAGTCAAATAGCACTCCGACGGGAAAGCCGGCGCCTTTTACCAGCCGGCTGTAGACATCCGGCGCCTCGGACGGGGAATGAATCTCGCTGATGAGTTCCGCGAAATTCAGCCGCCTGCCGGACAGCAGGCGCAGCAGCGCCTTTATATCGTCCCGGTGGGTCCAGTGTCCGGGATAGGATTCCTCGGACGGACGCGCCAGGGTATGGGCGCCGATGACGCTGATGCCTGGTCCGTGTATCTTTCGGTAATAATCCACGGTGAAATCCGGATCGCGCGTGCATCCGAGGAGCGCGACGCGCCCCAGTTTCGCCATGCAGTCAAGGGTCTCGATAAAGCCCTCTCCGCGTCCGGTCACCTCCGCGGCCGCCTGCACACCGCCGTGCGCCGCGGCTTTCACCTTCGCTGCGAAGTCCGGCGCCGCGGGGTCGAACGTGTGATCCGCGCCCAGTTTGAGTGCAAGCGAGCGCCTCTGCGCGTCAGGATCGGCCGCAATGACCGGATAGCAGCCGGCAGCTTTAAACAGCTGTACGGCAAACTGGCCGAGTATGCCCAGCCCGGTCACCAGTGCGGACTCACCGAGTTCCGGTTTCGTCTTGCGCACCGCCGCAAGCGGAAAGGACGCGATCATGGCAAGGGACGCTTCGGTCAGAGGGATATCGTCATCCTCTATCTTTACGATGTGGTCGTGTTCGCCGACCGTGATGTCCGCCGTATGCCGTCCCCAGTATACAACGACGCGGTCTCCTCGCTTCACCGTCCGGACGCCCTCTCCTGTTTCGGTTACGATGCCGGACGCGCTGTATCCGGATACGCGGGGGAAAACCGCTTCATCGGAGGGAGGTCCGATGCTGACGTTTTTATCGCCGGTGATATTGGCCCTTTCGGTTCCCGCGCTGATGGCGGTATAGGCGATTTTAACGGTCACTTCGCCCGCTCCGGGCGCACGGTATTCCGCATCGGTCAGCTCCGCCGTATTCGGTTTTGTAAAGACGATCTGCTTTGTTTTCATCTGTCGGGCTCCTTTTTTCCTTATGGGTCCGGGATCAGCACCGCTTTGCCATATCCCGCGCTGTCCCCGAGCAGAGCATGCCCTTCCTGCGCGCGGGTCATCGGCAGTATGGCGCGTACAAACGGCTTGATTTCGCCGCGCTCCAGCAGCGGCCAGACCTCTTTTTTCAGACTGCCGATCACGCGGGCTTTGATCTCCGGGCTTCGCGAACGCAGGGTGCTGCCGATCAGCCTCGCGTTTTTGACATAAAGGCGCACAAGATCGATTTCGGCTTTCCGGCCTGCGAGGGCTGCGATCATGATCCAGCGGGCGCCGTAATTTACAAAAGGAAGACATCTGCCCGCCATATCTCCGCCGAGACAGTCAAGGGCAACGTCCACTCCGCGTCCGGCCTTTTCCTCTTTTGCAAGCACTTCGGCGATATCGCATTCCGAAGTGTTGACGATCAGGTCCGCACCGAGTACCTCGGCATGGTCCCGCGCGCTTTCGCGGCGTATCGTGGTGATCACCCGCGCGCCGAACGCCTTTGCCATCGGTATCGCGGCGCCTGCCAGTCCGCTTGCCGCCGCATGCACGAGCAGTGTTTCGCCTGCCTGCAGCTGCGCCTCGAAGACAAGGTTGAGGTACGATGTGGCAAAAATTTCCGGAAGGGAGGCGGCCTCCGCCATCGAAAAGCCGGCCGGCACGGGCAGCAGCATATCATAACGGACCGCGCAGTATTCGGCGTATCCGCCCCCTCCGAGCAGGGCGCATACGCGGTCGCCCGTAAGCCGGTCCGAAAGGACTTCGGCTTCGGATCCCATCGCGGCGATAACGCCCGAAATTTCCAGCCCCATCCATTCGGGCCAGCCGGGAGGAGAGGGATAAACGCCCTCCCGTTGCATCAGGTCGGCGCGGTTGATGCCGGCGGCGACTGTTTTTATCAGGACCTCGTCCGGTTTTATTACGGGATCGGGAACATCCGTCCAGACCAGCGACTTGTCTTCTCGAACCATGATTGCTTTCAAATTCGGTTACTCCGTATTTTTGATTTTACAGCCCGTGTGCGGCGGTATAAGCGTCCGTCAGACGATTGCGCTCCGTGTTCCCGCAGTCCGCAAACGCGCCGGGAGGCAGAGCGGATAATTCGCGTCTGAGGCCGTCGTATACCGTCGTCAGTTCGGACTGCTTCATACCGGCTGCGTTCAATATTTTTCGGTTGTCGATGACGCGGTTGAACAGGCGGTCGTAATCAAGCTGCCAGCGCAGTCCTTTGGCGTTGTTTGCCGAAAGGCACGACAGATAGTCCTCTTTGTCGGCAGCAGCGTATTTCAGGCCTGTCAGTTTACGGTAGTATTCCGCGATCTGACGCCAGGTGTTGTGTTCGGCTGTCGCTACGGTATATATTTCGCCGTAGGCATCCCTGTTGAGGACAAGCCTTGAGATCATTTTCGCAACGTCGCCCGCCCAGCTCATGGTCGCCGCAACATCCATGGCCTGACCGGGCAGTATGACGGTTTTGCCTGCCCGGGCGCGGTACACGACCGAATCGGCTTCCAGGGTGACGAGTTGAAAACGGCGTTTGGAAAAGGTGATCGCCGGACGTATCGCCGTCCAGCCGGTCAGCCCCGAACTTTTGAGGACGTCCTCTCCCATGGCTTTATACAGCGAATATTCGTTTTCTTTCGCGGCAAGGAATTCCGCGTCTTCCGATACATCGAGCAGTCTCGGGGATCTTTCGGTGATCGGATGTTCCTTGTCCGCATAAATGCGATAGGAGGAGAGATAGATATAATGGTCGCAGCTTTCAGCCAGCCGGCGGAATTTCTGTCTGAATTCGGGTCCGTTGTAGATCATGAAATCGACGATGCAGTGATATTCGTTTTTTAGTATCTGTGCGGCCGTCTCGTCGTTTTTGAAATCGGCTTTCATAGTGTGGACGGAGGGATTGTCCGGCTGTATGTCGTCAAGCGAAACGACGTCCACCTTATAACCCAGTTTTACAAGTTCGGGAACGAGATAGACCCCCATTGCACCTGTGCCTCCGGGGACGAGAATTTTTTTTATGTCAGGCATGATAAACATCCTTTCCGAATTTCCGGGCTGCAGTCTCTGCCCGGGCAAGGACTTTTCGGGGCATCATGATTAAAAACCGCTTATCGGGCGCTTTCGATAGCCGAGATCCCTTCGAGATATTTCACAAGCGCGGTCTCGAGCTTTTTCTGATTTGCGGCGACGACCGAAGACATCTGCCCGGCTGACTTCGCGCTGAAGGAGCAGCTGAAAAACACCCCTTCCGGGCTCCCTATGGCATTATTGTATGTATACCAGAAAGTCAGCAGCGCGCTGTCTCGTATCAGGTCATACATGCGGGCGCTGTCGCTGTCCATCGCGTATTTGGTCTTCATGGCCGTTTCGAAATACGCCGGTATAAGGCTGTTGTGATTGGCGCTCGACAGCGCTTCGAGTACGGCTCCGGCGGTTTCCGCGTCGGAACAGGTGACCGGCATCGAAAAAGCGTTCTGCGTATTCCGGCTGCAGTTATAATAGTTTTCCTGTTCTTCGTTGTATTTGGGATACGGCAGGATCCCGTATGAATCCTCGATGGCGCGGAAGCGCGAATTGATATCGTCCATTTCGGAGGTGATGAGCAGTATTTCGCCGGATACGAATTTTGAGGTAAGTAGGTCGTACCCCTCGCCTTTCACGGCGTCTGTGGTATTGCAGTAATAGACCCCGTCCGTTTCATTTTTCAGCCTGTAAAGCGCGTCGCAGATACCGGCGTCCCTTTGACTTCCGAACAGATAACGCCAGACGCCGTCTCCGTCCTTTTCATACATAAAGGTCCCGCAGCTTGTGATAAAACCCTTCGGATGGTTCGTATCGTGGAAAACAAAGCCGAGAAGGTCCTGCTGGTCATAGCTTCCGTTGCCGTCTATATCGGCGGTGGCGGTCTGCGCGGTTTCGATCAGCTTGTCGATCGTCCAGCGGCCGCCGTCCACCGTCTCGTACAGATTTTCGATATGGAAGTCTTCGGCCAGCGACGTATTGTAATACAGACAGAACAGGCATTTGAGATATCCGAGCGAGGCATCTCCCGAAATGAAGTAAAGGCGGTTGTCGATCGCCACGTTGTTCATCATATCCGACAGATAATAGGGCATGCCGAGGTCTATGCATTCGATGCCCGCGATATTCATGAAGATGCCGTTCTGCATCATGACCGATGAGTTGCCGATCATCAGGTCGACCCAGTCATACACATCGTCGCCGGCGCCGACCGCGTTTTTGATCGCGCTCATGTAGGCGTCGCGTGATTCGACATAATGGCCTGCCATGAGGATCACTTCGATGTCGGCGTTGAGCCGGTTTTCGACGGAAATGCGGTTGTTGTACAGCGTGTCGTTGACGAGTTCACCGTCCAGCGCTTCGGCAAAAAATTCGCCCGAAACCTCATCCCGGTAGAGGAATGTGACCGCAGCACCGCCAAGGTCAAGGCCGGCAGGAAGATTGTCCATGATCTTTTGTTCCGGGATGGTTTCGGTCTCTCCGGCTGTGACCTCCGCTTCGCTTTCCGCAGTGCCGCACGAAACAAAAACGAGGATCGCCGATACAAGCAGTGTGGCTGCTAATCGTGTTTTCATTCTTTATTCCTCTTATTTCTCCGTCGGGCGGCAGAACGGCATTGCCCGAACGTCTTGTTATCCGTATCCGCCGTCTCCTTTTTACCGATTATATCATATTGACACAAAAAAAATAATACGCTATAATGTCAGGTAAAGATACGATTCTGCTGTTCATAAGGGAAATCGCGAAAGTCGGGATCTCCGCAGACCTGCCGCGAAAGAAGGATTACAGAGATGAATAACGGTGAGATATACAGCAAGAAGCTGTGCATGACGGAACTGCAGGTTCAGAAAATCCATTCACGCAACCCGCACTATTATGAGAACGGGATCGGAAACAACAACTCCGCTTTCGGATTTATCACTATGGGAAGCGTAACGCTCAGGTCTCCGGACAGGGTGATCGAGATCGGTGAAGGCGGCCTGTTTTATATACCGGACGGCATTCGCTGCCATCTGATATGGCACGGCAATCCCGACATCGAGTTTTACAGCCTCGGGATCATATCAAAGCATCCCGAAAACAGCAGCCTGCACCGGTACAGAATGACGGGTATCCCCGAGATGTCCGACCGGAAAACCCTTTCACGCATTGAAAGCATATACAATCTGCTGGCAAGCGGCGAATACATAAACCAGATACGCGCCATTGCGCAATACTACGATTTCTTTGCCGACGTGCTCTCTTATATCCGTCAGAATGCCCCCGTCCGGTATAATCCCGCCCTTACGGCCGCGCTTGATCATATCGAAAAAAATTACCGTGAGGATTTCGGCATGGATGAGCTTGCGTCCCTGTGCTATATCAGCGAGTCCCGGCTGTACCACCTTTTTCAGAATGAACTGGGCACAACGCCGGTCAAATACCGCAATGAGATCCGCATAGAAAAAGCCGCGGCCGAACTGCGCGGGAGCAGCCGCTCCGTCGAGGATATAGCGGCGTCCTGCGGCATTCACTCGGGCGCTTATTTCCGCAGGCTGTTCCGCGGTATCACGGGGATGACCCCGTCCGAATACCGCTCGATGGCGGATACAAAAGCCCGGTCCGGGAGCAAAGCTCCGGCCGGCGGATGAAAAACAAAATTATCAGAACTGTGCTGCCCTATGAAAATTAAAAACAGATTTTCCGGAATAAAAACCGCCGCCGGTCCCGGATAATAATTCTGTTAAAAACAGAATCTGACAAAGACGAAAAGGAAGCCGAACGATTGAAACAAGGAGATCACGGAGAGACGGATGAACCGGAACAGTTCCGGGTTATAAGCGGAACGCTGCTGCCCGCCCTGAGCAGCATGTACGGCAGAAGCGTGCTTCGCGCGGATTGCCGGACGGACCGGCTGCACGGAGGGACGCTGGGCGACGTGCGGCTTGTTACGGGGACTGCCGAAACCGCTGACGGGGAGAAACTGCCCTATAAAATCGTTTTAAAGACGCAGAAAAAATGGGAGCGTCCCGGCGACCCCGATTCGTGGCGCAGGGAATACGACCTGTATGTGTCGGATTTCGGGAAAATCCTCACCGGTCCGCTGCACGGACCGGAGCTGTATCACGCGGGTATCAGCGGCGACGAAGTCCGGCTGTGGATGGAGTATATCACCGGACTGTCGGGAAGCAGCCTCGGGATCGGAGACCTCGAACATGCGGCTTGTGAACTGGGGCGTTTTCAGGGCCGGTATTACGGGCATCCGGAGATATTCGGTAAAACCAAATATCTGAGCCGGCTTGACACGCTCGAAAAAAATTTCGGACAGTGGCACACGCAGACCTATTCATACGAATTTCTGGTCTCGGAAAAATCCCGACTTCCGGAATTTATGAAAAAAATGCTTCTGAACGGGGAAATAAAGCTCTGCCGGGGCAAATCGTTCGAATACGGCTGCCTCAGGTCCGGGGGCTGCGGTCTGCCTCTACACTTAAAAAAGATGATCGCCGACACGGACGGTCACAGGGAAGAGATATTCGCTTCCTTCAGAATCCTGCCGGCGGTATTCTGCCACCGGGACTTCTGGACGGAAAACATTTTTTTATCGGACGGGAAAATCCGGCTGATCGACTGGGACTGCGCCGGCATCGGATATGCGGGCGAGGATATCGCCAGCCTGGCTTTCGACGAGATCGGGACAGAAGACCTGCTTATATATTTCCGCCGGCTGACAGCTGCATACACGGGGACACTTTCGGAATATATGCCGCTCCCGCCCCGGTTCGGCCGGTTCATAAGCAAAATGATCCTGATCCTGTTCGGCTACAGGACGGTTCGGAGCTATATGTTTGCCGGATCGCCGGAAGAGAAGGAAGAGACGGTGCGGCGGTTGCAGATGATCTGCGAAATGCAGGATATGACGGATATATAGAGGTTTCCGGGATGCGGAATGCGCCCGGATGACCGGCGGGATGCTTCGGGTAAACGGAGTGTTATTTCGCTTCGGATCCGGTCCTTTCCCGCTGTGCCTGCGGCGGGGTGTTCTCTGCCGACCTGCGTGCTTTGCGCATGTCAAGGATCCGCATGATCCTCGGCCGATTATACCGCTGAGCGATGATGCAGGGGATATTGGCCAGCAGTGCGTAACCGAGCATCATCCAAGGGACGCCGGGGGGCGCAAAAAAGCCGAAGACCCAGAAGGGGAAGACCGCGAGCCAGTGCGTCAGTTCGCCCCTGGCCGATTCGGTCAGAAAACGGGTGAGATATTCATCCGAAAAAGAAGAGAGATTTTTCTTCCGGAAAGTGTTTTTTTTAAGGACCGCGCTGCCGTCGGGAAGCAGGTGCTTCCACCGGCTGACCGCGAAAACCGTATCCCAGATACGCCCGTCCCTCTCGAAGCGGTGCGTCCGGAACAGGAAGGAACCGGGTGAATAGAAACGGTCGGGCAGCCGCAGGCAGATGAGCGCAGCGGATACCTGCAGCAGGGGCCAGACCGCAAAACAAAGCAGTACGGTCGGAAAAGCGGACCAATAAAGAATCCTCATGGCTTCTTCCGCAGGTCGATCCCGCGCCCCTTCCAGGTCACTTTCAACCCGAATATTTTTTTGAAAGACGAAACCGTGAAAACGAAGAAAAATACGGGCAGCAGGAGCGGAAACAAAACGGACGCCCAGCGCTGAAACCGTCCGATCCGCCCCGACAGAACGGTCAGCCCCGCAGCCCACGCGGTATAAAGCAGGGAATAAAGACCGGTCAGCGGCATGTCCGATGCGAGCAATGCTTCTGTCAGCTGGATCGGAACGGAAGTCAGCGAAGCGATCCAGAAAAAAACCATGGCGAAAATCAAAGGGGGCGTTTTGGACGCGCCCGCCGCCACATTTTTTACCCATCCTTCAAGCAGCGCGCGAAACCCGCTGCCGTACATCCTGAAGGAGATATCGCCGCCTCCTGTATAAAGCCTGTATGGAATGCCGCATTTTTTCAGCCGCAGGCCCAGCGCAACGTCTTCGGCTATGCAGCCGCATACGCTTTTATGACCGCCTGCCTTCCCGTAATCGGATTTCGAAATAAGGATGACCGGGCCGTATAGCCCGACGCTCTTCGGCACGGGCAGCGCCGTGCCGTTGGCTGCGATCAGAACGAGGTTGAAGAGCAGGGAGAACTGTTCGTAGATCCTCTCGGTTTTATGGAAGGGCTGCACCGAAAGGGCGCAGCCGGTATCCGAATAAATGCGCATCAGTTTTTTCAGGCTGTCCGGACCGAGTCTGACGTCGGCGTCCAGAAACAGCAGCAGTTCCCCTTCCGCGGCGTCCGCGCCGTTCTGACAGGCCCTTGTCTTACCCGTCTGCCCTTCGGGGCTGCCGCGCAGGGATATAAGCCGCGCGCCTCCCGATAAAGCCGCTTTTGCCGTTCCGTCCTCCGAATCGTCGTCAACGCAGAGGATCTCATAAGGCCGCAGCGTCTGTCTGTTCAGATCACCGAGTAGAAGGGGCAGACAGCTCTCTTCATTCCGCGCCGGAATGATTACGGAAACAGGTAAAAAGCTGCCGGCATCCGAACCTTTTGCCGGCAATACGGGCAGCCGGTAAAAAAGTACGAAAGCAGCCGCAAATCCGGCAAGCACGATCGTCAGTTCGATTATTTTTATCAGGTCGGTCAGTTCGGTCATCATGCTTTTTCAGATTTTCGCCTTTCAGTGTATTTCGGACGGCAATCCGCCCGCTGTATATCAGCCGCGCAGAACAGGAACCGGATTAAAATCTGCCGTATTCTCTGACCGCGTTATACATCGCCCTGACGTTTTCCGGCGGAGTTCCGGGTGCGAGATTGTTTGCGTCACGCAGGATAAACTTTTTCGAAAGCGGTTTTACTTCACCGCAGATGCGCCGCACTTCGGTTCTGATGTTTTCGCTCTGCGCTCCGGAGAGTATGCTGATGCGTACACCGCCGCTCATCGTCACATCCGGACCGAGCAGCTGCAGCATCTCCCTGAAATTGATGGGGTAACCGGTATCGAAGGATGCGACATTCAGTTCGTCCGCGATCATCCCGAAATGGCGCGTTGCGTCGCCGCACAGGTGTATCTGGTTTTTGCCCGTCCCGTCGGTCAGTTCGCTTATCAGCCTTTTGTGCCGCGGCAGCACGAAGCGTTCGTAATCCGCGGGAGAGAGAAGGGCGATGCTGTCGTCGGCGAAGCTTATGTCCGGGCTGATTTCCGGCATCCCGAAATGGCGGCGCAGACCTCTGATGCGGAAGACCGCGGCGTCGGTCAGGTAATCGAGCAGTTCTTCGGCGTAAGCCGTATCTTCGTATAAGTCGATGCAAAACTCCGTGGTTCCGCGCAGCATACACGCCAGCGTCATCGGTCCGTCGGTTCCGAAACCGGGGAATCCCACGTTTGAGATGGGTTTCCCCATATATTCGAATCCGTCGTTTTTTAATTTAATAAAATAATTATAAAATTCGAACGCTTTACCGAGCAGTCCGCCGAACAATTCGGGGAACCCTTTTTTAAACAACAAATCCCGCGGATTATCTCCGTTCAGCATGGGTATGGTAAAGGGTACGGCGTTGCCGGAAAACTTAAGCTCTGCGCCCAGCCACCCGCACTCCGTGTCATTTTGAAAGTCGGGATACAGATACCATCCGTTTTCCGGCAGCCCCATCCGATGGTCGTAATACATTTCGAAAGCTTCGAAGCGGCGGAACTCAAGCTGCATATCGAGCATGGTTTGCGCGTCATTGTAATATTGCTCGAAGGTCACGCCGCGGCTGTATTTGCTGTCAAGGATAACCATGCGGGGATTCATCCCGATGATCATGGGGATGCGTGTCGGGCTGCCGGCACGGTAAGCAGACCACACCAGCTCCGACTCCGCATTGTGCTCCGAAAAATCCGCCGTCATATCAGACATATCATACCGCCCCGATTAAAATCATTGTTTTATACTTTTGTAAATCTCCATGGTTTTATCCGGCCCGGTTTGGGCTTTCATTGCGATTGCTTCGTATTGCGAAGCAAAATTGCTTTCTTTTCTGCTGTTCATGTCTTTGAGCAGCAAACCCGGTCCGCCCCGGCTGCAGATCTCCCGGTTTGTTTCATCGAATATTTCAATTTTAAAGTTGTATTTCGCATCGGACGAAAATACGCAGGCCTTTTTATTTTTACGCTGTAAGAATCTTTTCTTTTATTTCGCATTATAACAGAAAAAAACAACAAATGCAAATATTTAAAATCCGTATTCAGATCATGTGCGGCGCCTGTCCGGCTGACCGGTTTTACGAACCGGTTTCGAAACACAGCGGATTATACGGTATTGCCGTCAATATGTTTTTTTAAGAAGTTCAGGATTTCTATTGTGCAGTCCGTAATCCGGTTATGCTGATAATTCCTGTTTGTTGAAAAATAGCCGAAATAGCCCCACGGATCTTTTATCTGCGTTCCCCGGTCCCACAGACCGTCGGAATTCCGATTCCGCATCAGCCATTCTGCCGAATCGGCAAGATACGGAGCCGGACCGTGAAACTGGTTGATATAATAAAAAGAATATAGCCGGCGGCGGGTTTTGCTATCAGAAAAATCATCCGGGAGTTTGGCCGGGCAGTTATTCCGGAAATATCCGTGGTCATAAACGCGCCTGCCGTAATGCCGGAGCATAGCTTCATCCAAACACAGCGGTATCCATTCGTCATAGGTGCCGTCGCACCGTTCGTTATATGGTTTGACGGCTTCGATCATATTGCAGAAAGCTGCCGTATTACACGGAATTATACGTTCATTCGTGCTGCGGAATTTTTCGAGGGCAGTACCTTTCGGTAAATCCTCAAGATATTCATAAGCGCGCAGCAGAATATCGCGGTCCTCGATTGTCAGGCCGATGTAAAGGCAGCGGCTGATTGTCATACGTGATTCTGTGTTTAAAGCTTTAATAAATTTCTTGCCAATAGCACACCCATAACAGATGCCATCATAAGTCCGCGTGTCCAGCCGCTTGAATCACCAAGGCAGTAAAGACCTTTAATGTTCGTATTAAGCTCGCTGTCCATTTTAATTTTATTGCTGTAAAATTTCAGCTCGGGCGAATACAAAAGTGTTTCATTTGAGGCGAATCCCGGAACAACAATGTCTACTGCATGCATGAAATTAATAATATTTGTCATTGCACGATACGGCATTGCTGCGGTTATGTCACCCGCAACAGCATCTGACAAAGTCGGCACTAAATTCGATTTCGCAAGATCTTTTTGCCATGTGCGTTTTCCGTCTAAAATATCGCCAAAGCGTTGTACAAGAATATGCCCTGCACCGAGCATATTTGTCAGCTCTCCAACCTTTTGAGCGTATTCAATCGGCTGATTGAATGGCTCTGTAAAATTATGCGAGCAAAGTATTGCGAGGTTTGTATTATTTGACTTTGTATTCTTGTATGAATGCCCGTTTACTACCGCCAAATCGTTGTCGTAATTTTCCTGGCTGACAAATCCGCCTGGATTTTGGCAGAATGTACGCACCTTATTTTTAAATGGCTTTGGATAACCTATAAGCTTTGATTCATACAGCACATTGTTGACATTTTCCATAACCTCGTTGCGAACTTCAACGCGAACGCCGATATCAACCGTTCCGGGCGCATGTGTTATATTATGTTCTATGCAGAGCTTTTCAAGCCAGTCTGCGCCGCGTCTGCCTGTTGCCACAACAACATTTTCAGAGTATATATCAATATCTTCTTTTCCGTTTGATATATTGACACCTTTGCACTCCTCGTTTTCTAAAATGAGATTATTGCATTGGCATCCGAATTTTATTTCAACTCCGTTCTCTAAGAGGTATTGCTCAATTAAAAAATATATTTCCTGTGCTTTTTCCGTACCTAAATGGCGGATCGGGCAATCTACAAGCTTAAGTCCTGCAATAATGGCTTGTTTTCTTATTTCTCTTACTTTTTCAATGTCGCTTATTCCCTCGATATGTGAGTCGGCTCCAAAATCAAGATATATTTTATCTGTGTAGTCTATCAGTTCCTGTGCTTTGCTCTCTCCGATAAGACTTGGTAAATCACCGCCTACTTCGTAGGAAAGCGACAGTTTTCCGTCCGAAAATGCACCTGCTCCGCTGAAACCTGTAGTTATGTGACAAGGCTTGCAGTTAACACATTCCTTTGTTTTACTTTTCGGACAGATTCTTTTTTTTATGGAACTGCCTTTTTCAACGATCACTATGTTTTTCTTTGAGCCGTTTTTCACCATTTCCAGTGCGGTAAATATCCCTGCCGGACCTGCGCCTACAATTATTATATCCTTATCCATTTTGTCCTCCTGAAGTTACATTATATTATTATATCAAAACAAGACGGAAACATCAACTTAATATAAATAAAAGTTTATGTTTGGCGGATCGGTTCTTTCATATAAAAATACCGCCCGCTCTCAGAAACACCGTCATTCTCCGGTGTTTTAATTTCGTCAAATAATTCATAATCAATCGTTACCGGTCTGCCGGTTGCTTTAAATAATATCCGCAGTTTGTCATAGTGCAAATAAACCGAATGGATAAAATTTGCTATTGACTCTTTTCGGCTTCTCTCGCCATCAATTTTATTTTATTTCGGTCATAGTGTAACTTTCTGTTTTACTGTTTCTTTCCGTCGTTTCACGGGAATTCACTCTTCGAGGACCGGCCTCGGCAAATGAATACGCGTTTTCAATAAAACATTTCCCGGACATATTCAAAATAACATTAAAAACATCTTTATCAAAATAATATTGCACAGCAGATTTTTCATCATGTCATCTCGTCTTTTGGTAAAGCACTCAGGATTAAATCCGGTCTTGAAGGTCGTAAATTATAATGTATTGAAGTAACGCTGAACAACAGTGCCGTTTTCTTCGGTAAACTCGTTTTTTCATATTCCTCCGCTTTTAAAATGGTTTTGGCGGAAGCTGCATTGTCTGTCATTATACTTATACCTTGTTCATCTGCAGCAAGCAAATAACCGATCATCCCGCTGTTAATCTGCCTTATTATGTCATAAAGTCCGATATCACCTGTATAATGCGCTTTTAAATACCGAGAACGAGATCAGTACCTGATTCGCGTTCTTTTTCCCCTGATGCGATGACCGTTTCCATTGCTTCCGCAGAATCGGTTCCGTCCGCCCGGGGCAGCCGCGTTCTGAGATAAACGCGGTTTCCGTTAATAACATCGAAAACCTTACCCGCGCCGCCCGGAACCTTTGTTTGCATATTAAGATCTGCTCTGACATGAATTATTATACAAATTTCCTCCCGGTAAATTTTAGTTTATATTATATTAATGATTTATTAACAATGTGTAAAATATATGAAAAACGCGAATGATATGAATTATATGGTTCGATGTTGTTGACAACCGGAAAACAATATGATACCATAAACGCCCTGCCTTTTTTGGCGAATAAAAACAAAGGAAGCGACACGATGATCTGTCTGACCGATATCTGCAAAAGCTACAGGGTGTCCCGACGGGATCCGGGTCTCCGCCGGGCGGTAAAGGCTCTGTTCAGCCGTGAATACGATGAAATACGCGCGCTGGACCGTGTATCGTTCTCCGTTTCGGACGGAGAGATGGTCGGATATATCGGACCGAACGGGGCGGGGAAATCCTCGACCGTCAAGGTCATGAGCGGCATCCTGACCCCCGACAGCGGGGAGTGCGTGATCAACGGGCGTGTCCCCTGGAAAGACCGCAGGGCGCATGTGCGGGATATCGGCGTCGTATTCGGCCAGCGTTCCCAGCTCTTCTGGGATGTTCCCGCAGGCGATTCGTTTGAGCTTATCCGCGATATTTATTCGGTGAAGCAATCCGACTACAGGCGAAAGCTGGACGATCTCACCGAAAGACTCGACCTGGGTGAAATCATACGCACGCCCGCGCGGCAGCTTTCACTCGGGCAGCGTATGAGATGCGAAATTGCCGCCTCCCTGCTCCACAGTCCGAAAATTTTGTTCCTGGATGAGCCGACCATCGGCCTTGACGCGCCGTCCAAACTTGCGGTGCGTGATTTTATCCGCACGCTCAATCGCGAAGACGGCGTGACGGTCATTCTGACCACGCACGACATGCAGGATATCGAAGCGCTGACCGAACGCATTATCCTTATCGGAAAAGGCCGGATCCTGCTGGACGGTCCGATTGAAAAGCTGCTGCATGCGGACGGCGATAAAAAAATCGACGAGGTTGTCGCCGAAATGTACAGGACTTTCGAAATATGAAAAAATATTTTTCTTTTTTTAAA
>CAZVPD010000024.1:0-29037 GCA_964628455.1 uncultured Lachnospiraceae bacterium
TTTCTTGTGGTTCTTATTTTTTGCTGACTTGGGTCATATCATTTGACAACACAGATTTTATGAATATTATGAATGTTTTTTAACTTTTTTTATACAAAAGCAATGGAAATCATGCCTTTAAAAAAATCAAACGGCATGATCGGGAGCTTCGGGCATCAATTCGGGGGCTGCATCCGTGACGCTGTCAGAATCCGAAATCAACCCGGTTGACGGTATCCCGAAAATATATCTCCCGCTTCCTCGGTATAAACGATTGACAAACTAAAAATCATATGATAGAATGAAAAAAAAGGTTACCGGAAGAACAATCATGGAACTGATCCGCGCGGCAGAACTGCTGATCGAGAAAATAAAAAAAGATTACAGGGACGATGTCGCCCTCGTTGCCATTATGGGTTCTTATATCTACAATGACACGCACGGGAGATCGGACCTCGATATGTTTTTTGTTCCGAAAACCGAACGCGCGATGAAACTGGGTTTTACTTTTATTATAGACGACATCGGATTTGACTTCTGGCCGATCAAGTGGGAACGCCTTGAAAGAATAGCGAATTTCGAGGAAAAGACAACCTCGATCATTACCGAAGGCAAAATCCTGTACTGCGCTTCACGCGAGGATATGCTGCGGTTTGAAAAAATAAAAAGCGCGGCGTCGGATGTGAACGACAGGATGAAATTTATCCGGAAGGCTGCGGAAAATCTCGACAGGGCCTATAAAAATTACTACAGGTTGTGCGGCGCCCGGGACTTCGGCAGTGCGGGCGTTTATGCGGTGGGTATCCTGTATACCCTGACCTTTTCGATCGCACTGCTCAACGGGATCACCGTTAAAAGAGGCAGAGGGAAGCTTAAACGCGAAATACTGAATATGCCGCTCCTGCCTGACCGTTTTTCCGAATTATACGACGCCGTCTTTGAAGCCGGAGACGCCGGGGCGCTGTCCGGTCTGTGCCGCGAACTGATCGGCAATACGGAAGACCTGATCCTGAGAGAAGAGCGCAAATACAGAAAGCCGGCTGCTTTTGCCGACGCGCTGAACGGCTTTTATGAAGAATCGGTCAATTTTTACAATAAAATATATCATGCCTGCGAGACAGGAGACAAAACAGCGGCTCTGTTTGCGGGTGTCGAACTCACCTGTGAAATAAAAGACGCTTTTTCGGACACAGACGTTTCTCCCGAGATCCTGCCCGATATCATCGGAGCATATGACCCGGAAAATCTCGGTCTTCTGGCGTCCGCCGCGCGCGACCACCAGAATAAATTCACGTCATTGCTGACGGCAAACGGCGTTTCCGTCAGGAGATTCAAAGGATTCGGCGAACTGAAGGAATACCTCGATTCGCTTTGATATAAACCGACCATAAAACGGTCCCGGAAGCAGGGACGGAGGCCGTGAGACACCGCCTGCAAATCAATAAAAAATTCGGGAAAGGACTGAGCCATGGAAAAGTATATTTGTCTTGTCTGCGGTTATGTTTACGACGAGGCCGAGGGTGATCCGGACAACGATATCGCGCCGGGCACAAAATGGGATGAACTCCCCGCGGACTGGGTATGCCCGGAATGCGGCGCTTCCAAAGAGGAATTCGAACAGGAATAATCCGACGATAAAAAGGACCGGATTTCCGTTTTGCGGAAAAATCCGGCTCTTTTTATCGGATCACGGCGGTTTTTGCCGTATCCGCACAAGGACTGTCAGACCCTATACATACGGTATGAAAGAGCTGCCGCATGCATCCTGTAACCGGTAAAACAAAAACGGAACGCCTGATATACACGCATGAACATCACGGATTCCGCCGCGGGAAGCAATAAACCGACATAAAACAAAAAGAAAGTGAGAGGATCAGTATGGATTATGAAATTGTCCGTCATTTCCCGGACGATATGATTTTTAACGAAAAAGGTCCGGTGATTTCACTTTACCAACCGACTCACAGACATTTCCCGGAAAACAAACGGGACCTTATTCTGTTTTCCAACTTACTGCGCGATATAGAAAATTCACTGAGGCAAAAATATGACGGTGATTTTATAAACGCTTTCCTGAAACCTTTTTACCTGCTTGCGGAAAACAGAAGTTTCTGGAACAACACGCTGGACGGGATCGCCGTTCTGGCGGGTCAAAACAGATGCATTGTCTATAATCTACACAATCCCGTGAAAGAACTTGCCGTCACGGCGGAAAGATTCCGCATAAAACCTCTCATCAAAGCTTTTCAGTCCATGGAGAGATACCATCTGCTGGGATTAAGCCGGAACAATTTTACTTTATACAGAGGCAACCGGCATGGTTTTACGGAAGTCGAACCGTATCCGGACAAACCGCGGACGATGGAAGAGGTATTGGGAACGCAGCTGACCGGTTCCGGTACCGGCGCCAGTTCCTACGTCGGAACGGGGGGTGCAGCGGTATCCCGCGGGCACAGCGACACAAAAGAAGAATCGGATAAAGACACGGAAAAATATTTCAGATATGTCGACAGGCTTGTGCTGGACTATTACTCCAAACCGATGAAGTTTCCGCTTATCCTGGTCGCGCTGAAGGAATACCACACGTGGTTTAAAAAGATAAGCCATAATCCCTTCCTGCTTGATGAAGGTATCTATAATTCCTGTGATTCCCTTGATCCCGACTTGTTGAAAAAGAAGGCTCTGGAGATCATCCAGTCGCTCAATTCCGAAAAGATCCGGCTGCTTATCGAATCCTACGAAAATGCTTATGCGGCTTCATCGGGGTCGCCGGACCTGACGCAGATCGCACGGGCTGCTTTTGAAGGCCGGATTGATACGGTATTCATCGAGGAAGACCGGAACATCCCCGGAAAAATCGACGAGGAATCCGGTGAGATCATTTTTTACGGCACGGATGACTCAAACGGCAGCGATATCCTTGAGGATATCCTGCTGCTTGTATTGAAAAGCAGCGGAAAGGCGGTCATACTGCCGAAAGATAAAATGCCCTGTTTAAGCGGTGCGGCAGCCATATACAGATACAGCTGAAAAATAATACGCCCGGCGGAAGAGAATTCCGCCGGGCGCCGATTTTATGTCCCTGCCGCCGGTCATCAGCTATTCGCTTTGACCCATTCGGCAACAGGGACAAGGTTATCCGGCTTTACCATGCTCCTGCCGTTTTTCACCATATCAAGCATAATCGCATCGTCCGGCGTTTTTTCGGGTTTGGATTCGATCTGCTTTACGATCAGTTCCGACATCCGTTTCATCAGAAATTTATTCAGGCCGCGCAGCTTTTTGATATCGAATCCGCCCTGAAGATAAAAAAGCGGCGCATTCCCGAAATTATGGCGCTTTTTGATTGCGGGAAGATCCGCGTCCGGCGGATTTCCCATACCGACGGCGCAGACCGCTTTCACGGTATACCTTTTCAATGCCGGATGGCAACCTTTTATACCGCCGGCAAACAGCCAGCCCATATAGAGTATATCGCTTCCCTTCGCAAGCCGGGTTTTGGCCTGCTTCAGGTCATAAAGCGGAAGACCCGTTTCCGCCGAAAGCATTTCGGCGTATTTTTTTGTAAATCCGCTGGCGGACGTATATACTATGGCTGTCATCGTCTGTGCACCCCCGCATTTATTTATTGATTTAACAATTTATTCGCTCAGAAATACGCGTTTTACCGCCTCGAGATAACCGTATCCGTAAAGGTCATCGGGTTCGAGATAGCTGGTCTCCGTCCACTCATTCCAGCTGTTGAGCGTTATCAGCGGGGCGGGAAGCGAATGCGTGTCGATATACTGCTTCGCCATGCGAAGGCCTTCTTCGAACGCTTCGGGCGTGTTGTCTTTCACGATGCCCGGACGGAAGGACCGGAAGCGGGGATTATTGTCCCAGCCGATCGAAATATGGGGAAAATAAGGCGTGCCCGTATAATCACGGTCTATACGCTCCCATTCGCGTCCGACATCCGCCAGGATTTCGCGGTAATCACGGTCGATCCCCACAAAATGGACAAACTGGTAATGGCTGATGCTGTCAAACCCAAGCAGCGGAACCGCTTCGCGCGTGGTCCCTTTGGCCGAGGAATCGACACCGCTTAAATTTACCGCGTTTTCACTCCAGGCGGTAAGCTGAAGGTGCAGACCCGGAAATCCCGCCTTGACGGTTTCTTCGCGGAAAAATTCGAAAGCACGCCGGGTCTCCGAAACGCCCCCGAGTCCCCGGATCAGGTTATGAAGGTCGTAAATCATAAAAACCGGGCAGCCGCCGATCTTATAATAATTGGGCTGCGTGAAATAACGGGAGATGACCCGCCGGACGATGATATCAAATTCGCGGCGGTCGACCGCTCCGTCCCAGATTATGTTGGACCAGTCATCCGAATTTCTGATATCCCAGGTGTTGTTCACCGAGTGATTGGCCCACATCAGATAAAACTGCATCCGGTCCCTGTTCTTCGCCTTCAGGAAACCGTCATTGAGGCAGCCTTCAAGGAACGGGCGCCGGTCATACCAGTACCAGTCGTATATGAAAACGTTTACGCCGTGGTCGGCAGCCGCCGCGATCTCCATTTCCATCACATATCGGTCGGCCTCGTTCACATAACCCCAGAGCGGTTTTCTCGGCCAGTTGTGCCCCGGTTGTTTTTTAACCGAATTTTTTACAGACTGCCATTCGCCGATCCCCTCGGGCCAGAACGTTCTTGTGCGGGGTTCGTCGCCGGTATACGCCGGCCAGACATAAGCTGCGATATCATATCTTCTCATGTGGAATTCCTTCTTTCTTTGATGTTTCTGCGGAGCAGAGACCGTCCCCCCTGTCCCGCCGACCGTATCTGTTTTATTTCTATCTGCTCATTTTATTGAATATGCTCCATCCGTCGGAGGAATAAGCCGTGATTACGCCCGACGAAGCGTTTGAGATATGATCATAAATAAATGGCAGTACGATATTTCCCTTGTTGTCGATCATGCAGCGCTTTCCGGAGGTGAATCCGATCACGGCCAGCCCTTCGATAAAAGGCTGGGCGTATGTATAAATAGGCTGTGCGATCCATTTCCCCGTATAATCGAGAAAACCGTAATAACCGTTTTTTTCGAGCAGCATGACTCCGGAGGAATAACCCCTGAGCTTATAATCCTGCGGGATCTTGAATTCCGTGCCGTCCGGCTGGATCAGAATGTCCCTTTCGCGTATCAGTTCCCATTCCTCTTTATAATCGTAGAGGCATCTGCGTATGCGCATAAGTCCGTGGTCGAAGGTGAACATCCCCAGAGATTCGATGCCGAATGTCTCCGGCAGATAATAAGCCTCTGTGGCCGGCCGGCGGTTCCGTTCGTCAAGGTACAGCACGGTTCCGGAAGGGTCCGCAACGGTGCCTCCCCAGCTGTTGATGAGTTTCAGTTTGCCGTTCGCGTCACCTACGACAGCTATGCCGTTTTCGTTGAATTCCGACGCAAAATAATACTGAGCCGCAATGGCTACGCCGCCGCGCGCACCGAGATAACCCCATAAAATACAGTCGCGGTACTGGAGCGTGTATTCGGGTATGTTCAATTTGGCATATACGGCGGCGTCCGTAATATCTTTGCCTTCTTTTACGGCGCCCGAAAGCTTCTGGTCTACTTCGACCGTCACATCGTTTCCGTCGGCGTCTATTTTCCGCTGATGTACGGTTTCCACATAATAGCGGCTGAGAACAGCGCTGCCGATGCTGTATTCACGCGGAGAATCGTATTTAAGCGGCGGAGCGTAGAGCGGATTATAACGCACCTGAATCATCTCGTTGCTGTTGTCGACAAGATGGTAATATTTATCTTTATAGGTAAACAGAGGTCGTCCGTCGCTGTCCCGCACATAGGCCGGGGTCAGTTTCTCGATCCCCGCAACCGATACGATCCCGTTCAGTCCGAGGGCGGATATGTGTTTCCCGTCGTCGTATAATATATAGCCCATGTAGGTGCGCAGAGCCGGGCGCCCGTCGCGAACGCTGAAAAGTTTGGTCAGCGGAATTCCTCCGGTCACCAGTCCGAGCCTGTGCGTCGCCGCGCTGTAATCGGTATCGGTCCAGCTGTATCCCGCTTTTTTGAGTTCGGCGACCGTGACGGAAGGGGGGAGCGGAGGCTTCGTTTCAGCCGGAGAAGGAGCGCCGGCCTGCGCCGCCTCCGTCTGTACGGGGCTGTCAAGATTCTCCGCGTCGAACACCCCGCTCAGGTTGCCGGTTTCCTGCGCGAAAGCATCGCCTTCACCGGCATCGGCACCTTCCGCAGGATCGTTTTCTCCTTCCGTAAAAATATATCCGCTGTCCGCAGGACGCGTGATCAAAGAAATGTCATACCATCCGAGCCGGTACAGCATAATGGCGGCAGCTGCCGCGCACAGGACAGGAAGGGCAATAACGGGTATCGCATAACGCCTGAGTATATTCATATCGGTATCCCTTGAAAACAGTAATTTTTATCGGTCATCCGTGATGGTATCCTCCGCCTCTGAGAATATTCATCGCGCGGTATAGCTGTTCGAGTAAAATCACACGCATAAGCCTGTGAGGAAAAGTCATTTTCGAAAACGAAAGCCGAAGGGCACAGGCTTGTTTTACCGCGTCGGTCAGTCCGTCGGCCCCCCCTATGACAAAGGCAATATCGGAATTCCCCGCGGTCGTCAGACTGTCGATTTTAACCGCGAATTCCTCCGACGAAAGCTGCGTGCCTTCGACGCACAATGCGATTTTATAAGCGCGCTGCGGCAGGTCCGCAGCAGAGATGCGTTCCGCGTTTTCCGTCGTTTTTATCCGGCAGTAAGGAGCCATTCTTTTTTCGTATTCCGCCGCAGCTTCGCGATAATACGAATCGCGCAGCTGCCCGACGCAGAGAATATGAACGGTCAGCATGCCGCAAAGCTTTTCGTCATATAAGCCTCGTGGGAACTTCGGCCGCGGCAACGGAAAGCGATGTGGAGTGAAGACCGAGCTGCTCCATCGCCCGGGCGGACGCTTCAAAAGCGAGTTTCGGCAGATTGTTTTCCCGGCTGAGATGCGCAAGCAGCACATTTTCCACACCGTTTTTCGAAAGAGCGCAGACGCTGTCGGCGCAGTCCGCATTTGAAAGATGACCTTTCCTTGACAAAATACGTGTTTTAAGCTGCCGGGGATAAGAACCCCGCATCAGCATGCCGACATCGTGGTTGGATTCGAGCACCACATCGGTACAGCCGCAGAGCTGTTCCATGACGCTGTCGGGCATATAACCGAGGTCGGTCGCGATTCCCACAAGCCGTTCACCGGCTCTTATCACATACCCGACGCTGCAGACGCTGTCATGGGGCGTAACGAAAGAAGAAACTTCGATCTCCCCGACGCTGCATTCAAAGCGCGGGGGGTGGATATGCAGGCATGAAGGGATACAGCTGATACAGCCGGCGGTCGGAGCGGCAGCGTGAACCGGTATGCCGTATCTTTTTGCGATCACTTCCACACCGCGCACGTGGTCGATGTGCTCATGCGTGATAAATATCGCCGAAATCCGGTCAAGCGATGCCCCGACCGATAACAGGGCTGTCTGCACAGCCCTGGCGCTCATGCCCGCATCGACCAATACCGACCGGTTCCCGAAGCGTATATAAACGCTGTTGCCGCCCGAACCCGAAAAAAGCGTATACGCCTCGGTGTATTCACCGGGTGCCGAAAAAGAAAAAACTTCCATGTTATCGTTCTCTGATTATTCTTTATTCTTTATTCTTTATTCTTTATTCTTTATTCTTAAATTCTATAATTCTTGAATTTTTGAATTCTATAATTCTTAAATTCTTGAATTCCTGACTTATAATTTTCCGCGCGTCAGCTGTTGATCCCCGAGAAAAAATTCAGATATACGAGGTCAAACGCGAAGGTCAGAAGCAGGGGTATGATAAAAAACAGCAGGACGCGCGCGATTTTCCTGCGCCTGCCGTCGGCCAGGAGATACGCGTCCTTCCTCTCTTCATCCCACAGGCCGGGCAGCATTTCGCGCCCGGGAGGTTTTGTGTCGAAACCCCGGTTCAGAATGATAAAAGTAATGAGCAGGACAAGCAGAAGTCCCAGATACAGCGGAACAACCGGCTTGAATTCAGCCCGGCAGCCGGCAGCGTAAATACCGTAAATGACGATAAAAGAAAGGGCAAGCAGGATAAGCTGCCGAAGCTTGCTTTTTTTCGGTTCTTCCCTGCGGGAAACGGTGTTTTTTTTATGGCTCATTTTTCTCCCTTAAGGATCTGCCGTCTGTCAGATTTCGGCCGCTCCGGTCATGCGCACGTTGAGTACGGCGCAGGAGTCTCTGCCGAACAGCGCTTCAAGCGAATCTTTGAAAGAAGGCACATAGGCATGAGGAACAAAAGCCTGTATCGTGCCGGCGAAACCGCCGCCGTGAACGCGTACCGCCGATTTTTCCTTACACCCGGCAAGGCTGTTTTCGGCTAAGCAGAGCGCGAGGGCCAGTCCCTGTTCATCGGGCTTTTTTACCGTATAGATATTCTGAAGCCAGCGAAAACTCGACAGGCCCGATGAGGAGACCCCGTCAAGAAACGCCGCCGTATCACCGCGGCCGAGGGCTTCCGCCTGAAAGGCGACACGTTCGTTTTCTCCTGTAAAATGAAGTGCGCGGAGCACGGCGCGGTCTCCGAAACGTTCGCGCAGCGCGGGTGCCGAAGAAATCACGTCGTCCGAAGTCAGCCCGCGAAGCACTTCCCGCCCGAAAAACGAAGCGACCGCTTTCATCTCCGAAGGGATCGATGCATAGTCCTCGTTCAGGTCGGCATGACTGCCGCCGGTATTCACGACGCACAGGCTGTATCCGGCATCCGAAAGGCTGAAATCCAGCTTATCGATCACGGGACTGCGCGGATCGCAGAAATCAATCGCGACAAATCCGCCGACGGCGCAGGCTGTCTGGTCCATCAGCCCGCAGGGTTTGCCGAAGAATACATTCTCCGCATACTGCGCGATTTTTGCTATCTGAGGGGGTTCTGCTTTTCCGCCGTTAAAAAAATGATTTAAAATATTGCCGACCATCACTTCGAATGCTGCGGAAGAAGACAAACCCGAACCCTTGAGGACATCCGAAACCGTGTAGGCGTCAAACGCGCCGATCTTCAAGCCGTTGTTCTCAAACCCCGCGCACATGCCTGCGATAATGGCCGAAGAATCAAACTTTTTCGCATTCTCCGGCATAAGCGAATTCAAAGAAACCGTATCCTGCGGAAAACCCTCGCTTTTGATCCGGATCACATCGCTGTCCGATACCGATGCTACCGCTATGATATCCATGTTTACGGCCGCGGCGATCACCCGTCCGTGATTATGGTCCGTATGATTGCCCGAAATCTCACTGCGTCCGGGAACGGAAAACAGACGCACCTCACGGTCTTCGCCGTACAGCGCGGCAAAAGCGTCAGCTGCGTCCGCATAACGCCGCCGCTGAAATGCAGCCGCTTCCGAGCCGTAAACAGCGGCAAGCCTTTGGTCCAGTTCTCCGTCATAAAGGGCTTTTTTTATCCGGCATACGTTCATGAAAATGATTCTCCCGTCAAAAATCGATCGTATTTTAAATATTATAACAGTTCATAAAACTTTATTCAATATATAAGGCGCATAAATATGTTAAAAAATATAGAAGCGGCTCCGTTTCCGAAAAAAAAACCGGAACGCGTCGGGAGTTCCGGTTTTTTTACCTGCCGTTTTTACTTTTCAGACGGATGATCAGCACCGAGATATCGGCAGGACTGACTCCGGATATGCGCGATGCCTGACCGAGGCTGACCGGACGGTGCTTCATCAGTTTCTGACGGGCTTCGATCCTGATGCCCTTGACCGTGCTGTAATCGAAATCAGGCGGAATCAGCCTGTCCTCCATTTTCCGGAACCGTTCGGCTTCGGCTTTCTGTCTTTTTATATATCCTTCGTATTTGATGGCGATCTGAGCCGATTCAAACACACGGCTGTCAAGCGGGGGACGGCCCGGGTCCAGGGGGGCAAGTTTTTCGTAATCCAGTTCCGGGCGGCGTATAAGGTCGGATAATTTCACGCCTGTTGACAGCAGAGAAGTGTTATACCGGGCGAGCAGCGCATTGATGTCCTCCCGCGGAGGTACGACGGTGCTTTCGGCGCGCTCGATCTCCTCCCCGACCAGACGGAATCCGGCCATGCGCGCGTCATATCGCTCTTTTGACAGCAGTCCGGTCAGGTAGCCGGCTTCCGACAGGCGTTCGGCTGCGTTATCCTGCCGGAGCAGCAGCCTGTATTCGGAACGCGAAGTCATAACGCGGTAGGGCTCGTTTGTCCCTTTTGTGACCAGATCATCGATCAGCATTCCTATATAGGAACTGTCCCGGGTAAGAATAAGCGGCTGCCGGCCTTTGATTTTCATCGCCGCGTTGATTCCGCAGATCAGACCCTGCGCGGCCGCCTCCTCGTATCCGGATGTTCCGTTGAACTGACCGGCGCCGTATAAACCGCCGATAGCCTTGAATTCAAGGGTCGGATCCAACTGTGTGGAGTCGATGCAGTCATATTCGATGGCATAAGCCGGGCGCATCATCTGCGCGCGGGCAAAGCCCGGCAGCGTATGAAGCATGCGCTGCTGTACTTCTTCGGGCAGAGAAGAGGAAAAGCCCTGGATATACATCTCCTTCGTATCGGCCCCCATAGGTTCGACAAACAGCTGGTGGCGCTCTTTGTCGGCGAAACGTACCACTTTATCTTCTATGCTCGGACAATAGCGCGGTCCCGTCCCCTCGATTTTTCCGGAAAAAAGCGGCGAACGGTGCAGGTTGGCACGGATAATATCGTGCGTTTCTTTTTGCGTATAGACGATATGACAGGGGATCTGAGCGCGCGCATTGAGCTGCGCCGGGTCGGTCAGATCGGAATAGGGTATGATCGTCTCGTCGCCGTTCTGTATTTCAAGTGCGCTGAAATCGATCGAGTCGGCATGGACCCTCGGAGGCGTTCCCGTTTTAAACCGCATAAGGGTGACGCCCTCCCGCAGGAGCGCTCGGTTCAGCCCCACGGCGGGCAGCATTCCGTCGGGACCCGACGCATATGCGACGTCTCCGATAATAATACGGCCGCGCAGATAGGTCCCCGTGCAGAGAATCGCCGCCTGAACGAACCACTGCGCACCGAGTCTTGTGATCACGCCGGTGATTTTTCCGTTCTCCACCGTGAAATCGGTTATTTCCGCCTGTATCAGGCTGAGATTTTTTTGATTTTCGAGTATGCTTTTTATGATCGTTTTATAGCGGGGGCGGTCGGCCTGTACCCGTTTGGAATGTACGGCAGGCCCTTTTCCGAGGTTCAGGGTCCGGCTCTGAAGAGTCACGGCATCGGCGGCGCGTCCCATTTCTCCGCCGAGGGCGTCGATTTCGTATACAAGATGCCCTTTGCCGGTCCCGCCGATGGCGGGATTGCAGGGCATATTGGCCACCGCATCGAGATTTATAGTAAAAAGAAGCGTACGCAGCCCCAGCCGGGCGGCGGCAAGCGCCGCTTCGACGCCGGCATGTCCCGCGCCGACAACAGCCACATCCGCTTCGCCGGCAAAGTAACATCCGTCGTTTATATGTTCGGTTTCCATCCGTAAACTCCGTCGAATATAGTTTGACTTAAAAAATTATTTATCGGGATCCAAAAGCGGCCAGTAAACACGGAAATATTCCCAGCCGGACCACACCGTCATCACGGTCATGACAGCCGTTGTAAAGTATGAAGGTATGAAAAACGTGTCAAAAGGCAAAAGGCCTTCGAGCAATATCGTCAGTATGCAGATCATCTGAGAAACGGTCTTGATCTTGCCGAGTATGCCGGCTGCGATGACAATCCCCTGTTTCTGTGATGCGATCATGCGCATGGAGGTGACGGCGGTTTCGCGGAGGATGACGATCAGCACCGCCCATACGAACACCGAAACAAACTGCTTTTCATCGGCAAAACGCACCATCACGGCAAGCATGGCGCCGAAAATCAAAAGCTTGTCGGCCAGAGGGTCGAGAAATTTACCGAAATCGGTTATCAAATGATACCTGCGGGCGATCGCGCCGTCGAGCATATCGGTGAATGCGGTCAGGCCGAAAAGGGCAGCCGCAGCCAGCCGCCAGATCACATCGCCCTCAAAAACAGGATAGATGATCACGGCCATGCAGAACGGGATCAGTATCAGGCGCAGAACAGTGAGTTTATTCGGAAGATTCAGCTTCATTGATTCTATCATGCCTTTCTCAGGAAAGTTTAACGGTATGCCCGGGAATACCGGTATTTATTCCGCCGCTGCCGCCGCTGCCGCCGCGCGTGCCGTACAGAAGGCGATCTGCAGATTATAACCGCCTGTATAAGCGTCAACATCCAGCACTTCACCTGCGAAATAAAGGTTTTTTACCAGTTTCGACTCCATCGTTTTCGGATTGACTTCATGGACCGCCACACCGCCCCGCGTTACAACCGCTTCCTCAATGGGACGGAAACGGCGGTAGGTCAGCGAAAGCGAACGAAGCAGGCAAAGCAGGCTGTATCTCTCCGCCCGTGTCACAAGGTTAACTTTCTTCCGGCCGTCGATTCCTGAAAGGCGGACGATAACGGGAATAAGCTTCGCGGGAAGCAGATCATTCAGCGCGTTTGTGAAATCGCGGTTGGTATATTTCGAAAAATCGGACAGAATACGCGCGTCGAGTGTCGCCTCATCCAAAGCCGGCTTGAGATTGATCCTGATTTTATACGATCCTTTCGGTTTCATGTGCGCGGACATCGACAGGATGACAGGTCCCGACAGACCGAAATGCGTAAACAAGAGCTCGCCGAAATCCGAAAAAACGGTTTTACCGGTTTCTGTTTCGACAAGATCCGCCGACACGTTGCGCAGGGACAGGCCCTGCAGTTCGGCGCACCATTTTTCATCTGTTTCAACGGGGACCAGGGAAGGCGAAGGACTGACGATCGTATGGCCGAGGGACCCTGCGATCCGGTATCCGTCCCCGACCGAACCGGTCAGCGGATAGGAGCATCCCCCCGTACACAGGATGACGCGCTCAAAAGGATACTCCCCACGTGCGGTGACAACGGCACTTACGGCTCCCCCGGTGACCGTAACAGCCGTGACAGCTTCGTGAACCACTTTGCAGGATGCATAGCGCCGCAGGGCGGCGACAATATCCGAGGCCTTGTCGGAAACGGGAAAGACCCTGCCGCCCCGTTCGGTCTTCACGGGAACGCCGTGTTCCTCAAAGAAGCGTATGACAGCCGAAGGGGAAAACGCGCCGGCAGCGCTCATCAGAAAACGCGGATTGGAAATGACGTTGGCTATAAAATCCGCAGGGGAGCAGTCGTTTGTAATGTTGCACCTTCCCTTTCCCGTTATTCCGAGCTTGAGGGCGGTACGGTTCATTTTTTCAAACAAAGTTACGCTGCAGTGCAGTTCGGTCAGGGTTCCCGCGGCCATGAGCCCTGCCGCTCCGCCGCCTATGACGGCAATTCCGTGTGACATGTTTCCCGCTTTCGTTTCAAGCATTTAATTTTTGTCATATACATCGTATTCATGCCAGATGGCTTCAAGCCTGCCGAAAATCTCTTCAAGCTCATTCTTTTTTTTGCGGCTGATCGCGACGATCAAAGCGTTTATAACAGACAGAGGCGCCACAAGCGAATCGACAAAAGAGGCCATATCGCTCTTTGCGGTAAGCAAAACGGAGGCGTGGCGGGCAATGGGAGAAACAGCACTGTCCGTCAGGGCAATGATCTGCGCTCCGCTGCGTTTGGCATAGCCGACCGCATTGATGATCCTTTTTGAATAACGCGGAAAGCTGATCGCTATGACCACATCGCCTTCGGCCACGTGCAGAAGCTGTTCGAATATTTCATTTCCGCCCGAAGCATGAACGGGATATACATTGCTGAATATCAGGTTCAGGCTGAATCCCAGAAAAGAAGCGAGGGACGACGAGGTGCGCGCGCCGGCAACATAAATGGTCCGGGCGGACAGTATCATATCGACGGCACGGTCAAAATCGGTGCGGCTGATGCTTTCAAGCGTGTTTCTGATTTTTTCGATATCGGAGTTAAGAACGTTATCAAGCACATCCGCATTGCCTATACGGTCGTTTGTGATCTCGACTCTCTGGATTGCGGTCAGGCGCGTCCGTATCAGTTCGCGCAGGGCCTGCTGCAGAGACGGATACCCGTCAAAACCCATCTCACCGGCGAAGCGGACAACGGTCGACTCGGATACGCCGACAAGCGCACCCAGTTTCGAAGCCGTCATATAGGCCGCCTTATCGTAATGTTCGCAGATATAAATGCCGATCGCGCGCTGACTTTTCGAAAGCGCCGGAACCGATTCTTTTATATGCTGAAGCAGGTCTTCCGCCATAATTTCCGTCCTTTGCCGTCTGTTTTAATGTATGATTCTGCCGATATCGCGCCTGTAGTGCATCTGATCGAATCTGATCAGGGAGACCGCTTCATACGCCTGCCGGACGGCGTCGTCAAGCGCCGCCGCTTTTGCGGTAACCCCCAGAACTCGGCCGCCGTTTGTTAAAATCCTTCCGTCCCCGCCGAACCCGGTCCCGGCATGGTACACATAAACGCCGTCCAGTACCGCTGCCCGGTCAAGGCCTGTTATCTCATACCCTTTTTTATAACCGAGCGGATACCCGCCCGATGCTATGACGACGCAGGCAGCCGCGCCTTCGTCCCACTCGATTTCGGTTTCGGCGAGCCTGCCGTCGATTACGGCGTCGATGATGTCGAGTAAATCCGTTTTCAGGCGGGGCAGAACCGCCTGTGTTTCGGGATCTCCAAAACGCGCGTTGTATTCCACCACGCGGGGACCGGTCGGAGTCAGCATCATCTGAAAATAAATCACACCCGAGAAAATTCTGTTTTCCGCTTCCATCGCCCGTATGGTGGGGATATAAATTTCATCCATGCAGCGCGCGGCAATACCGGGTGTATAATGCAGACTGGGTGAAAAAGCGCCCATGCCTCCCGTATTGAGCCCCAGATCGCCGTCCAGCGCTCTTTTATGGTCCTGAGATGAAACCATCGGAACGACGGTTTTGCCGTCCGTAAAGGCCAGAACGGTCACCTCGGGACCGGTCATATATTCCTCTATCACAACGCGGGCTCCCGAGTCGCCGAACACGCGTTCATCCATAATGGAACGGACCGCTTCCTCCGCTTCCCCGTAACCTGATGCGATGACCGCTCCTTTGCCGAGTGCGAGGCCGTCCGCTTTGATCACCGCGGGATACATGTCCCTCAGCCGGATGTAAGCCAGAGCTTTTTCCGAATGTTCGAAAACCTCATAGGAAGCGGTCGGAATGCCGTATTTTTTCATCAGAGCTTTTGAAAAAACCTTGCTTCCTTCAATCAGCGCCGCGTTCCTTTTCGGTCCGAAAGCGCGGATGCCCGCTTCGGTAAGCCGGTCGACCGCTCCGAGCATCAGGGGATCGTCCGGCGCGACGAAAACAAGACCGGCTTTTTTTTCAACGGCGGCGGCAACGATTCCGCCGATATCGTTTGCGGCAACCGGAAGGCACTCCGCCAGCGAAGCGATGCCTGCGTTTCCTGGAGCGGCATACAATTTACCCGCCCGGGAGCTTTCGGACAGCTTTTTGATGATGGCGTGTTCGCGCCCGCCGCCCCCGACCACCAGAATATCCGTTTTTTTATCAAACATAACTGTGACTCCTGTCCAATCGTTTTAATCGGTCTGCCTGCCGTTACTGCCTGATGCGCCTTACGTTTCCCCGCGGGGCGTCTCCTCTTTTATACGCCTCGACCACCGCCGCAGCCTCCCGTCGGGATTCCGTGGTAAACATAAAATGACGGTCATCCACCCCGGACCGGTCAAGCAGGGACATTTTATCCGCCATGTAAACGGGAACGGAATTGAGAAGGATGTCCCTGCCGGCACTTTTTATGACCGGAAAGACCGTATTTGTGCGGTCGCGCAAAGCGGCGGTCCCGACAGGCTTTTCAAGGAGCATAAGCGGCAGTCTTCCGTAAACAATAACGCCCTTTCTTTTATAGACCGCACCGGCCGTCCCCGGGACTCCGTCTGTATTTTCCGGGATATTGATGTCGCGTATCTGAGGCAAAGTCAGTTCGGGAGAGAGGATCACCCCGTCCAGGGAAGAAAATACCGCGGCTGTAAAGCTGTTGAAAATATTCAGCCTGAAGTCGCCGGTAACGGTAAATCCCGTATTCAAAGCTATCCCGATATGACCGATGTTTCCGGCCAGCGCGTGGCGCGCTCCCGCGTCGAACGCCTTTTGCAGCAGGCGGAGGATATCACCGGTCTCGCCGTCGGTTATGACGGCAGGCAGGACTACGCCGGTCACATTCTCCGCGGTTTTTTTATAGTATTCAAGCGGAAGATAGACAACTTCGAAAAAACCTCCGCCCGCGATGCGGTCCGCCGACTCAAATCTGGCCGTTAAGCGCGGAATAAAAACCGGATTCGGCTTTACCGCGTTTTTCGCCGGTTTGTCGGGGAGCCGGACTTCCCGCTTTTCTTCCGGAATCACTTCATAAACGCGTCCGACACTTCGGAATTGCGTTTTATGAGCATTTGTTTCGGCTTTGTCGCGTTCCGAACGAACACCGAGCATACCCGCGTCCGTCTTCTTTTTATAATAACCGTCGGTAAATCCGGACCGTGAAAATACCGATGAAAGCTTTTTAAGTTCATCGGGTGAAGCGGAGCGCCCCGAATCGATGAGGCGGCGGTATGCAGCCGTAACCTCGTAAACATATTCCGGGGATTTCATACGCCCTTCGATTTTAAGCGAGGTGATCCCGCCGGCAATAATTTCGGGTATATGGCCGGCAAGGCAGACATCGCGAAGGCTGAGAGGATAGGAGCCGTTATACGAAAGGCGGCAGGGCTGCGCGCATTCTCCGCGATTACCGCTTCTGCCGCCCATCACGTAACTGAGAAGGCACTGGCCGGAATGCGACACGCACAGCGCGCCGTGAACAAACATCTCCGTTTCGATGGGCGAATCCCTGACAAGCCGTGCGATATTTTCAGCCGATAGTTCCCGCGCGCATACCATCCGCGAAAAACCGAGGTCCGCAAGCGCGCAGGCCGCAGCCGCACTGTGACCCGAAGCCTGAGTGCTGGCATGGAGCGGGATTCCGGGCAGACAGCGCCGCAGAAGCGAAGCGAGGCCGAGGTCGGCGACAATCAGCGCGTCGGTCCCTGCCTCATATAAAAACGCCGCATAGCGAAGCGCGTCGTTCATTTCCCTGTCGTAAATCTGCGTATTGAGGGTGCAGTAAACCCGCACTCCCGACGAGTGGCAGCGGACAACCGCTTCGCGCAGCGCTGCATCGCCGAAGTTGCGGGCATTTATGCGCGCATTGAAAGCGGCGCCGCCGAGATAAACCGCATCGGCTCCGCCGAGGATTGCCGCGTCAACCGACGCGGGTGAACCGCACGGAGCCAGCAGTTCGGGCAGTTTTACGGTTTTACCTTCCCGGCTGTCTTTGACGCAGGTCATCAAGTTCCTTTCTCAGGCGCTGGATTTCGAGAAGACCGTCATCGCGCTGTTTTTTTACCGTTTCCAGCGTCAGTGCGGTTTTTAATTTATCATCAAGATAATCAAGCGCGCATACCAGCGCCGCCTCGGTCTTGCTGCACCTTTTGTTTGACATGACCATGCCGTTTATGCGTCCGTCGATGATTTTCGCCAGTCCCAAAACATATTCTTCGTTTTCATCCGACAGCAGGTTAAGTTCTATTCCGCTGATCTCCACGATATAACGTTCTTTCATGTCTGTTTCCGCCGCCTTTAAAAAATCCGCTGTTCAAAGGCATCCTTTCCGTCTGTTGTCTTTTTTTGTCCCATGATCCGTGACATGACGCTTTATTTGCATTTATGTCTTGAAAAATACGCACCGGTATATTATACTATATTATAATCTATTTTCTGCATAATTTAAAGAGCTTTTTCACGCAAAGTTGAAAATTTTCTTCGAAACATCCTCATCCCGCATATCCCGAGCCGGTCTTCCCATTCTATATTAAATTTCAGGAGATGTCAATATCGTGGATTTTATCAGAAACGCCAGGCGTATCGTCATTAAAATCGGTTCGTCCACTCTGACGCACTCGACAGGACGCCTGAACCTGCACCGGATCGAAACGCTGGCGCGTGTTCTCTCCGATTTTAAAAACGCGGGCAAAAGCATTATACTGGTCACATCCGGAGCCATTGCGGCCGGTAAAGCGAAAATGGGACTGGATCACCGTCCCTCGACGACAGAAGAAAAACAGGCGATGGCCGCCGTCGGTCAGTGCGAGCTGATGAGTATATACGAGCGGTTCTTCCGAATGTACGGCCACACGGTCGGTCAGATCCTCATCACGCGCGACACGGTGGATAATCCCGCTTCACGCAAAAACGCCGAAAACACCTTCAAAACGCTGCTTGCCATGGGCTGCGTTCCGATCGTCAACGAAAATGACACCATATCCTTTGAAGAAATAGAATTCGGAGACAACGACACCCTTTCCGCTTATGTGGCGCTGCTTTGCCGTGCCGACGTTCTTGTCAATTTAAGCGATATCGACGGTCTTTACGACAGCGACCCGCATAAAAATCCCGGAGCAAAACTGATCCCCTCGGTTGAAAGAATCGACGACACCATCCGCGCGGCGGCAGGCGGCGCCGGAAGCGCTGCCGGTACGGGCGGCGTTATCACCAAGCTGCATGCCGCCGAAATAGCCTGTACAAACGACATTCCCATGTTCATTATAAACGGCGAAAACCCCGAGATCATGTATGATCTTTTTCAGGGACATCATGTCGGAACTTATTTTATGCCCTACGGAAATTAAAAACCGCCGATAAAAACAAAAAAACCAAAGGAATAGTTTTCCCAATGAAAGAAATACTTCTGCTGAAATACGGTGAAATCGCATTAAAGGGGCTGAACAAAAGCAGCTTCGAAAAAATCCTTTGCCGTACGCTCGAAGACCGTCTGACCGAATACGGTCTTTTTGATATATACCGCGCTCAAAGCACTATTTATGCCGAACCGAAGGACGGCACGGAACCCGATATGGAGGGTGCCGCTGCGGCAGCCTCAAAAGTTTTCGGCCTGGCCGCCGTATGCCGCGCGCTCGTTGTGGAAAAAGATACCGAAAAAATAAAGGCCGCCGCCCTTCGGTATGTTCCCCGCTTTCTCGAAGGGAAAAAGAGCTTCAAAGTCGAATGCAAGCGAAGCGACAAACGCTTTCCGCTCACCTCGCCGCAGCTTGCCGCCGAAGTCGGAGGCGCGCTGTTTGAACACCTCGGCAATATCGCCGTCGATGTCTTTCATCCGGAGATCACCATCCGTGTGGAAATACGCGATTATGCCGCGTATATACATGCCGGCCGGATAAAGGGAGCGGGAGGGATTCCCGTCGGAACGAGCGGCAAAGCAATGCTGCTCCTTTCGGGCGGTATCGACAGCCCGGTAGCGGGCTATATGATGGCAAAACGCGGCGTCGCGGTCGAAGCGGTTCACTTCGAGAGTTTTCCCTATACGGGCGAACGCGCGAAGGAAAAAGTTTTTTCCCTCACATCGATCCTCTCGCAATGGTGCGGAACAATTCATGTCAGCGTTGTCTCTATGACCAAAATACAGGAAGCGATTTCCCGCTCATGCCGGGAGGAATATTTTACGCTTCTGCTCCGCCGTTCCATGATGCGAATTGCGGAACGGCTGGCAAAAAGGAACGGCTGCAGCGCGCTTATAACGGGCGAAAGCCTCGGTCAGGTCGCAAGCCAGACCATGCAGGCATTGAGAATAACCGACAGCGCGGCCGATATGCTGGTCCTGCGCCCCTGCATCGGCTTGGATAAAGAAGAAATTATTGCGACAGCAAGAAAAATCGGGACCTTTGAAACATCGATCCTGCCGTATGAAGACTGCTGCACGGTCTTCACACCCCGCCATCCGAACACCAAACCGCTGATGCATTTCGTTCTCGAAGAAGAAGACAAATACGACCATGCGTCACTCGAAGACGAAGCGGTCAGCCATTTTACGGGCACATCCGTATCATAAAGGCACGGGCTGTATGATGCAAAAACAAAGCATGCAAGAGACATTTAAAACACGGAGAAAACTTTTCTTCCTGTTTCGAAAATAAGATAAAGAGGACGGAGCAAATCGTCGGGGATATCTCGGCACCCGCAGGAAATTCAGCGCAGCCGGAGGATGAGCGGGGCAGTCAAACCGAAGTCAGCACAGCCCCCGCCGTGATTATCCGAACCGACAGAGGAAACGGAATGACATGCGATAAAGACGAAAACGATATTCCGGTTATTTTAAAGAAATACCCCGATCTTGACAGATACAGCAGAAACCGCAGCGTTCTGCGGGCAGCCGCATCCGTATTGTGGTATGCGTTCTGGTCGGGCGTATACTATGCCTATTTTATCCTGCCCGGGAAAAGTCTGTTCCGGGGAGCCGGCACAACCGGCATACTTGTTCCGCTTATTCTCGCCGTCATCCTTCTTTTTCCGTTTTTGGTCTTTAAAGCGCATAGGCTGACAGCCGACAGGAATTACTGCGGCGTTGTCAGGCAGATAAGGCGGGCGTATAAAATCAAACCGCTCATCCCCGGAGCTTCATCGGCCGGCAATTTAAAAGAACGGGAATGCCTTGTCTTTTTTATCGAGGACAGCACGGGAAAAATGCACGAGTATACCTACTGGGAAAAAAACGAAATCGACAACCTCGTATATTTCAGAACAGGCAGCCGTGTCATCCATTTTAAAGAAATCAAATACCCGTATAACCGCGACCTGAAGAAAGAAAAAGTTTTCTGCGTCATATGCTGCAATATGCTGTCCGAAAATGACGAAAATCCCGGGTACCCGTGCCCGAGATGCGGGCATTCGATCATACGGATCCATTGATTTTCGGGACTTTTTACAGGACGGAGCAAAAGGAGCTGCCGCACAGCTCCTTTTTTACAGGTATATTCCGTTATATTCGCGTCTGCATCCTGCCGCAGGTGCCTCGTTCGTAATAGAACAGGTACTGCTGAGCGATTCCGGCATATCTGCCGAGAGAAGCTATATCGAGACTGCCGCAGAAATACCGGTCGAGGCAGCGGCGTATCCATACGTCGACGGGAAAAGCTTCTGTTCTGCCGAAACCGAATAAAGCGGCACAGGATGCGACTTTCAGACCGATGCCCTTCACGGCACACAATTTTTTTATGAGTGTTTCCGTATCGTCGGCTGCGAGAGATCCGAGGTCTATTTTGCCTTCGGCAACCTGAAGGGCTGCGTCGTAAAGATATTTGGCCCTGAATCCCGTCCGCAGGGCAAACAGGCCGTCTGTTCCGGTTTTATACAGCGATTCCGCTGTCGGAAACGAATAATAACCTTCCGGCGCACCGTCTGCCGGGTCCCCGCATGCCCGGCACAGCGCGGCTATGATCTTTTTGATCCTGCCGATATTGTTGTTCTGAGAAAGGATAAACGAACAGATCGTTTCCCAGGGCTGCTGCCGGAGGATGCGTATGCCGTCGCCGTAAACGAGCGCCCTGTTCATGATGTCACAGTCGAAGTGTTCCGCTATATCACGTTTGACGGCTCCGTAGTCGGTATCCAGCGCAAGAAAGTGTATCCACAGCTCCGTTTCGCCTGCTTTTCTGCCGTAAATGCGCAGAATATCGGCGGACGGCTGCGTAAAACGTATATACCGGCCGAACGCAACTCCCGAAAACCCGCCGTCTTCTTCTTCAAATCGGAAGCACTGGCCGCATCCGAAAGTCTTGCGCAGCGAGAGGTCCGTTATGCCGGTAATTTCCGTGTAACCGTCATATTGTTCTACAGTCATAATAATCCGTTTTATTTTCCTTTTAAAAAATGAACCGCACGCTCTATCGCGTCCTTCGAGTTTTTCCAGGACTCGTTTTCATAACGATAATCGAATTTTTTACAGAACCAGCTGATATCGCCGCGAAGCTCGTTCAAATAAGCGGTGACAACGGAAGTCAGCACACCGCTGAATACCGGAAACTTTTTTTTATTCAGCTGTATGTTTCCGCATCCGATCAGCATGCAGTAATGCGGAAGGCAGAAATAAGGCTGTTTTTTCATTTTCTCCTCAAACGGATTCTGTTTCTGGCCGCTGTCCGTTTCCCAGAGATAAACGGCGTTTTCGATCATCTTTTTCAGTGAATACTCGATGCGGCCGCACACATAGCAGGTATTGTCCAGTTTTCTGATGCGTTCGGAAGCCCCGGACGCGGCAGGATGAAGAAATCCCGACATTCCGCTTTTTTCAAAATCCGCCCTTATAACGTCAAGATGGCTCTCGAGCATCAGCGCCATTCCCAGACGGTTCTTGCGAACGAACATCCTATCGTAATGACCGCGGCAGAAACCGAGTTCGTTGGTTTTCTGCCGGATATCCGGTTCCATCATAGACGCGCCTAATATAAGGTCCAGCTCGTTTTCTTCAAGCCTGTCGTGCAGATGGCAGAAGGGACAGCCGAGGGAACGGTCGGCCGCACATGCGTCAAATGATTCGTTGACAGGTATGGTATATATTTTTTCCACTTCGGCAGTCTCCTTTTCTGAAGGCGATCCTTCATCCCTTTCCGACGGGATGCTTTTTTGTGAACGGCGTGATGATTTTTTCGGAGGAAGCAGCTTTTAACGCGAAACTGCGTTTATCCGCGGAAAACATCCCGGTGCATACGGCCGGTATATCAAAATCAAATACCGGTATCGGCATAACAAGGGAAAATACGGCGGTTTTTCCTTTAAAATCATCCCTTTCAAACTTCATCTTCTCTATTCTAACATATCTGTCCGAAATGTCAAGCGTATAGTAAGCGAAGTAAAAGTTAATGAAAGGAACGTTTTTTGACTATTGCACATTTCCCTCCGGTATGTTATAATTGTTTTTGCAAGCTGTTTTTTTATTTTCTTTTTTCGGCCGGATTTTTTTGTCGACGGGGGATTTCTGATGAATATAAAACGGATATTGGCCGCCTGTGTCTGCATCTTCGCGGCAGCGCTGTCCGCTTCCGTTTTTGCGGGAGCCGAACCTTCTCCGGCTGCGTATGTCGCACTCGGAGACAGCATAGCATACGGTTACGGTTTATCCGATATTCCGAAACAGAGCTTTGTGACGCTTGTAGCCGAAGAACTGGGGATCGGATCTGTAAACTATGCGGTCAACGGCATGACCAGCAGCGGGCTGCTCAACGCGCTGGACAACATGGACGGAGATGCGGGAGCCCGCCTGCAGCTTCGGAACGCTTCCCTGATCACGGTCTCCATCGGTTCCAACGACCTGCTTTCCAAGCTGACGGGCATACTGTATATGCTGCCCGCCGAAGCGGACGCAGCGGTTTTTGCCACGCTTGAAGCCGAACTTACCTCTGAACAAAAGCTTGCCGAATTCGATTCCGGAGTGGAATCATACCGCCGGAATCTGCCGCTGATCTATGCGCGCCTGCGTGAATTTAATCCCGCGGCACAGATTATCATGACCGAATTTTATAATCCGTATTACGGCGTGCTCTTCGGCGCATTTGACTTCGGCTCGCTGTCCGATGAATATATCGTCCGGATGAACGATGTTCTGCATGAAGGCCGGGAAGAAATGGATTATAAAATAGCATCCCTGTATGATCTGTTTAACGCGCCGGGCAGGACCAATGTCGATCCGGCTCTGCCGAACATGGACCCGCATCCGAACACGGCGGGTCATTCCGCTATTGCGGAAGCTGTCCTTTCCGCAATCGATATGACCGCCTTACGGACAGAGGTGCCCCTGACCGAAACAGCCGAAGATGCGCAGGAAAGCACTGCAGCGGCAGATACACGTGAAACGGCGAAGCAGACAGAAAGGTCCCTTTCGGCGGACACTGCGCCGGAAAGCGACCCCGGCAGTCAAAAAAGTGTCCTCGGGACCGTCATACTTGCGGCTGCAGCTGCGGCGGTGTTCGCGGTTACAGGCATTATCGTCTCCATCCGTAACAAGCGGGCCTGACAACCCGGGCCGAAAGGGATACAATCATACATGAATGTAAAAATCAAATATCTGCGCGAAAACGCGTCGATGCCCGTTTACGCGACTCCGGGTTCCGCGGCCGCCGACCTTAAAGCCTGCACCGATAAACCCCAAACAATCGAACCCGGTCAGATTGTTTCGCTGCCCACCGGGATCGCCCTGTCCGCGGAACGCGACGACATGGTCGGATTGATCTGCGGACGGAGCGGAATGGGGACAAAATACGGTGTTACCCTTGCCAACGGAGTCGGTGTCGTCGACAGCGACTACCGCGGAGAAATCTGCGTTTCACTGATCAACAGGGGCACCGAACCCTATGTGGTCCATCCCGGCGACCGCATTGCCCAGCTCATGTTCATCCCCGTATTTACGGCGAAATTCATCGAGACGGAAATCCTCGGCGAAACCGAACGGGGCAGCGGAGGTTTCGGCTCAACCGGAACAAATTAGAAACAGGGACAGAAACGATGAAAAAAACACTTTATGTCATTTTACTGATCTGTATAGGCGTGGTGGCCGGCATGCTCGTGTCCAGCCTTTCGCAAAACATCCCCTGGCTTTCCTGGCTGTCCTTCGGCCGTGAATTCGGTCTGACATCACCGTTTGTGCTCAACCTCGGCATTATCGTATTCACCCTCGGTATGACGATCAATTTAAACATATCCGTCATCATCTTCGTCCTTCTGTCGCTTTTTGTCGGCAGCAAAATTAAAATATGAGCCGTATCATTCTGGCATCGCAATCCGTGCGAAGACAGGAACTGCTTGCCAACCTTCGGATTGAATTCGATGTAGCTCTTCCCGACGTAAATGAAGACGCGCCGGAGGGTATGGCGCCGGGGGAACTTGTCTGCGGGCTGGCGTCGCGCAAACTGCATGCGGTCCGGTGCAAAACCGGCATACCGGCTGACGCGCTGATTATTGCCGCCGATACGGTCGTATCGTGCGGAGACGAGATATTCGGCAAACCGGCCGGACCGGAAGACGCTTCACGGATGATCCGCGCCCTGAGCGGAAGACGTCACGAAGTATATACCGGAATAGCCGTCGGCCGTGAAGGCAGGCTGACTGTGGAATATGAACGAACCGCCGTTTTTTTCCGTGAACTGACGGAGGATGAAATGGATGATTATATACTCGGCAGCCGGTTGTCGGACAAGGCCGGCGCATATGCCATACAGGAAGACGCCGGAATATTCATAGAGCGGATCGAAGGCGATTATTTCAATATCGTAGGTCTGCCGGTATGCAGGCTGGGCGTCATACTGAGGCGTGACTTCGGGGTCAACTTATACAGCTATATGCGCCGGGCAGAAAATCCGGCTTTTAAACAAGGAGCAGAATGACAAAAACAGAAAAAGCCGCCGAAACAGTCCGTCGTCTCCGCGATATATATCCCGGTGCGGAATGCGCTCTGCGTTATGAAGGAGAACCGTGGCGGCTGCTTGTGATGGCTATCCTGTCCGCGCAGTGCACCGACCTTCGGGTGAACCTGATCGGCAAGGAATTATTCAAACGGTTTCCGACACCCGAATCGATGGCAGACGCCGATATTTGCGAAATCGAAGCAGCCGTTAAATCCTGCGGCCTGTACCGCGCAAAGTCAGCCAACATAAAAGCTTCCTGCGCCATGATCGTAAGTATTTACGGCGGTACCGTTCCCGATACCATCGATGAGCTTCTGAAACTGCCGGGAGTCGGCCGGAAAATCGCGAATCTGATACTGGGCGATATTTTCGGCAGACCCGCAATCGTTACGGACACCCACTGCATCCGGCTTTCGTCGCGTCTGGGCTTTACTTCCGAAAACGAACGCCGGCCCGAAAAAGTCGAGAGAACGCTGTCCGGCTTGATCGAGCCCGCCGAACAGTCGGATTTCTGCCACAGGCTTGTTTTATTCGGACGTGAGGTCTGCAAAGCGAGAAATCCCGCCTGCTCCGGCTGCCCTTTATACGATATCTGCACATACGGACAACAATACAGCCCTTCAGGATGCCAAGATTTATAATTTGTTAAAAATATCATATTGACTTAATCAGAATAATAGGTTACAATAATACATTATGTGATAATACGGCGCAACGCTGAAGCCGAACCTTGTATATTTGTCACATAAAAAATTTTCTATATTAAAATAATATATTATCAAAGGAGGTGCTTTATGGAAGGTTTTATTCCAATTCTCATATCGGTCATAATAACAGCCGTTCTGGCGATACCAATCGGAATTACAGCTGCAATTATATACCGTAAAAAAATTACCGAAGTTAAAATAGGCTCGGCTGAGCAGCAGGCTCAAAAAATAATCGAAGACGGTCTGAAAACGGCGGAAACCAAGAAAAAAGAAGCTTTAATAGAAGCTAAAGAAGAAATTCTTCGCGCAAAAAACGAAAGCGAACGTGAAATAAAAGAACGCCGCAACGAAGTTTCACGAACCGAAAAACGTCTTATTACCAAAGAAGAAACACTTGAGAAGAAGTTCGACGCTCTTGAACGCAAGGACGAAGCGCTGAACCGTAGAATTAAGGAAATTTCCGAAAAAGAAGACGAAATCGAAGGATTAAAACTAAAGCAATTTGAAAAGCTCGAGGAAATCGCAGGACTGACCGCGGCTCAGGCGCAACAGGAACTGCTGTCCCGCATCGAAAACGAAGTCCGGCATGAAGCGGCGATGAAAATCATAGAGATCGAATCGCAGCTGCGCGAAGACGCAGACGCCAAAGCAAAAGAAATCATATCGCTCGCCATACAACGCTGTGCCGCAGACCACGCATCGGAGACAACGGTCTCTGTAGTGACTCTTCCTTCGGACGATATGAAGGGCCGCATAATAGGCAGGGAAGGGCGCAATATCCGGACCATAGAAACACTCACGGGCGTCGACCTGATCATAGACGACACACCCGAAGCAATCACGCTTTCCGGTTTTGATCCCGTCCGCCGCGAAGTAGCGCGCCTGACTTTGGAAAAACTGATTTCCGACGGCCGCATACATCCGGCCAGAATCGAAGAAACCGTTGAAAAATCCAAGCGTGAAGTAGACGCCCAGATAAAACTCGCAGGGGAAAAAGCGACCATTGAAATCGGCGTTCACGGTATTGCACCCGAGCTTGTCAAACTCCTCGGACGGCTTAAATTCAGAACCAGTTACGGTCAGAATGTACTGATGCACTCCATCGAGGTCGCTCATCTGTCAGGCATCATCGCTGACGAACTCGGTATCGATTCGGTACAGGCAAAACGCGCAGGTCTGCTGCACGACATAGGCAAAGCAATGACGCAGGAAGTCGAAGGGTCGCATGTCCAGATAGGTGCCGACATTGTAAAAAAATACAAGGAGAGCAAAGAAATCATCCATGCGGTCGAAGCGCATCATAACGACATCGAACCGAGGACCCTTATTGCCATGATCGTTCAGGCAGCGGACGCAATATCGGCAGCCCGTCCGGGCGCACGCCGTGAAGACCTGGAAAATTACATCAAGCGCTTACAGAAACTCGAAGAAATTTCACAAAGCTTACCGGGTGTTGAAAAAGCATACGCCATACAGGCGGGACGCGAAATCCGGATCATGGTCAAACCCGATGAAATCAACGATGAGCAGATGGTACTCACCGCCCGCGAAATCGTCAAGAAAATCGAAGCCGGACTCGAATATCCCGGTCAGATCAAAATCAATGTTATACGAGAAAGCCGGGCAATAGACTACGCAAAATAAACGCCGGTTCCGGAAATAGCTCCTCTGAGAAATCAAATGCGGATTATATACAAATTAATATACATCGAATATGAATAACGGACAATAATGTCTTTAAATATATTAATCGACCATATAAACCGAAAAAGGCGGGTATCGGTGAGATGCCCGCCTTTTTGTTTTTCTTCACACCGTATCGCTCGCGAATACGCTTGCAAAAAAAATCCCGCTGTGCTATAATAGGCTGTGATCAGATCAAAAAAGAATAAATCACCGGAGGTGCCTATGCTCGATCAAAATGATACCGCGATCCTGCGCTTGTTGGCTCAGCGCTACGCCGGATATGCGTCTCTTGACGTTCAGGCCGAAAAAAAACGCCTGTGGCAGAAGCTGAACACCGCATCCATGGAACGTCCGCTCGTTCTTTTCGACCAGCTTCCGTGGAACGAACTCGACATCGACGGTTCACTCGTCTGCCGTGTTTCCGACCCGTACTGGCGGGGGGTAGAAAACGCGCTTCGGCGTGAGATATACAAATGGGAGCATATGCCCGCGGACATGGTGTTAAATCCTTATATCCTTATTTACCGTCCGATCAATTATACGGGCTACGGGGTCGCTTCGCATGTGACCACCTCGGTCACCGACGCAAGCAGCGATGTTGTCGGACAGGCTTACGCGTGTCAGTTTAAGTCCGCGGCGGACATAGAAAAAATCCGGACGCCTCAGGCGATTTTAAACCGCGAATATGAAGCCGTTATTGCCGCCGAAGCCGACGAGCTGTTCAAAGGCATTATCGAATGGCGTTTCGCCGGAATGATCCTGCATCTCGGCTTGTGGGATTTCATTACCCAATGGATGGGTGTCGAAGAGATTTACACCGGTATATATGACAATCCCGACCTTCTGCACGGCATCATGGAACGCCTGACGACAGGCACGGCGGAATTGATCGAACAGATGAACCGCGACGGGCTTTTTGACGTTAACATCAATGTGTGCCATTGTTCGCATACTTTTCTTCCGGACGATGCAGACGGCCGCGCGCCTGTTTCGCAAAATACGTGGGCATTCGGCCTGGCTCAGCTGTTTTCTTCCGTTTCCCCCGCTGTGACAGCCGAATTCGAAGTTCCGTATATGAAGCGGCTTTTCCCCTATTTCGGAAATATGTATTACGGCTGCTGCGACCGCCTCGACGACCGTATCGGCGTCGTCATGCAGATGCCGAATATCAGAAAGCTGTCCTGCTCTCCGTGGAGCAATCCCGAGATCTTCGCTTCAAAGCTTCCGAAAAATGTCGTCATGTCGGCAAA
>CAZVPD010000025.1:0-23913 GCA_964628455.1 uncultured Lachnospiraceae bacterium
CATCCTGTCGGGATTTTTCGATATATAAGAAAGAATATTATATCCTTCCGAGATCAGCTGTCCGATTTCCTCCGAGAGAATTTTATTCAGGGACCCGATCCCTTTTGCGGATGCCTGTATCTGTTTTAATTGTTCGCGGGCTATTTTAATCTGCCCGTCAACCTCACTGTCTCCGCTCGATTCAAGTCTGCGATTTTTTTGCCGGTGCGATTTGTTTACAAACAAATATATTCCTGCAGATAACAGTAAGAAAAGTCCGAAAAAAAACGCCGGCCGCAACAATGAGAATATTTTCAAAAGCATAATACCGCATCTTTCTTTTATCTGACATATAAATAAGCGTTACTGCGGATCTTTGAATATCTGTAGTCCGTCACCGGCAAGTTTACTCTCCAGGACATCAATATCGGTAGAGATATCAAGTTCCCGGTCCATTAAAAGCTTATCTATTTGTTTTTGGAATACTTCTTTCATGGTCGGGACGGTTTGTTCGATTTCGGCAACCGTTTGCGGAGCTGTGTTGTGCATTTTAAATTCGATATATGATTCAAGAAGTTTTTCAAGCGTCGGCAGGTAATAATTAAGGAATCTGCGGACAAGAGAAGCACGGTCCGGATTTTTAGAAATATAAGCCAGTATCCGGACTCCGCTGGAAATCAAATGCGTTGAATCGTCCGCAAGAGACTTGTTGATCGTTTCGATTATTCTTACGGAAGCTTCCGCTTTTTTGATATGATCGCGCGCGTTTTTTATCTGACGGTCAACATCTTCGTCTCCGCTGAGTTCGATCCGGTGCTTTCGCGGTATTTTTACCTGTTTTGCCGGAAACAGTCTGCCTGTTATAAAATAAACGGCGACCGACAAAAAGCCCGCGATGACAAAATGATACCATAAGTAAAGCGGAAACAGAAACACCCACAGCACCCAGAATAATCCGACCGATATATACGGGACCGGCGATTTTACCAGTTTGATATCATATTCCGTTATTTCATACAAACTGACTCCCCCTTTGCTATAAAAACATCTCAATCAAAAACATAAAATAAAAATTTCCCGACTATTTTATGAATTATTTTTATTATATATTCTATATTGCGAATTAACAATAGTTTGCGTAAATATTTAAGAGAAAAGTTACATATCGGTATGAACGTTTTCCCGAACTTTCCGAAAAGAAACCGATCCTGCAAATTATGCATTTTTACCTCAAAAGAATAGTCATTTTGCTTATTGACAAAACATACTAAATCATGGTATTATAATAAATATATGTTTGGAATAAATGTGCGATAAGACGAGGTGGGATAAATTAACAATAACAGGTGTAAAACGGTACTCGTCACATCCTTTAAAGGCGGTGTCGGAAAATCCACCGTTACAGCCAATCTCGCGATGATGCTTGCGCACCTTGGTTTGCGGGTCCTGGCCCTCGACTGTGACTTTAATATGCGATGCCTGGACCTGATAATGGGTTATGAAAGCAGAATTGTTTATGATATCTGTGATATACTTACAAACAAGATAAGCGCTGAACGCGCCGTACTGAACGATACGCGAAACAATAATTTATACTTCTGCGCAGCTCCGTATAATTTTAAAGGAACGATCGATCCCCTCCATTTTGAGGAGACTCTGGAAACCATAGCGAGTCTTTTCAAACTCGATTATATTATCATTGACACTCCGGGGGATGCCTCCTCCATGCTGCCCCTTGTTTCAAAAATATCCGACCGCGCATTGATCATAGCCACGCATCAGCCTGCGTCGATCCGTGCCGCGGAGCGAACGAGCTTTATGCTAGAGGAACTCGGAATTACAGACAGAAGGCTGATCATCAACCGCTTTGATGCCGCGGCGGTAAAAAAAGGCACACAGCCCGGAATCATCGATATTATAGACCGCACTTATATCCAGCTTCTCGGTGTAATACCTCATGACCCCGCTCTGAGTGAACTTCAGGAACGCGGAGCGCTTATAGACGAGTTGTATAAAACGGATGTCTGGACCGCTTTCAACAATACGGCAACAAGACTGCTCGGACGCAGCGTACCGCTTTTTCAGCATTTTAAAGGCATTTATAAATCTGTCATTTTAAAATAACCGTGTTTATCTTTGCGCCGACGGCAAAAGATAAGATACTAATAAAACGCCGGAGAATACGGAGTCAAATATGGAAATTGCAATCATAGCCGACGATAAAAAGAAAGAACTCATGACGCAGTTCTGCATCGCTTACTGCGGCACATTAAGCAAACATACCCTGTGCGCCACAAGTAAAACAGGTAAATATATTTCGGAAGCGACAGGTCTTAAAATAGAACGGCTGCTTTCCGGTGAAATAGGGGGAGCCCAGCAAATCACATCGCGCGTATCCTACAATGAAATCGACCTGCTGCTTTTTTTCCGTGACACTTCCCATACGAATGTAAACCGCGAAGCGGAATACAGCCTGCTCAGATTATGCGACCTGCATAATGTTCCGGCAGCCACCAATATAGCAACGGCGGAAATACTGGTACGGGCCCTCGACCGCGGCGACCTTGACTGGCGTGAGATCGTTAATCCGATTTCCGAATATAACCGCCGGAAGCGCAGCATGCAGATATAAAAAAAATGCTCCTTTTAGAATAAATCTATAAGGAGCATTTTACATCGCCCGGCACGAAAATCCGGTCCGAAAGGCTGAATATATATGAACGGTTATAAAATTCATATCGATTTTCTGCGAATCACAGCCTGTTTTCTTGTTGTCGTCAATCATACCAACAGCCGGTTGTTTATGGGAAACCCACCTTCCCCGGTCTGGTTCATTTCGGTTTTTTTGTTTTATATAAGCAAAACGGCCGTGCCCCTGTTTATCATGATCTCCGGCTCTCTTCTTCTCGGCCGCGAGGACAGCTACAGGAATATTTTCCGACGGATATTGCGCATAGCGGCAGCATTGTTCGTTTTTTCGGGATTTTATTTTCTGATTTCAATCAAAGATTTTAAAGAAATCACCGGAACCGAACTGAAAAACTTTTTTATAACCGTATACAGCGGAGCCGTGACAAACGCATTCTGGTATCTGTATTTATATATAGGACTTCTGCTTATGCTTCCGCTCCTGCAAAAAATGATCCATGGTTTTAACAAAGCGGACTTCATCTATTTTTTATGCTTTTCTGCGCTGGCAACGTTTACGCTCCCCGTTATAACCGATTTTTTTGATCTTCCTGTCTGCAACAGCACAGTCATCACACCTTTATTCAACGGTTATCTCGCGTATTTTATTGCCGGCTATTACATCGACAATCTCTTTATCCGTAAAAGTAAGCGCTGTTTTATCACAGCCGCCGCACTTTTTTTTGTTTTTACCTTGTTTTCGGTTATAATGACCTACTTTGAATTCAAAAAAAACACCGCCGCATATCCGTATTGGGATAACCGTTTGTCCTTTAATATCATGATTCCCGGTATATGCCTTTTTTACATGATGAAATATCTGTCTGACATCGATTTCGGTTTACGGACCGAAACAGCATTGAAAATTTTAGGCAGCTGTACTTTCGGCATATATCTTTTGTCCGACATGCTGATCCTTGCTTTTGAACCGATGTATGTAGCCATATACCCATACATCGGAAGGCTGCCGGCTGTTGCCATACTGATATCCGCGGTTATTTCGTCCGGTCTCATCATGGTCTGCCATATGAAAAAGTTGCCCTTTTTAAAAGCCCTCATTTAAGCCGGTCACATCAGCGTTTGTTCTTCGAATTCCTTCAGTGTCAGCTGTACGGGCAGATTGCTGTTACGCTGACGCAAAGCGTCGATAAAAGCTTTCTGGTCGATATCCTTCTTTAAGCTTATATGATACTGAAGCTCAAACAGAGATCCGAAATCCGTGGTTTTCACACGCTTAAGCAGCCATTTCCCCGTATAAATTCCCAGCAAATCGTCAAATAATCCCTGGTAATTGAGATTTTCGGGTATAGTTATGCGAAGCGCCATTTCACTGCGCTTCGGAGCCGCGTAATTGAACAGTTCGACGATATACATAACCGCAACCATGACGAAAGTGAACAGGACGGCATATCCGATATACCCCATTCCGCAGGCGAGACCGACTGCAAGGGTAAAAAAAACATAGGCAATATCTTTGGGGTCACCCGGTGCGCTTCTGAAACGGATCAGAGAAAATGCTCCGGCAAGGCTTAAAGCCCGTGCGGCGTTGTTTCCCACCAGCATGATGATGACGGATATGATGGCAGGCAGCATGATCAGAGTTACCAGAAAGGACTGCTGCCAGCCTTTTTTCCTGTGTATGATCAGATAACCGATACTGATAATAAAACCCAATACAAGCGCCGATAATACAACTTTCAGAAAAAAAGGCAGGGTCAGCGCTTCGGCCGTTTCCGAAGGAGTCAGTAAAAAGTCAAGCATGAGTAAAAGTTACCTCTTTCCGGATTTTTATAAGGAATTTTCGTGGTATGCGCTATATTCTTTTCCGTATTTTGAAAAACCGGTGCTGAATATTTTCAACTCACTCATCAGCTGAACCAGCCATAAAGGAATGGAACCGGAAATTTTAATCTCCATGAGGTAATCATTTTCACTCAGCAGCAGTTCCCCGTCCGTTCCCGAACAAAAATCCAGCCTGTCGCGGCGCGAACGGATATTGCTGTCAAACGTCAGCCGGAATTCGGGATTTTCGTTGTCAAAATAGGCATACCGGTCATAGCATATAAAAACGGCAGGCCTGACGTTATATTTACCGATAAAATATTCGATTTCCCCGAGGACCTGATGCTGCATATAATCCGTCTTTTCCGGATATTTGTGCTTTTCGATAAATGCCAGCGCATCGGGATATTTTAATACGGCTCTGCGCTTGCATATGATCTTGCCGATCTTCTTTTTGATCTCAAGAAAAACAAAATCATTCTCTCCGGGATCCGGATAATAAGACCTCATTCTGAGCTTTTCTTTAAAATAAGGTTTTGAAACAGAATGGCGGATGATATCATGCGTATCGTTGTCGAAGTATATATTATATACCCGGTACCGCCTGCCGTCGGTGCAATAAGCGTCGGGAGACATCCGGCCGTTGATTTCGGGCAGAAGTTTCATCAAGTCAGCTTCATTCACCAGATACTTTTTTTCATACCGCTTGAATGTTTTCAGCAGCAATCCGCATCACCTCCTCTTACCGGCAGAAAGCCTATTACTATCATAGTCTTTTATAAACTTTAAATCAATGTACTATTTCAACATTTAACACTAAATTCACAATGCGGTGTTTTGTGAATTTTATTTTTCACGGTTAACGGCGAAAACAAATCATACCATTTAAAGGAGTGTACAATTTGACTTTTACGATATTAGGTTCCGGAGGATGCATGAGCATACCGAAACCGCTGTGCCGCTGCCGCGTATGTACGGAGGCAAGAGAAAAGGGTTATCCCCGGGCACGATGCGGTTGTTCACTGTACTGTGATGATATCAAAGCCGTGATAGACACGCCCGAGGACATCTGCGCGGCGGTCAACAATGCCCGGCTTACGGAAATCAATACGATTTTTTACAGCCACCGGGATCCCGACCATACACTCGGAATGCGCATTGCGGAACAGATCAAACTGAGCTGGCTTGATTATTACGACGGCATTCTGCCGTTAAAACCGCTTGATGTCTATGCAGTCCCCGCGGTTATGCGCGACCTTAATCGTATAAAGTCGAAAAACGGCTCATTTTTCGACTATTACGAACGCATGGGACTGATCCGCAGAACATTGTTCAAATCGCCGCTTTCCTTCGGCAATTATGTTGTAACTCCCGTTGCGGTCGAAGGAAAGAATGCCGTAACCGTATTTGTATTTACGGGAGACCGTGCAAAAGCGATCTATGCCCCGTGCGACTGTATACCTTTCCCCGACCATGAACTGTTGTATAACGCCGATGTATTGATTATCGGAAATACATTTATCGGCAATAAACTCAAAGACGGCAGGGAGATCGGTTATAAGCATCCGCTGCGGCGCGAATTATATTCAACGGAAGACATACAGGTCATGAAAAACAAATATAAATTTAAAAACATCATCATAACGCACATCGAAGAAGAATGGGGCAAATCCTACGATGACTACTGCGCGCTTGAAGGTGTCTTCGGTGTGAAATTCGCTTATGACGGCATGAAAATCAATGTGTAACCGGACCGGCTTTTTCCGGCCGCACATCAAGTATGCTGTTTTTTTAGATTGCCCGAAGGAATGATTCGACGTGCGACAAAATTCGTAAGGGCAATCGCCACAGCCATAATACCGGCTGCAAACAATGTCTTTGCTCCGGTTTTTATGAATCCGTCAAAATCATTCTGAACCAGAAGCAGCATCGTGAGATAAAGACCGTATCCAGGGACAAGCGGAATGACCGAAGGGATGACAAAAACCGTTGACGGCATCCTCATAATCCTGGCCAGCAGTTCTCCGATAACCGATATAAACAGCGTTCCCAAAAAATACGCCGTCAGAGTATTTGCGAAATAACGGTCGGAAAGTATAAAAACAACGTAGCCCGTGCTTCCGAGGGCAGCAGATAAAATCAGGGCTTTTTTGGGTGTGCGCAGCAGCAGGGCGTAAAACAGGGTTGCCGCCGCGCAAAGCCCGAACAGGCGGAGCAGTTCGACTAATCCCGCAGCCGTCATAAAACGCCTCCGATGCCGATATAAAAGCCGAAAACCATACCGACACCCGCCGCGATCCCGACAGCCGAGAGCAGCGCTTCCGTAAAACGGGCCGAACCGGAAATCAGATCCCCCATGATGGTATCCCTGATCGCATTGGTCATCGCAAGACCCGGAAGCAGCGGTATAATCGACCCGACGATAATTTTATCCGTATTCCCGGTGCCGGCAAGCGTGACCGCCGAAACCGTGATCAGGGCTATCAGCATGCTGCCCACAAGCGATATGATAAACGGAAAAATATTGATCCGGCTGAAGGATGCCGAGAGAAGCTGGACCGATGCTCCGCACAGAAAGGCCACAGCGAAATCAAACAGACCTCCCCCGCTGACAAGCGTGAAAAGTCCGGCTGCAAGTGCCGAATACAAACAGCTTCTGAGGATGTCGAAACGGCCGTAACCCTTTGCGCTGAGTTCACGCAGCTGCCGGAGCGCTTCTTTAAAATCTATCTCTCCCGATTCGACGGCACGCGACACCGTGTTCGTATAGTCTATACGGACAAGGTCCACCCACCTTTTTTTGATGCGTTTCACATGTGTTTTATAAGAGACTTCACCGCTGACAAGCGTAACAAAAATGCCGGTGGGTATCGCGATGACTTCGGATTCCGCATACCCGCCGGCCGTGCAGATGCGCATGACCGTTTCCTCGGCGCGGTAGGTTTCCCCCCCGTTTTCAAGTATAAGGCAGCCGGCAAGTCTCGCCGTATCCAGGACCAGTTCCTCATTGCATCTTACATTCATCGGGATTTTACACACTTTCCGTGTCAGCTTATCTGTTCCCTGCCGGCCATTTTCGACATCTGCCGCTGTGCCATGACCAGACCGTAATATATGCCTTTACGGCGCATAAGTTCGTCATGTGTCCCCGTTTCGGCCAGGCTTCCTTTATCGAGGACGATCAGGCGGGTGGCGTTGCGCAATGTGGAGAGCCGATGGGCAATCGCCAGGGTCGTTCTGTCTTTGATCAGCTTCTGAAGCGAGTCCTGTATCTGTTTTTCGGTCTCCGTATCGAGTGAAGCGGTCGCCTCATCCAGAATCAGTATACGCGGATTATGAAGAAGGGCCCGGGCGATCGAGATCCGCTGGCGTTCACCGCCGGACAGCGTATATCCCCGCTCTCCCACTTTCGTATTATACGCATCGGGAAGCTTCATGATAAAGGGATGGGCTCCGGCGATCTTGGCGGCTGTGATCACCTCATCGCGGGATGCTCCGGATTTGGCGTATGCGATGTTGTCGTATATCGTTCCGGAAAATAAAAACGTTTCCTGCAGAACAACGCCGATCTGGGAACGGAGAGATTCCTGCGAAATGTCCTTGATGTTGACGCCGTCGATTTTTACTGCTCCTTCGTCAACATCGTATAGACGCATGACAAGATTGATGAGTGTGGACTTGCCGACTCCGGATTTACCCACAATACCAATCATTTCACCGGGTCTGATGCTGACCGATATCTTTTTCAGCACATCGACCGTTTCGTCATAACCGAAGGAAACATCCTCGAATTCGATAAAACCTTTGATGTCGACTTCTTTCGCGTTTTCACGGTCGGCAACATCGACTTTTTCGTCGATGACATCGAAAATTTTCACGAGTGAAGTCGTAACGCGAACCAGCATTCGCGGAAACCAGGCGATCCATCGCAGCGGGCCGTAAATCAAACCGATATACGATGTTATCTGCTGCATATATCCGAGTGACATTTCCAGGCTGAGTATCTTGGAACCGGCATAATACAGCAGGAAAAATTCACCGATACCCATGATAAACTGAATAATCGGATAAATGACCGCAAAAAAGCGTTCGTTGAATATCGAAATGTCACGTTCGGCGCGGATAACTTCCTCATAACGGCCATATTCGTGTTTTTCCATTCCGAAAGCCTTGACTACCCGGATACCCGAAAAAATGTCATGCAGGATCGTGCTCGATTTAGCGTTCAGCGTCCATTGCTTGTGCCAGTGCCGATGCATAAACGACCAGAACAACCGGTTGATCACAACGACCACAGGCATCGGAAGTATCACCATAAGCGCGAGACGCCAGTCATAAATGAATAAAAAAGTACCGACCGCCGCAAAAATAATGATTTGTTCGAATGCATTGCCTATTTCATGCGTTATAAAATGATTCAGTGTATTCGTATCGCCGGTTACCCGGTTCATCAGTTCACCGGATGTCCGTTTGGAAATACGCGAGATCGACATGACCTCGATCTTATTGAAGACAAGTTCACGCAGACGGACGGAAACTTTATTGCTGGCCTTGATCAGCGTCAGGCTGCGGATAATCGAAAGGATGCGCAGAATGACGTTCAGAAAAAAGATGCCCGATATCACCGTCAGAAAATTCTGCCACTGAGGCATCGTATCCGCCAGTATATAATCATCGACCAGTATTCGGTTTATCCAGGGGGTGATCAGACTGGTTGCTGCGATCACGAAATACATGAATATCGAAAAATAGATATAACCCGCATAGGGTTTTGCGATATCCCAGATACGCCCCAGATAATGTTTTTTATCCACACAGCGGGCACACACCCTTGACCCGGCAGAATAAGGTCTACCGCATTTTGGGCAGTAAACTTCGACTTCCTCTTCATATCCGTAATCGAATTTACCTGTCTGCATGTATTTGTTGATACGTTTTGCAAGCGACGCGTAGAGACGGGAAAAACTCATATCCGCCCGGCACAGCATATGATCCCTGCTGTCTTTCACATACTCCAGAAAAACGCAGCCTATACCGGCCGTATATTTAAATTCCGTGATTTCAGCCAGCGAAACCGTCTCTGTAAGGACTCCGCCTTTCAATACGACAAGCCTGTCCCTCAGTATCGCGGCAAGACCGTCGACCGCCTGATGCGATGACGTATTGTCAAGATCAAACTGAAAAGGGACGATAATCTCTTCTTCATGAAGGCCGGGCAGAAGAAAGATCAGCTTTTTATTCAGAGTTGTTCTTTTTTCCATTCATACTGCCTTTCGGATTTTAAATCACATGTAGAGCTCGATTTTTTTATAGCTTTTCCGGTCAAGCGCTTCTATATCCGGAATATCGTACCTGTTTCCGTCCACATCGGTCAAAAAAATATGCGTTATATTGATTTTATGAATACTGCGGTAGGTGTCCTGAATGGTAAAAGCGCGTTCACCCGTATCGGTCAGTACTTTCCAGTATGAAAATCCGAAACGCTCTTTCATGGAGATGATTTTTTTAATGGTCGGCGAGTAATATTTCCGGTCAAGTTCATCCGTAATGTATTTGCGCTGTTCTTCGTTTATATCCTCCAGGCTTTTTATAATCGCTATTTCTTTCCCGTCTTTGTCGTTTACGGAGATATAATTGAATTTGTCTTCAAACGGAAACGCCCGGTGCAGGAAAACCCGGTCATATTCTTTTTCTTCGATACCCTTCGCTTCATCCGGAACCTTTATTTTTAATGTCAGAAAATCATTCTTCATTCCGAAGATCGAATTTTCGGAACTGATATAAACAATATCCACGATTTCACTCAGGGCGCTTTTTTTCTCTTCCAATTGTATTCACTCCCGTCAGCAATCTCAGCCTTCGATCCCGATATTGCGAAGCGCTTCGACCTGTAATTTATACAGATTAAAATAGATGCCTTTTTTATTGATCAGATCAAGATGCGTACCCGCTTCGGGCATTTTTCCGTTTTCTATGACAATGAGTTTGTCCGCATCGCGCAAAGTCGAAAGCCTGTGCGCAATCATGATGGTGGTTCTTCCTTTCACCAGCTTTTCAAGCGCAGTCTGAATCTGTCTTTCCGTTTCGGTATCCATCGAAGCGGTCGCTTCATCCATGATAAGTATTTTCGGATTGCGCAGGACTGCGCGCGCAATGGAAATGCGCTGTCTTTCTCCTCCGGACAAGTCTTTAAATCCGAAACCTATTTTTGTTTCATACGCGTCGGGCAGTTTGATGATAAAATCATGGGCTCCGGCAATTTTCGCCGCCTCGATAATCTCGGTCCTGGTCGCTTCCGGACGCGCATATTTGATATTCTCCGCTATGGTGCCGGCAAACAGATAAGTTTCCTGTGAAACAATGGCAATATTGCTGCGAAGAACATCGAATGCTATGTCTTTTATATTGACGCCGTCGATCAGTATCTCCCCTTCATTGACATCATACAGGCGTATAAGCAGGTTGGCAAGAGTACTTTTTCCCGCTCCCGTATGACCCACAATACCCAGTTTTTCTCCGGGCTGCACATCGAAAGAGACATTATCGATCACTTTGCGGTTTTTAACATAGGAAAAGCTGATATTTTTAAATTCCACGCTTCCGCGAAGGCGTTCAAAACGTATGGGATCTTCTTTTTCGACGACATCGGGAACCGCGTCCATCACTTCGATCAGCCGCTGCATGGCGTTGAATGAATCCGAAGCCATATTCATCATATCTACGAAAAAAAACATCGGGTTCTGTATCATGGCCATATAGGCGATAAAAGTAATCAGCATTCCGTATGTCATTTCGCCCTGTATAACCATCCAGCCGCCGATGCCCCAGACGATTATGCTGCTCAAATACAGCATAAAACCGGCGAGAGGAAAGGCGGTATGTGCAAAATACGACATGTTTCGTTCGGCGTTTGCGAGTGCGATACTCTGACGGTCAAATCTTTTAATCTCGTCTTTCTCTTTGGAAAAAGCCTTGACCACACGGACTCCCGTCAAAACGTCGCTCAGCGTCGAATTTAAAGCGCGAAAACGGCCGAACCGCTTTGCGTGGAGTTTTCCCATATGACCGAAAAGCCATTTTATCATAAAAAACACAACGGGAACCGTAATCAGCGACAATAGAGTAAGAAGAGGATTCATGATGATCATGATGATGAAGAGCGCCGTAATCTGGACGAGATTTACGAGGAAATAGGGGAGGGCGTCACAAAAAAACCAGTATATAGTATTTGCGTCATTATTGACCTGTGCCATAAGCCCGCCGGTCTGTCTTCCCGTAAAAAAACTGATGGACAGGCGCTCGATAGCGGTAAATATCACTTTTTTCAGGTCATAAACGACTTTCGCCGCAACCGAAGTGCTGATCGCTCCGCTGAATATCTGATTGAGCAGAGAAAGAAGCCGGGTAGCCAGTATAATGCCCAAAACGAGCAGCAACTCGCCGTAAAATTCACCGGCTGTATTCAACACCTGGTCATAGTAAAAACCCGAACTCACATAAGGAGCTATCACGCCCAAGGCGCTCGATACGACCAGCAATAGGATCATAATGCCGATAAATATTTTATATTTGAAAAAAAATTCCGAAGTTCGTTTGATTATTTTCCCTTTGTCCATGCATTTCGGACAGATCTTCCGCACGGGGTCTGCGTACCGGTTACCGCACTTAGGGCACAGTTTTTCTTCTTTCAGATCTTTTTCGGCTTCGCCCGGTTCGACGGCGCCCTTTTCTTTGATCTGTCCCGCATATTTAATAAAAAGATTCGTATCCTCTTTGGATGCGTTCGTCAGATATGTGATAAGAACGAAAACGCCGTCTTTATCTTTTGCAACAAGACGGCAAGTCGATATGAGTTCCTCTACTTTAAAGTCCGACAATTCGGAGATCATAAAGCTATCGCAGGATATTTCTTTAAATTCAGACATGATCCCCGGTTTCAAACGGCCCTTCCGGCGCGACGGTACAACCGCCGACGAACCCCCGAGACAGATGATTTCACCCGCCGTGGCAAACAGCCAGCAATCGCACCAGATTCCGTCGCGGTTCATATCGCATTTTGAAACAAGCAGAATATCCGATTCGGCAATGCCCTTCCCGTCCAGCGCATGCCATACATCAGGCGGAGCCTTCACTATTTGAATCATAGACCCTGTCAAACTTTCCTTTCGTTTAAATCATGCAATTTACACAGTATTGTATAATAAAAGCCGACTCTTGTCAAGCATTATAGCCGTTTTTTATTTTTTCACCCCGATTTATTTATTTCAGGATGTTTACATTTCGATTCTTTTATGTTATACTCTTTATATTATTTTAAGGCGGTGGAATGCTTGGACGCTAATAAGCGCGAGATAAATTATAACGAATTAAAGAAAAATTTTTTAAATATTAAAAACGATTACAGAACCATCGCTTTTTTTCACATGGACGGTGATATGACCGATGAAGATGCTGTTTCGGCTCATTTTAACGGTTATAAAAAGAGCGGTTACGGCGGTGTTGCATTGCTTCCGGTTTCAAAAACAACCCCCCCATACGGCACGGATGCGTATTATAAAGCATACGGAAAGATTCTTGATATCGCAGACAAAACAGGTCTTTTTGTTATATATTACGACGACCTCGACTTTCCTTCCGGATGGGCAGGCGGTGAACTTGCACAAAAATATCCTTCCGCGCTTGCAAAACAGCTCTGCCGCCGTGAACTGACCTGTACATCCGGCGACCAGACCCGATTCAGACTCGACACCGAAGGAAAAACAATGTCGGTCGTTGCCATCGAAAACGACACGCATGAAGTGGTCGATCTGCGCGATCATATACAAAACGATTATGTGATCTGGTATACACCGGAGGGAAACTGGACGATTCAGCAGTATACCGTAAAAATCATGCCGGGCACCCGGTACGTAAATTACCTGAATTATGACTCCTGCCGGTGTTTTATCAACCTGACCTATAAGATCTTTTGTGATATGTTCGAAAAATATATCGGTGAAACGGTCATCATGACTTTTTATGACGATATACAGTATATTACGCCGAACCGGCGGATGTGGGACGATGATTTCAACCGTATTTTCTTCGAAAAATACGGTTTTGATCCGGCACCGTATTATCCGGCTTTGTTTGAGGATATAAAAGAAGATACCGAACATTACAGATCGCTTTTTTTCAACTGCCGCGCCGAAATGCTTGCGGACGGTTTTTTTCGGGCTGTTTCGGATTTTACCAATACCCACAGTCTGATCTGCACCGGGCATGTAGCCGAACCCAAATCAACGGCGGCTCCATGGCTGTTCGGAGACGGCATGACCTACCAGAGAAATGCCGGCGCATGCGGTCTGGACCTTGTCCACCAGTATTTATACGGTTTTAACGGTCTGAAAATGGCATCAAGTTCCGCGTATAATTATGACAGGAATCTTGTCTGCTGCGAAATATTCGGCAACTATACAAAGTTAAACGATGACATTTTGTATCGCGAAGCCATGAATGCCTTCGCGCGCGGAGTGAATTTTCTCATACCGCACACATTATGGCTGAGCGGAAATGCTTCAATCCCTCACGAGGTATCACACAGAAACCCGGATTTCCGTGACAGCCTGCATGACTGGAACGATTTTGCCGCACGCTGTCAGACTTTGCTGCGAGGCGGAAGACATATATGCGATATCGCACTTTTATATCCGGTCTATTCCCTTCAGGCGCAGACCTCGCTGTTTATAACACAGGTCTCCGGTTTTGAATTTCCTCAGACGCCGGTCAACGCCGATTATATGAATGTGATCAATTCGGTCATGAATTACTGCGGACACGACCTGACCGTACTCCATCCCGAAACACTGAACGAAAAATGCTATTCCGACGACGGGATTCTCTATCTCGGCAACAAAGTCAATTTCGAACAATATAAGCTGCTGATCCTTCCCGGTTCGGGACAGATCAGCGTTAAAAGCGTTCGTATCCTAAAAAAATTCTTCGACGACGGCGGAAAGATCATAGCCACCGACGAACTTCCGTTCCGCGCCTTTGAATTCAATCCCGAAAACAAAGAAAACGGCGAAAATCCCTACGATACGGAAGTCCGTGAAACGATCGAAACGATCTTCGGAATTAAAAAGAATGAAATCAACACTTTTGAGGCATATTATAAAAACACAAATCCGGCGGGGGGAACCGCCTATTACATACTTTCATCGAAGACAGCCGCAGACGGCACCGATCTGGTCGACAGCCAGGTGCTTTCAACCATCATAGACAGTGAAATGGATCTCGCGCATGACGTTGTCATCGGAGATATGCCGCGTATACAAAACAGCGGAATTCTGAACCTTCCGCTTCCGATGTTCGAAAAGATGAATGTGGTCAGCGGCGGTGTTTTTAATTATATCCATAAAAAATATGCAGGATGCGATCTGTATTATTTTATCAATTCGACCAATTCATCCTACAAAGGCAACATTTTTCTTCTCGGAGAATTTGCTTCATGCGAAGAATGGAATCCCCACACCGGGAAAATAAAGAAGCTGGGTATCGAATATTCCGTATTGAAAGAACATGCGTATACCCTTCTGGAAATGTCTCTCGAATCCGCTGCATCCGTCTTTATCCTCTGCAGATAAAAATCAACACGAAAACGAAAGGTATCATTAAACTATGAAAGCCATTATAATGGCGGCCGGCAAAGGAACACGCCTGAGCGATGCGGAAAATCCCCTCCCGAAAGTCCTGCGCGAAGCAAACGGAAGACCTTTGCTGGCTTATGTCCTGGACACCATCGATTTTCTGGATAACGAAGATATAACCATTGTGGTAGGCTTTATGGCCGAAGCGATACGCAGCCGGTTTCCCGAACGCAGGTTTGCCATGCAGGGCAGTGACGGTTACGGAACCGGATACGCGGTGATGTGCGGGATCAAAGAAGCGATTCCCGACATAAACCATGACGGTGAAATGGCTGTCCTGAGCGGAGATGTCCCCCTTATAAAAAGAGAAACAGTCCTGTCAATGATCGGGCTTCACCGTAAAGAAAAAAACGTCTGCACGCTGCTGAGCTGCCGTTCTTCAAAACCGCTCCCTTTCGGCAGAATCATACGGGAAAACGGCCGTGTGACCGCAATCAAAGAGCATCGCGACTGTACCGAATCCGAACGGCGGATCAACGAACTGAACGTCGGCCTGTATATCTTCGACACGGCAAAATTATACGACGCCCTTAAAAGCCTTAAGGACGACAACGCGGCAAAAGAATATTATCTGACCGACGTTCCTAAAATCCTGCTTGCACGGAACGAAAAAGTCAACGCATACATGACCTGTGACGAAGAGGAGCTTTGGGGCGTAAACACCTACGAAGACCTTTGTGAAGTGGAAAAAATCCTTAAAACACGGCACGAAAAACAAATCAATGAAATCCGGCAACCGGATATCCCTGTTTAACCGGGCAAAAAACATACGCCGCTGCTGCGGCAAAACAACCGAACCCGCTGTTGATACGAACCGCCGATAAGAGATCACTGAAAGGAATGGTGACAAACATGAAGGATAAAAAGCCGCTTCCGATATCCTCTCCGGAAGCATGCGGTGTTTCTTCCGGGAATATAATGCGTTTTATCGGGAAACTGGAGCGGCACAGACTGAATATGCACAGTTACATCCTGCTTCGGCACGGAAAAATCATATCGGAAGGTTACTGGAAGCCTTTTTGCGAAGAGAAACTTCACCGCATGTATTCTGTCAGCAAAACATTCACCTCGGCAGCCATAGGTCTTCTGTGCGATGAGGGAAGGATTTCGCTGAACGATAAAATCATACGTTATTTTCCGGATAAACTCCCGGCTGCCGTTCATCCCTATATAGCCGATATGACCGTTCGTGACCTTTTGATGATGGCCACCCCATACTCCTATTCTACATACGGACTCCGCTATTCGGACTGGGCGCACACTTTTTTCAATACCGAACCCAGCCATCCGCCGGGAACGATTTTTTCCTACGACACTTCGGGTTCTTTTATATTGAATGTCATTGTCGAACGGGTGACGGAAAAACCGTATCTCGAATACCTGCGTGAAAAAGCCCTCGGGGAGACCGGCTTTTCGGAAGACGCATGGTGTATAAAATCACCCGAAGGATACTCCTGGGGAGGGTCCGGCGTTATGTGCACGACGCGTGACCTTGCCAAGTTCGCGCTGCTTTTTCTGAACGGGGGCAGATATAACGGAAAGCAGCTGCTGTCCGAAAATTATATCCGTTCCGCTTGCTCAAAACAGATCGATAATAAAACCACCGGCTTTAACGACGACACGTGCCATTCATTCGGTTACGGATATCAGGTCTGGATGACCCGCAGCAGCAGCTTTTCTTTCCTCGGAATGGGAGATCAGCTGGCAGTGTGCATACCGGAAAAAGATATGGTTTTTGTCTGTACTGCCGACAATCAGGGTTATGAATCATCCCGCGCCATCATTTACAATGCGCTCTGGGACGAAATAATCGATAAGCTTTCGGACCGTGCGATCGACGAAAATGTTTTTGACCGCGAAGCGCTCATCGCCAAAAATGCTTCCCTTGAAATCATCCCGCTCGATGGAGTGCCCGAATCGCCCATTACGGAACGAATCAACGGCATACAATATATATTATACGGCAATCCCATGGGTATTACGGACACGAGGATCCATATCGACGGTGACCGGGGGAGCTGGGAATATACAAACGCGCAGGGAAAAAAACAGATAGATTTCGGAATAGGCAAGTGCATCGAGGGTGTTTTCCCGCATCGGGAATACTTCGGAGACACCATCGGTCAACCGTCAGGCAGAATGTACCGGTGCCTGTCTTCGGCCGCCTGGGTCGAAGAACATAAATTCATGATCCGCATTTTTATCACAGACGATTATCTGGGCAATATGACAGCCGTGTTTTCCTTTAAAGACAATGAGATCGGCATCTGCATGTCAAAAACCGCCGAATGGTTCCTTGACGAGTATCAGGGATTTGCAGGCGGACGCATTGCCGACTCACAATAAACGACCATCAATCACCATCGGAGGTATACATGATAAACAGCAGTCCGGCGGAAAAACCCGATATCACATTCAGGACCGCATTCAACGGCTACAGCAAAGAAGATGTAAACAAGTATATCGAGGAAATCAATCTGAAGTTCACCGAAACGGAATCCGAATATAAAAAAATCATGCTTTCTCAAAAAAAGCAGATAGACGAACTTACAGGTCATCTCGATGAAGCGCGAACCGGATTAAACGAGCTCCCCGTATTGCGCGAGCAAAACAGATCGATTGCCGCGGAACTCGAGAAAACCGGAGCCGAACTCGGCGATATGCAGAAAAAGAACAGCGAAAACGTCGGACTCATCGAATCGCTGAACGAAAAACTCGGAAAGCTTACGGCCGAATACGATCTATTGTCGCAAAATGCGAATAAAGCAGCTGCGGAGGAGAATGCTCCTGCTGAAGCGGCAGCACAGGTATCCGCCGAAAAAGCCGGAACAAACGGCAGTCTGTTATACTTTGCCGAAAACACCGCCGATAAAAGAGCGGAAAACGAAACAAAAAACCTGCTGAAGCAGGCCGACCCGTCAGATTCCGAAAAAGCGCGGATGTTTGACAAAATCAGCCGTCAGATCGGTTCCATGCTCATCGACGCGCGAGAAATCGCCGATTCGATTATAAACGACGCCAATATCCAGGCCGAAAGAACCGCTTTATCTGCCGAAAACAGAGCAAAAGAAATCTGCGGCGACGCCGATGTCAAATTGAACCACGCGATGAACTTTATAAAAAACACAATGAAGCGGATGTCGTCCGATTTTATGTCTGAATATCTGGAACATATAAATAACACCCGTTCGGCTCTCGAAAAGCTTCTCGGTGACACATCGGCCGACGCCGATTCGGTTTACTCAAAATTCGACGTCATCATAAAAAGCACCCTTCAGGACATCAACAAGGGAATCGATAAAATCATAACCGTCAGCGAACCGAAATCAACGGGATCCGAAAACGAACCGGAATCAGCCGGCTTATCTCCTTTTACGGAATAAAACCGAATTCCGTCATCCTGTATTAAGAGGAACAGTGTTGCTTACATGATGCATAAATACAATACGGAAGATATCCGGGACTGGGCATGTTCGGTTGACGCAGGCGATGAAATTCTGCTTTCCGGCGTCGTTTATACCGCAAGAGACGCGGCTCATAAACGTTTTATGGCCGCGCTTGATCACAACGGAGAACTGCCCTTTCCGATAAGCGGATCCGTCATTTACTACACCGGACCGACGCCCGCAAAACCCGGATTTGCCGTCGGGTCATGCGGACCGACCACTTCGTCACGCATGGATATTTATACCCCCCGACTTCTTGATCTCGGTCTGTCCGGCGTAATCGGAAAAGGCGGACGCAATTCCGAGGTGACGGAAGCTCTGGTACGCAATAAAGCGTTATATTTATGTGCCGTCGGGGGAGCCGGCGCGCTGGCTTGCGAATGTATAACTCACGCAGCCGTCATTGCCTATGACGAACTCGGCTGCGAATCGGTAAAACGGCTTGTTTTTAAAGATTTCCCTCTGTTTGTCGGAACAGACACACGCGGACGTTCGATTTTTTTCGACTGCGGCAACTGATATGGACCTGCATCAACGCATCCGATACCTGAGACTGGAAGCGGGTATGACGCAGAGTGAACTGGCCGGAGACCGGATAACGAGAAATATGCTGAGTCAGATCGAAAACGGCAGCGCAACCCCTTCAATCCAGACACTGCGTTATCTTGCCGGACGGCTCAACACCTCTGCGGCCTATTTTCTGTCCGATGATGAAGACGACTTTCTTTTCAAAAAAGCCGAGATCATAAGCACCGTAAAAGGAAAGCTCAAAAACAAAGATTATAATACCTGTATACAGCTATGCTCCGTTTTTGTCGGCAGAGAGGATGACGAACTGAATCTGATCCTCGCCGAATGTTTTTTTTATGCGGCTGCCGACGATTTTAAATCCGGCAGGCTTTCATCCGCCCGCAACGGTTTTATCACTTCGCAAAAGCACGCCGCCCTGACATCCTATACGGCGGACTGGCTGGCGTCAGCCGCTTCGTCCTATATCCGTCTGATCGGATCGGTCGATATAAAAAACGAGGAAACGCTGATCAACGCAGGCGAAAAATCCTCCGCTATAAACTTCACTTCGTATCTGCCGCACTCCGATATTTTTTTATATTATGAAGCGCTGGTAAGAACCGAAAAAGACGGCAGCGGATCTGCGGCAGACGAAAAACCTGCGGACATCCTGAACGATGCCGATCATAAAAAACATATCGCCGCCCGCATAGCCATGAACAAAGGGAACCGAAGCGAAGCTTTCCGTTTGCTGCGGGAACTGGACCACGAAGACACAACGGGAGCCGTCCGATATCACGTCATCCGCGATCTCGAAAAGCTTTATACGATGACAGGTGATTTCGAAAATGCCTATAATTGTTCAAGAAAACGCATAAGCCTTTACAATAAACTGCAGAAATAGCATCCGCAGCCCGGTCTTGCGAAGTCCCGGCTGCGTGCGCGGGGGTGCGGTGTTTCAGATATGAAAATCGTCATAATCGGCGGTTCGGGTCATTATCACTATATAATGCCTGCCGTTAAAAAATACGGTCATGAAATAGCAGGCGTCTGCCTGCCGTATGAATCCGACTCGTCGTCGGGACTGTTGTCCGTTCTGGACAAAAACGGAATACAATGCAGGATCTTTGACGGCATTTCTCAAATGGCCGATGAAACAACACCGGACGCCGCAGTCGTCAATACGATATTCTGCGAAAACGGCCGAATTGCCGCAGAATTGCTGCTTTGCGGCATCCATGTTTTTTGCGAAAAGCCTCTCGCAGTCGATTTTCCCGCACTTGAAAAGCTGAGTCACGCTTATCACAGCGTTTGTAAAAGCAGCCGCATCCATCTCGCCGGAATGTTCGGCCTGCGGTATAATTCCGTTATGAAGACCGTCAAACATGCGGTCGAAGAGGATCTTGCAGGTGATATCCTGCTCATAAACGCGCAGAAATCCTATAAGATGGGTACCCGCTCCTTCTTTTACGGCAGCCGTGAAACGTACGGCGGTCTGATACCCTGGGTCGCCATACACGGTATCGACTGGATTTACTGGCTGACGAATAAACGGTTTGTTTCCGTATCGGCGGCGCACACGCGTTTATACAACAACGGAAACGGCGATATGGAAACGGCAGCTTTATGCACTTTTACTCTTGAGGACGGGGTCATCGCTTCGGTTACCGCGGATATGATGCGTCCCGACTCTGCGGCAACGCACGGAGACGACAGGATCAGAATCACAGGCAGCAGGGGCATCATCGAAGCGGTAAACGGAAGGGTCTTTTTTACCGGAGCGGAAGGCGGAACAAGAGAACTTCCCCTGCTGCCGGAAGGTGATGTCTTCGAGGATTTCTGCACCGCCTGCCTGACCGGAAGCCAGACTCATCTCAACGCCGAATCATCTCTGTATGTCACCCGGGCCGCCCTTTCGGCGCGTGAATCCGCCGATACCGGAAAAACCGTATATTTATGAAACCAAAACCCCGCCTTTCGGCGGGGTTTTGGTTTTATTCAGACCGAATGGACCTTCAGCTTTTCATCCATGTTTTCCATATCGAGTTTATATTTCACCGCCTGGCGTTTTTCAAAAAATTTGGTTGCCACGGTGTCAAACAGCGCATAAGTCAGAACGTCCTCATCCTGCTCGGAATAGGATTTCATTTTTTCGCGCAGAGTCTCAAGTTCGGGTTTGATATCGTCAGCGGGACGTTTTGTGATAGGCATATCGCTGCCGATGATCTGTCTGATAAATTCCGGTGAGATCGGAGCGGGTGTTTTCCCGTATTCTCCGCGGACCAGCGCCCGGAATTCTTTGGTCACCATTTTATAGCGTTCTTTATTGATGACGTTGAAAACCGCCTGCGAACCCACGATCTGTGAGGTCGGTGTGACCAGCGGGGGATAACCCGCGTCTTCACGGACCCGAGGAACTTCCGCCAGGACTTCGCCGAGAAGTTCGGATTTACCCGACTGCTTGAGCTGTGATACGAGATTTGACAGCATTCCGCCGGGAACCTGATATATAAGCGCGTTGACGTCCACTTTCAGCACGGTCGGGTCAAGCAGCCCCGAAGCGATATATTTCTCCCGCAGCGGCATGAAGAAGTTGCAGACGTCATCGAGCGCCATGAGCGAAAGACCCGTATCGTATTCCGTTCCTTCAAGCGTCGCGACAAAAGGCTCCGTAGGCGGCTGGCTCGTTCCCATCGCCATCGGTGAAATGGCTGTATCGACGATATCGGCGCCCGCTTCGACCGCCTTGAGCAGCGTCATCGAAGCAAGACCCGATGTATAATGCGTATGCAGTTCGACAGGCAGCGAGGTATTCGCTTTGATCGCTTTAACAAGGTCATACGCGGCATACGGCTTCAGCAGACCTGCCATGTCTTTGATACAGATGGAATCCGCGCCCATTTCCTCGAGCCGGCGTGCGAAAGACGCAAACGCCTCGTTGCTGTGGACGGGACTCAAAGTATAGGAAAGGGCTGCCTGAACATGACCGCCTTCGCGTTTCGTCGCGTCTATGGCTGTCTTGAGATTGCGGGGGTCATTCAGCGCATCGAATATACGGATGATATCAATGCCGTTCGCAATCGATTTCTGCACGAAATATTCGACCACATCGTCCGCATAATGACGGTAACCCAGAATGTTCTGCCCCCTGAAAAGCATCTGCAGCTTTGTGTTTTTTACTTTGTCACGGATCCTGCGCAGGCGGACCCAGGGGTCTTCATTGAGAAAACGCAGGCAGGCGTCAAATGTCGCACCGCCCCACGCTTCAAGGGAATGATAGCCGACCCGGTCAAGCAATTCCAGACCGTCCATCATATCATCGGTCGTCATACGCGTTGCGATCAGCGACTGATGGGAATCGCGAAGCACCGTTTCACATATCTTTACTTTAGGCATCTGATATTTATCCTCCGATTGATTTCATCATCTGTGTTACGGAATTTAATCGATCGTAAACAACAACTCACCGGTCTGGACACCCGTCCCCTGACGCGCATGGACCGAAACCACGGTGCCGTCAGACGGCGCAACGATTTCGTTTTCCATTTTCATCGCTTCAAGCAGACACATCACATCGCCTTTTTTGATCTTCTGTCCCGGAGTCACATTCACCTTCAGGATATTTCCGGGCATCGGAGCCGTGATTTTCGTCTTGCCGGACGCCCCCTGCACAGCCGGTGCGGAACTGTTTTTTTCCTCTTTTACGGGAGCGGCGGGAACGGGGGCAGCCTGTCTGACCGGAACGGCCGCGGCCGGTTTGTCTGCGGGAGCGGTCCCGGCAGCAACTTCTTCTACTTCCACTTCATAAACTGTACCGTTTACGGTTATATTATATTTTTTCATGCCAATTCCTCTCGATTCGATCGTATTTATATTCGGAAATCATTTTTTCCGTAAACGGAAGTCCGTTTTGTTTTTCTGAACGAAACCACTCTGAATCCTCCGGTATATTCACGGTCTTCCGTTTCCCTGTATGCCGCAACCGCCGCTGCGATAACGGCAGCAAGCTCCGTATCGGAAAGAACGGATCCGCCGGAACCGGATCCGGAAAACTCCGGAATTTCCTCCGTGACAGGACCGGCGGCCTGCTTTTTTCCGAATTTTCCGGAAAATATTTTATAAAGCGAATACATTCCCAGTATGCACAGAACAGCCAGCGCCGCAATGCCTGCACCGAATATCAGCGTCCTGGCACTGTCCCAAATTCGTTCACCCGGGGCAGAAGCGCACCCGGCGGATATCAAAGCGTCCGCCGAAAACATCATTGTCCGAGAATCCATCATACAGACTCCTTATAACGCGGCAGCGAGCATTTCGAATGCCGATATGATCCGCTGCCTCGCTTCCTCATACAGGATAATGTCGTCTATATCACCGCTTCGCGCCGCGGATACGGGGGAGGAGGCTTCCAGCCGGTACTCCGCAAGCAGAGCAGCCCGCGTTGAAACCGGATCTCCGGCCGCTTTGATCTGCTCGCCGTACAGCAGCTGAACCGCGGATTCGGGAGGCATGACCGATATATCCGCACAGTCGAGTGCGAAAGCCATATCCGCTCCGAGTGACTTTGATCCCATCAGTGTAAACGCCGATCCGTATGCTTTTCCCACGACCATTGTGACGCACGCGCATTCCGCCGCGGCATAGGAGGAAGAGAGCATTGCGAGCGCCGACGCATAAGGAGCATTTTCCGATGCTTTCCGGTAATCATAGCCGGGTGTATCCACTAAAGTAAGCACAGGCAGACCCAGGCGGGAACATAATCGGATCAGTCCCGCAGCTTTAACCGCCGCCGAAGGCGTCAGCATGCCGTCGTCCGAAGC
>CAZVPD010000025.1:23923-27012 GCA_964628455.1 uncultured Lachnospiraceae bacterium
GATTGTTCGCAACGACGCCTGTTGCCGTTCCGTTCAGCCGGATCAATCCTGTCACAAGCGAAGGGGCATGCTCCGCCCCGAGTTCCGTAAACGAACCGTTATCGGCAATCACCGATATCAGGTCTCTGGCGTTGTATTTCCCTCCGGCTGCCAACGCTTCCAGTTCGGGCGTCAGGCGGTCGGGATCGTCTTCCGCTTCCAGGCAGGTCGGCCACGAATCCGAAGGCAGAAGATCGAGCAGCTGCTTCACGATGCGGACCGCGCCGCTCATATCATCAGCCGTGATATCCGTCAGCCCTGTCAGAGCAGCATCGGCTCCCTTTCCGTCTGTCAGAGAAGGCGGATTCACGAAAATCTCCGCTTTATCCTTCACGGAGATCACTATATCGAACATCCGGGCGGCTACGGCCATCGCTCCGGAACAGACACCGCTTATAACGGCTATCCTCGGTATATAATGCCCCGCCGCTTCGAGTTTGCGTATAACGCTGCCGTATGCTCCGAGCGCACCGATCCCTTCGGTGATCTTCGCTCCCGCACTGTCGAACAAACCCACGACGGGAGCTCCGTTTTTCATCGCCAGATCCAGCAATGAGACAATTTTTTTCGCCGAACCTTCACCGAAGGCGCCCTTTTCCCTTGAGGCGTCTTCAACAAAAGCATAGACAAGGCGTTCGCCGGCCGCTCCGTAACCGGTGAGCACCGGTTCGAAATCGCCGTCACCCTGTTTCATATAAGCGCCGAGTTCCGCAAAGGTACCGGCGTCATAAAGTGCGCCGATGAACCCCCCGGCTGCCGGGCTTTCGCTCTGCCGCATTTCGCGCAGCCGAGCGGCGGTCTGCCGTTTTCCCGTATCCATTCATTGTCCTCACAAGTCATTTAAATCGAATTTGGGACGAATGTCCTATATTCAGATCTTATAAACCATTCTTCCCCATTATACAGTTATTATACAGCAATCGGCATATGATTGCAATAGCCGATGATTTTTTGTTTGTTAACATTTATACACGATATATACAAAAAAGCCGGATCCGAATCCGGTGAAAAAAAGAAAGCAGAATTCGCCGTGAATTCTGCTTTCCCTCGTTTTATTCATTGACGGCTGCCAGGACTCTTTTTCTTCATGATCTTTTTTATGATCAGAACCGTTACGAATATCAGAACGGCCAGTATGATCAGGGTCGGCAGCGCATAGATGAAATCGACGGTAAAGTCTTTCAGACCTTCCACAAAGTCATTCCATGACTCCCTGACCGCGAGGGATATCCTTTCGCCGTAGGTTTTGGGTTTTTCGATCACTTCCTGATATTCGATCACTTCATAGAGATTGATGGTGACCGTGGAAAGGGAGACCTGACTGTCATAACGTTTGATCGTGGAATAATAGCTTTCGATCTGATATCTTACGTCTGCCAGCGTCTGTTCAAGCTGCAGCATATACTGAAGTTCCGTTGCGCCCTCGAGCATAGCGATCAGCCGTTCTTCCTGTGTCTGAAGCGATTTCAGGCGCGCTTCGGCGTCATAATAGGTATCTGTAATATCACTTGAATTTTCGGTCTTGCTGAGCACATTGAAACTGCTGCCGAGTCCGTTTACATAGCTGTCCAGAACGGAAGCGGGAATACGTATGGTAAAATTCGCATGGCGCTCTATTTTATTGGACTGAAGGCTCTCCCCGCTTATATACGAATATTCGATATAGCCTCCGTTTGAAGCGGCAGAGGATGTGATGAGCGCGACTGCGTCGTTGAATGCTTTTGTTTCCAGTTCGAGGCCGACCGTTTTGATGATCTTGCGCGTGTCGGTTATCGCCTGTGCCGGCGATTCCTGCGGCATCGTCGGTTTGATGCCGCCGTCATTGTCATAAATCGCCTCGCCCTGCGCAGGAACCTCACCTTTTTCTTCATTTACCGCGTATTCGGGGGCTGACTGATCGGCTGTCGAATTCGCGGCCTTGGAACACGATGCGACGAATCCGGTGAACAGCACGGCTGCAAGGAGAAGCGCGAAAATACGGACCGATATGTTCTTTTTCAATTGAATCTCTCCTTTTTTTATAAATTATTGGTTGTTTTATGAATGGATCTCCTGCTTTTCGATTGCTTTTCCGATGCCTTCGAGTGTATCCCGGTAACGGCGCAGCTTTTCGCGTTCGCCTTCGATCACCCGGGCAGGAGCTTTCGCCGTAAAACTCTCGTTCGAAAGCTTCGCTTCGATTCGCGAAATTTCACTTAAGACAGACTCCCGTTCTTTTTTCAGACGTTCGCGCTCCTTGTCAAGGTCGATCATATCGGCCATCGGGATATAAAGCGCCGCCGAATCGGTGATGATCTGAACGGCATCATCGCCGGCGTATTCATCGCAGACATGAACAGCCGAAACGGAAGCCAGCTTCATAAAAAACGGAGCGGTCTGCTCGCCGAACAGTTCTTTTTTATCCGTCACGACAAAAAGCTTAGCTTTTCTGGACGGAGGGACATTCATCTCGGCACGCCTGTTGCGTATGGCGCGGATGCCCGAGATCAGAATCTCCATGTCCGCGGTTTCTTCCGGGAATACATACCGTTCGTCTCTTTCGGGATAGGCGCACATCATGATGCTGCCGTCTGTCTTTTCCTCTTCGGCGGTATGCGGCAGGGACTGCCATATTTCCTCAGTAATAAACGGAAGATAGGGATGAAGAAGCTTCAGTGAATCCGAAAGCACACAGGTTATGACATGCTGGGCGACCGGGTCCCCTGCCGAAAGGCGAGGTTTTACCAGTTCGATATACCAGTCGCAGAAGACATCCCATATGAAGTCGTATAATTTACCGAGGGCAACGCCTATTTCATATTTGGCAATGTTCGCCGATATCTCTCCGGCGAGGATATTGAAGCGTGTCAGCAGCCATTTGTCCTCGGCAGCAAGAGCTTCGGGTTCGGGAAGAACGGCGCGTCCGATATCGAGATTAAGCAGAACGAAACGCGCGGCGTTCCATATTTTATTATTGAAGTTGCGCGCGGACTCGATTTTTTCATCCGAGAAGCGCATATCGTTTCCGGGAGAATTTCCGGTCGCCAGCGCAAAGCGAAGGGCATCCGCTC
>CAZVPD010000026.1:0-1278 GCA_964628455.1 uncultured Lachnospiraceae bacterium
CTGCCCCCTCCCGACAGCGCGTCCGCCCATTTCCTGAAATCGTACCCTTCAAAATAACGCTCGCCCGTCATAAATCCGAGTGTGACGTCGCTTCGGATGGCCTCCACCGTCTGCCGTATATAGGCAAAAAGTCTGGAAATCGTTTCACTCTGATGGCGCAGCCAGGCTTTGCGCAGCGGAATATCGTATGCTTCAAACGCTTTCCGCAGCGTGTCCCGTGTATACTCCGTGCCGGTTTCCCCGCTGAATATCCGCATGCATCTGTCGCAGAAACATCCGTTTCCGATCGGCATATGTCCGTAGCGGACGTCATCGTCGATCCATATGAATTCCGGTCCGGCTTCCGCCAGCATGATGTATACGGGTCTGACATATCCGTCGAGGAATGCGGGGTCGTTCATGCAGTAGGTGCCCATACCCTCCGCTCCGTCGATGTTGGTCATATGCGTATAGGGTCCGGTCAGGTTAAATTCCAGGTCTTCGCAGTGATGTCCTATGGTCCCGAGAATATTGATGCCGCATGAAAATCCCCGTTCTTTTACCTGCCTGATCCGGTCCGCCATGATTGCCGCACGTTTTTTCGTCTCTTCGAGCGTCAGCGGCGGATGGGTCGCGGACGTGAAAAACGCGATCTGGTCGACGGCGTCGCGGTATCGCATGAACATTTCGAGAAGTTCCGAAAACCGGCTTTCGTCATACCAGTTTTCGTAAGCCACACGGTAAGAATTTAAAATTTTGTTCTTCATATGTCCCTCCCGGTAAAAATAGTCTCTGTAAGTTGGGTCAAAACTTCGGTCATTCGTTTCATGCTGTTCGGTTTGATCCTATGGATTGATTAAAGAATACCCGTTCGCCTTTTTACTTCATCATCGATAGTCCTGCAAACGTCCGTAAAATGACCGGACACCTCACTGTTTATGATTCTCAATATTTTCAAATCGTAATTCTCCATATATTGTGTTCTTGCGGAATCATATTCCGTAGCTTTTCGGCCATTATGTTCAGCCCCATCCAATTCGACAACGAGCTTTGCCTTGGAACAATAAAAATCCGCAATATATTCGCCGATAATTCTTTGACGGTAAAACCGGACAGGATAAGTTCGCAGATAGTCATACCACAAATGATTTTCTTCTTTTGTCGCATGGGTACGCAGTTCAGCTGCCCTCTTTTTAAGCTTTATATCACGAGGTAAATGTTGATAGATCATTTCTATCATCCTTCTTTCTATATTCTTGATATATAACATTCCCCGTTTTTCCGTAAGCCTCCGTTCCC
>CAZVPD010000026.1:1378-26990 GCA_964628455.1 uncultured Lachnospiraceae bacterium
CGTAAGCCTCCTTTACAAAAGGAGGTGGCACGCGCAGCGTGACGGAGGATTCTTCTCCGTTCCCCGTAAGCCTCCGTTCCCCGTAAGCCTCCTTTACAAAAGGAGGTGGCACGCGCAGCGTGACGGAGGATTCTTCAAAGGAGGATTCCCTTCCGAATATTATTTCTCCGGTCTGTTGCAAAACAACGTCTGCAGGCGTAAAATGTAATTGTGGTTTTTGACTTCCGTATCAGAATTCCGTTCTTGCCTTCCGTATCATAAATCTACTTTTAATTCCGTATCGCTTATCCGTTCTTGCCTGATCCCGGTCCCGCATTTTATTCCGTTGAGCTTTATTCTTAATCACAGTATAAACCTGCCGGGCGGTTTTTTCAAGGGATAAATTTTACTTTTTCTTTCAGGGCCTTGTTTTTGTTTTTTTATGCGGTTGTTTTAATTTGTCATTCGCTTATTTTTATTTTTCGGGAGGGTTTGCTTATGTCATACCATCATCTTATAAGCAGCGTTCGGCCTGCGGCGGACTGGGCGGAGGGATATCCGCTTGGGAACGGGCGTCTGGGTGCGATGGTGGTCGGCGGAGTCTCCGCCGACCGTATCGCGCTCAATCACGACCTGCTGTGGCGCAGATACATCGCTTACAAGCCTTACGGCACCCGGCGTGATGTGGAGGAAATCAAAACGCTCTGCCGTGAAAAGCGTTTTGCCGAAGCGGAAGCCGTCATGAGCCGCACCGTTCCTCTGACCGGTCAGACCCTGTACATCAATCCTTTTGTTCCTGCGGGCGACCTGTATATACGGCTTTGGCATGCTGTGCCTGCCGTTAATTACAGGCGGACGCTGGATTGTTCGGCTGCTTTGTCCTTTACGGAATATTCGTCCGGTCCGGTCCGTTTCCGGCGCGAGACGTTCTGTTCGGCAGCCGACCCCGTGGTCGTCACAAGGCTGTCGGCCGACGCTCCCGGAACACTCGGCGGTACGGTCTCCGCCTCGCGTATCGGCGACTGTGACTGTACCGTCTCGGGAATCGGTTCGGACTCTTTGCTTTCCTATGCGGGTCTGTTTAAAGAAGGCGCGGCTTTTACCGTCAGCCATAAAATTTTCTGCCGCGGCGGCCGGCTGAAATGCATCCGGAGCGCTTATAAGGCGCCGGGATACCTTTCGGAAGAGATTACCTCTCTGCGCTACGTCTACAGCACAAACGAAATGTTTGAGGAGGACAGCGGTCTTGCGATAGACTTCGAAGGATGCAGCGAGGTTGTTGTTGTGACGGTGATCTCGACGGACACGGAGGCGTCGTATCTCGGCTGCACGCCGGCAGAACTCAATGAAAAAAAACTTTTGCGGTTCGAAGCACGGTACGGCGACCCGGTCGCCGGCTTCGGGATCATCCTTGAAAATCACAAGGCTGCTTTCCGGGCGTATTTTGACAGGGAGTCTGTCTTATTCGATGAAGGAAGCGCTCTGCCGGTTCCCGATCTGCTGCGCGAATGCCGTGAAAAAAACGAACTGCTGCCTGAAATTGCCGGGAAGTGTTTCGCTTTTTCGCGTTATCTCTGCATTGCGGCCGGTATGCCGCAGGATAACGGCGAATACCCCAAGGCTCCGATAAATCTCCAGGGACTGTGGAATCAGGACTTATATCCCGCGTGGGACTGCGATTATCATCTCGACCTGAATCTGCAGATGTGCTACTGGTCGATGAATGCGTTTCACCTTAAGGAGCTCAATACGCCCCTGAGGCAGTGGCTTGAAAGGATTGCGGATACAGCCCGCTTTTCGGCTCGCGACCTTTACGGCTGCGGGGGTCTCGCTCTCAACGGCTGCTGCGATTTTCAAAACATCGGACGGACCGATAACGTGGGGTATTTCTGGACGGGAGCCGCCGCGTGGCTTGCGCAGATTTTATGGCAGCAGTGGGAGTATGAACGGGATGAATCGTTTCTTCGGGAATTTTTATATCCGTATATGCTCGAAATTGCGGCTTTCTACCGTGAATTTCTGATCGAAACTCCCGAAGGGCTGCTCCTGCCCCCCTTCGGCGCGTCTCCCGAATTTCAGGTAATTCACGACCATGCGTCCACCTTCGCTTTTTCCGCTTCTTCGATCGATCTGGAACTGATATTTTTTATCTTTTCGCATATTCTGACCGCAGGGGAAATACTGGGTATAACGGAAGACGAAGCTTGTTATAAGGAGATATTGTCCAGGCTCCCTTTGCCTCCTGTCTGTAAAAACGGGGTTTTGAGCGAATTTTACGACACGGATTACACGGCTGCCGACAAAGGCCACCGTCACCGTTCCCTGCTTGTCGGTCTTTGCCCGGGTGACCGTATCTCGTTTGCAAACTGTCCCGAAACCGCAGAGGCGGCGTACCGGGCCATCCTGCAGCGGCAGGAATTCGGCAAAGCTTCCACGCAGTCCCTGACCTACACATGGGATGCCCAGATGCTCGCACGTCTCGGCAAAGGAGAGGAGGCATACCGGCAGCTGATCAAATACATCGATATTCATACGCTTGACAATCTGCTGAGCACGGCGAATGACTGGAACGGTGCGCACGGCGGTCTGACCTGGTTTTTGGGGCAGAAAGTTTTCCAGATCGAAGCGTGCATAAACGCGGGTGCCGCCGTTCTCGAGATGGTTTTCTCGGACCGCGGCGGGATCATGTGGTTTCTTCCCGCCCTCCCCCGCCGTCTTTCCTCGGGAAAAGCGGTCTCTCTGGCAGCCCGGGGCGGATTTGATGTGAGTTTCAGCTGGTCTGACTGCGTTGTTTCGGAAATCGAAATAACCTCGCGTCTCGGTTCGGAATGCCGGATTCGCCTTCCCGCAGGCTGGGCAGGTGCGGAAGCGAGGCTGGGGGGACAGGTCGTCGGGCGTACCGGCCGGAACGGCTCCGGTATTCTCTCCTTCGGGACGGAAAAAAACAGGAAATATAAAATTATCCTTTCGCCCCTGTAACCGGGTCACAGACAGATCCGGCTTTCTGATGATATAATGACAAAAATACACGATATGGAAGGCGGAATATTATGATTGAACAGATATTTAAAATTTCGACAGGTGATGAAAAAGCGGTCGAAAAAGTCATTTTGGACGAAAATCTGCAGTATATACACATGGTTTTCAACAGGGGAGAAGGTCTTCCGGAGCATTTTTCGAATTCAAATGTTTATATGACGGTGGTCAGAGGTATTCTTTCCATAGCGCTCGGAGATCAGGAAGCGCACCTGTATCCGGCCGGCACCGTTTTGAAGATACCTGTGAATATAAAAATGAATGTTAAGAATTTGCATGAAAATGTTCTGGAACTGATCGTCGTCAAATCTCCCGCGCCGAAATAATACGGCGGTTTTGCTGGGTTCGTGAATCGTATGCATATACATCAAAAAAAGAACAAAGTCGATCGGAAGCCGATTTTACCTTTGTTCTTTTTTTATCATGTTCTTATGTCGTAACTTGAGGCTGATTGACCCGGATCAGATCCGCAAGGGAATCGATCTGAGCCTGGGTATAAGGCGGCTGTTCGACTTTCAGTCGGTCTGACAATAAAAATTTTTCGGGTTTCCTGTAGCGGTTGAGAATATATTTCGGGACCGGAGGAAATTCTTCCGACATCCGCAAAAGGTCGCCGGCGTCAAGCTGCGGAATGACGGTCGTCCTTACTTCAAACGGGATTTTATGATCCAGCAGCAGTTTTATGGTTTCCTGAACTTTAACCGCGTCGGCTTCGGGGCCGCATATCTCCTTGTACCGGTCGGCCGGCGCTTTATAGTCGACCGAGACATAATCGCACAGATCCGATCCGAGCAGCTGCCTTATGATCTCCGGCCGTGAGCCATTGGTGTCGAGTTTGATCTTATAGCCGCGTTCCCTGACACTTTTTATAAAAGAGGCAAGGTCGGGCTGAAGGGTCGGTTCTCCGCCCGAGATCACGGCGCCGTCCAGAAAACCCGCGCGTTTGTCCAGAAAATCTTCTACGGTTTCCCGGCTGATTTCTTCGCCCGAACCGTCCAGCAGCGAACGGTTATGGCAGTAAAAGCAGTTGTAATTGCATCCCGGAACAAAGAGGACGCAGGCCGGGAGATCAGGAAAATCGACAAGCGAACTTTTCACGATGCCGGAGATGCGCATGGCTTTACTCCTTGATGACGTATTTTTTGCGCAGTTTATACTCTTCGCGTTTTCCTTTGTTGAAATTGTTGACCGGACGCAGATATCCCACGACCCGGCTCCAGACCTCTGCGGCGGCGCCGCAGGTGGGGCAGTTGTAGTGTTCGCCCGAAAAATACCCGTGGTCGTTGCAGATGCTGAAAGTGGGCGTGAATGAGATATAGGGCAGCTTATATTTGGTAAAGATCTTTTTGATCAGATTTTTCGCGGTGTTTGTGTTTTTCACTTCTTCGCCGAGGTAAAGGTGAAGCACCGTTCCGCCCGTATAGAGGGACTGAAGTTCATCCTGCAGTTCCAGCGTTTCAAAGATATCGTCTGTATATCCGACCGGGAGCTGTGTCGAATTCGTATAATAGGGAACCTTTTCGCCGGCTGTGATGATATCGGGGTATTTTTCTTTGTCCTGCTTCGCGAGGCGGTAGCTTGCCCCTTCCGCCGGCGTTGCTTCGAGATTGTAATAATGGCCTGTTTCGTCCTGTATTTCTTTGATGACGCCGCGCATGTAATTCAACGTTTTTTTGGCGAATTCCTGTCCTTCGGCTGTTGTCAGGTCGCAGTCCGGACCCAGCAGGTTCAGGCAGGCCTCGTTCATGCCGATCAGCCCGATGGTGTTGAAATGGTTGAACCAGTATTTCCCTGTCTTTTGTTTGACGTCTTTCAGGAAGTTTGCCGAATACGGGTAAAGTCCCTTTTCCGTCTGTTCCTCGATGATCTTGCGTTTGATCTCGAGACTTTTTTTGGCGATGGTCATCTGCTGCCACAGCCTGATGAAGAATTCCGATTCGCTTTTTGAAAGATACGCCAGCCTCGGCAGGTCGATGGTAACGACGCCGACGGAGCCTGTCAGCGGATTGGAGCCGAACAGCCCTCCCCCTCTTTTGCGCAGCTCCGATGTGTCAAGCCGCAGCCGGCAGCACATGGAAAGGGCGTCCTCCGGGGAAAGGTCGGAATTGATGTAGTTCGAAAAATACGGGATGCCGTATTTGCAGGTGATTTCCATGAATTTTTCGGCGACGGGACTGTCCCACAAAAAGTCTTTGGTGATATTGATGGTGGGGATGGGGAAGGTGAACACCCGGCCTTTGGCGTCTCCTTCCATCATGACGTCGCAGAATGCCGTGTTGAAAAGGTCCATTTCCGCCTGAAATTCCGAATAGGTTTCCGGCATGATCTGACCGCCTGTGATCACATGCTCGTCTCTCAGGGTGCGGGGCGGGACAATGTCGAAGGTCAGATTGGAAAACGGGCACTGAAAACCGACTCTGGTGGGAACGTTTAAATTGAAGATAAATTCCTGAAGCGCCTGCTTGACTGTTTTATAATCCAGTTTGTCATAACGTATAAAAGGCGCGCAGTAGGTGTCAAAAGAGGACCATGCCTGGGCTCCCGCGCTTTCGCCCTGGGTCGTAAACGTCGAGTTCACGATCTGTCCCAGAAAAGAACGCAGATGGCGGGGCGGTTTGGATTCCACCTTGCCCGGAACGCCTCCGAATCCCCTGGTCAGGATCTGCTTAAGGTCCCAGCCGGCGCAGTACGGACCGAAAAAGCCGAGGTCGTGTATATGGATCTCGCCCGACATATGGGCATTCCTGATTTCGTCGGGATAAATTTCATGAAGCCAGTAATTTTTCGTGAACGCTTCGCGGATGTAATTGTTCAGTCCGTTGATCGATTTCTGGGTGTTCGCGTTTTCGTTGATCTGCCAGTCGCGGTCGTTCAGATACTCCGTGAACATGTTGATGGTCGCGCCGATCAAAGCGTTGGACTCGCGCGCGGCACGCCTTTTCTCGCGGTAGAGAATAAAGGCTTTGGCCGTTTTTGCATGTCCTTCTTCGATCAGCACTTTTTCGACGATGTCCTGTATGCCCTCGACATCGGCTACGCCGTCGGGATAACGCTGTTCCGCGATCAGAACGACCTGGTCGGCTATTTTCTCCGAAAGCTTGAAGTCGGTTCCGCCTACGGCGGACGCAGCTTTGAAAATCGCCAGGACGATTTTTTCTTTTTTGAATGGTTCTGTAGAACGGTCTCTTTTGACGATTTGCTTCAGCATAATATGTTGCCTGCCTTTATACATTTTCGGTATTCTTCTTTTGTTTCGATCTTAATACACAATATATATGCCTGTTTTCTGTTTTATATACAATATGTATTATATATTATAATCTTGTGACTTGAATTTGTCAAGACATATTCGGAAATAATAATAAACAAAATTATGATGCTCCATATGTGCGGTTATACTGCTATCCGATTCGGATCTTCATTTTAAGCGAATGAAGTTACAGCCAAAGCGAGAAACTTAAATTGTTTCTCGTTTTGGCTGTGTGGCGTTGTTTCGATTTTATCGCCGATTATTGATTTTTTATACTTCTGTTATATTCGGATCTGTCGGATTTATCGTTTTTTTCTAAAAGTGTCAGCAGTTTTTTACAGGCTTCCGCCGGGAAGTCCTCTGGCTGGGGCGTATTGAGCAGTTTGTTTAACAGATCCCGAACGTTTTCGCTCTGCGGAAGCATATAACCCGATTCCCGCAGAATATCCTCGGCCATTATTAAATTCGACATGCCAAGGGCTTTGGCAAGCTGCCGCGCGGCAGGGCTGTCTGCGCTTTGCGCCAGCCCCTCGGCAATTTTTTCCTGTCTCGTTTTGCTCAAAGACAGTGAAAGCAGTGCGCCTGTAACATTTTCTTTCTTTTCCTGCTGCGGCGGATAGGTGTCCGGTACGAGAGAAATGGCATGCGACGGGCAGGCATCTGCGCACAGCCGGCATCCGCTGATGCATTTTGCGGCGTCTATCTGTCCTGTCTCCGTATTTGTGGCTCCCGTGGGACATACATACAGACAAAGACAATCTTTCGTGCATAATTTGATATTTCTGACGGCGTGCATACCCTTACCCCCTCTGTATCTCTTTGAATTTGAAATTCGGAACCTTGCAGACAGGACATACGGCGGGAAGTTCTTTCCCTATGTATACAAAACCGCAGATTTCACACACGTAGATCTTCGTGTTTTGCACGAAAGCGTCTTTTTCTTTTTCATAGCGGCCTAAAACGGAATACAGTATTTTGGTGACTTTTTCACCCCATGCGAGCGCTCTCAAAGCGCCCCTGTCCCTTTCATCCGCCGCGGTTCTGTTTGCCTGCGGATACCCGTAGTTTAAATTATCCCGGATCAGGATATTCAGGTCATTGAAATGCTTCTTTTCGGAAATTCCGGATTTGCTTTTGAAATATTCCGCCATTTGTCTGAACAAACCGGCTTCCTCGGTTTTATATTGCTTTTCGCATCCCTTTGAAAGGTTCGAACAGATCGCGCTCAGTTCCGCTGCGCTTAATTCATGGTATTCGTGCGCTTTTTCCGGCTGCGCCTCTGTGTTGACCGGTGCAGCTCCGCTGCTTTGCTCTTCGAATTCGGATTTTGTCGCGCCGCATAAAGGGCAGACCCAGTCTTCCGGCAGATCTTCCCATTTTGTTCCCGCCGGAATATTCTGATCCGGATTCCCGGCTGCTTCGTCGTAAATATAGCCGCAGATCGTACATACGTATTTTTTCATATTTCAACCCCGTTTATAAAATGAATCGTATTGCCCCCGTAAGGTAAGGATGTTTCCTGCGGATGCGGAGGCTGCGTTTCTCGGTTGATCGAGAAGAATTAAAGCGGATTTATACTTTTATCCGTCCGCGGATATTTTCTGTGACCCGGCTGCAGATCCGGCTTCCCGTTTCCGCGACGTTTATTCTGCGCACTCATCGCTGTGCTGATGCTCGTGGCATACGGAACCGGTCGATTTAAGAAGGCCCTTCAGATAGTCGGAGGCTGCCTTCTCTGCGGAGCCGCTTGCTCCGACAATGACTTCGATGTTTTTTTCATTGAAGATCTCGACGGCTCCTCCGCCCATGCCGCCCGAAATAATGACGTTTACTCCAAGGTCAGCCAGATAGTTCGGCAGAAAACCGGGTCTGTGTCCGGGGTTCGGAACGGATGTCGATTTTGTGATCCTGTTGTTTTCGGTTTCATAGATGTTGAAATTTTCACAGTGGCCGAAATGGCTCGTGACTGTTTTTCCTTCGCTTGCTATGGCTATTTTCATTGCTGTTCCTCCGGTTATAATATTGTTATTTTATTTTTCCTGGCTGTTTTGAAAAAGCAGGCTCATGGTTTTGGCACAAATATCCTTTACGGCGCGTCCGGCTTTACAGTCGGTTTCGGTAATGGAAATTCCGCGGTTGACGGCCTTGACCGCTTCGGGGTCAAAGGGGATCTTCCCTGTAAACGGCAGTCCGTTTGCCTCGCAGTATTTTTCTATTTCACATGATTTTTCTTCGTTGGTATCATACTTGTTGATACATACCGCTGTGCTCGTATGAAAACCGCGGGCGGTTTTTATGATGCGTTCCATGTCGCTGATTCCCGACACGGATGGTTCGCTTACGATCAAAACCAGGTCGACGCCGCTTAAAGACGCGATGACGGGACAGCCGATCCCCGGCGAACCGTCTATAATGGCAAAATCATCCGATAAAGCCGCCGCTTTCATTTGTTTTTTTACTTCGGTTACCAGTTTGCCCGATGTTCCGCTTCCCATTTTCAGCTGGGCTGTTGAAAAGTTTGTTTGTCCGTCGTTATACAGCATCAGCTCGCCGGCCGCGGCGGGATTCATGGTTATGGCGTTCACCGGACAGATCGCTTCGCATACGCTGCAGCCTTCGCAGCTGAAAAAATCAATATGATAACCCTGGTCGTCGGTAAAAATTGCGTCAAACCTGCAGTTCTGCATGCATTCTCCGCATGCTATGCATGTCTTTCGGTTGATTTCGGCTTTAGGCAGTCCGTAATAATCTGTTCTTCGCGGCTCTGTGGTTTGACCGGTGACCAGATGAAGATTCGGCGCGTCGACATCGCAGTCCGCGTAATTCTTCGCTTCGGATAATTTGATGAACGCACAGGCAATGGTGGTTTTGCCTGTGCCCCCCTTACCGCTGAGGATGAGCAGTTGTTTCATACTGAACCTCACTGACAACCATTTGCAGCAGAGCAGTGAATAAATCATGGTATTTCCCGTTCACTCTCGCTGCTGTCTGTGCGTTTGAATTAATGGTTCCGAGCTCATGGTCAAAAGGAATTTTACCTAATATTTTCACGGAGTTTTCCTCACAGAATTTTTCTGCCGGATTTTCACCCGCCAGGCATTTGTTAAGCACGGCTCCGTACGGTTTATTGAAAATTCTGACCAGCTGATAAACCATATTCAGGTTATGAACGCCGAATAGGGTGGGTTCGGCAACCAGAATGCAGTAGTCCGCGTTCTTTATGCTTTCCATAACGATACAGGCGCTTCCGGGGGGACAGTCGATAAAAACCGGATCATCATCGGCTGTGACGGTATCCGCCATCAGCTTTTTTATGATCGGAATACCCGATGCCTCGCCTGTATTCAATATCCCTGTGCTTACTTTTACCTGACCGGATAAGCCTTTTTGTATCCTGCCTATAACTTTTTCCTTTTCCGATATCGTTTTCTCGGGGCAGAGCAGCATGCATCCGCCGCAGCTGTGACAGACTTCCTCGAAAACATACACTTTCTTTTTAATGAAAGCCATCGCATTGAATTTGCAGAAATCCACGCATATCCGGCATCCGCTGCATAGCTGCGCGTCAACATCCGGCATCTTGATCGTGACGTTTTCTTCTTCCGTGATATCCGGTTTAAAAAAAAGATGTCCGTTCGGTTCTTCGACGTCACAGTCGATATAAAGGGCCTTTTCTGCAGCGGCGGCAAGATTGACGGACACCAGCGTCTTTCCGGTTCCCCCTTTGCCGCTCAGGACTGCTATCCTCATCATTCAATGAGTCCCTTTTTCATGGAAACCGGGGTGAAATTCGTTTAAAAGATGAAGTTCGTCCCGCAAAAAAGCGTCGATATTCTGCTGAATGGTGCCCGGGATCGCTTTATAAATCAGGACTTCGGCTTTTTTCAGCACATTTTCGGCATTTTCTCCGCATCGGTAGGTCAGTAAAGCTTTGGCTCCGTGGTCCGCTATCACCTGCGCCACTCGGATGCCCGCTCCCCCCTGACTGGCAACCGCGCTGTTGTCCGGCGCTTCGGTCTCTTTTGTGATGGTGTTGTAAAACAATAAATAAGGTGCGCGTCCGAATGAAATGCAGATGCTTGAATCCATGGTTTTTTCATCTGCCGGTATGGCAATGATCATGATATCCTCCGTTCCGATTGTATGGACAATCGTCTTTTATCTTGATTTTCGGCTTACAGGATTTATTATACACGAGTTTTGGGCATATGTCAATAACCGTTTTATAATTTTAGTGAATTCCTATCAATTTTTTAATCCGGTTTATGCGTATATACCGGATTTTTTGACGTTGTTTATATCTCCATGAAAAGAATAGTTCAAAAAAGTTATTGACTTATGCCTATAATTATCTTACAATAGATTGATGGCGCATGCTAAATCTGTTAAGGGAATATATGATCATTTGGAATGAGTATGAAAAGAATATTCGGATATTTGTTATGTCTGGCGTTGCTGGCCGGTATCGCCGGCTTTTCGGGCTGCGGTACGGATGATTTTGCGCCGGACGGAAAACCCGTGATTGCTGTGTCTATTATCCCGCAGAAAACTTTTGTCGAAGCGGTCTGCGGAGATCTCGCAGAGGTCGTCGCCCTGATTCCCCCGGGATACAGCCCCGAAAATTATGAACCTTCTCCCAGGGAAATGGAAAAGGTAAGCAGCGCCGTTTTGTATTTTACGGTCGGGGTGCAGGCGGAAAAAGCCGGGATACTGGGGGATATCGGTGACCTGAAGACGGTCTCCCTCGAGACCGAAGTGGCGTCCGTTTATCCCGACCGGACATTCGGATCGGGTGAGAGGGATCCTCACATCTGGCTTTCCCCCAAAAGGGTAAAAGTCATGATCGGCGTCATCCTGCGCGAACTGACCGCATTGTATCCGGCAAACCGGCTGACTTATGAGGAGAATGCAGCGGCGTATATCGCTCAGCTCGACGAGCTCGACAAGCAGATTCTTTCGGCCCTCGAAGGCGTGCGGAACAAAAAATTTATCGTGTATCATCCTTCTTTCGGATATATAGCCGATGATTACGGGCTGATCATGTTTTCGCTCGAGGAAGAGGGGAAGGAAGCTGCGCCGAAGCATCTTGCGGACATGGTCGATCTGGCTCTGAAAGAAGACATCAGAGTCATATTCTATCAGGAAGAAATAGACAGCAGGCAGTCCGCTGCGTTTGCGGAGGAGATCGGGGGAAAGACCGTTCAGCTTTCGCCTTTGAGTGCGGATTATATCGACAATCTTAAAAATATGGCGGAAGTAATGGCGGAGGCCATGCAATGAGCAGTGTAGCGGTGCATATCGAAAATCTTTCCGTGTATTACGGACAGACATCGGCTTTGTCCGATGTGCGTCTTGACGTCGGCGAAGGCGAATACCTGGGGATCATCGGACCGAACGGCGGAGGAAAATCAACCCTGCTCAAAGCGATCCTCGGCTGCATCCCTTCTCCGAAAGGAACGGTTCTGATCTATGGCAGGGAACCGGGTAAAAGCAAAGAGATCGTGCGGTATGTTCCGCAGTTTTCTTCCCTCGACAAACGCTTTCCCATCACTTTATTCGAAGTGGTGCTGTCCGGATTGTCAAGACCGGGTCTGTCGCCGTTTTTCGGATTTTCCAAAAAAGACAGGGGAAAAACCTTTGAACTGCTCGAAAAAGTCGGGATTCGCAGTCTTGCGAAGCGTCAGATCTCGGAATTGTCCGGCGGTCAGTTTCAGAAGATGCTCATCGCAAGGGCGCTGGTCGCAGATCCGAAATTGTTGCTTCTGGATGAACCGACCGCAAGCGTGGACGCTGCTTCACGCGACCAGATCTATAATCTGCTCTCCGAATCGAATAAAAAAATGACGGTTATTCTGGTCACTCATGACTTGCTTGCGATATCATCCCGCGTTCACCGGCTTGCCTGCCTGAACAACAGGCTCGTTTATCACGGTGAGCCCGAACTCACACAGGAAAGTGTAAACACTTTATACGGCTGTCCCGTAGACCTTATTGCACACGGCGTTCCGCACAGGATGCTCGGTGAACATGCGGAGGAAAAACACATTGATAAGCGCTCTTTTTGAATACCGGTTTTTGCAGAATGCCCTGCTGGCCGGCTTTTTGGCAAGCATTGTCTGCGGGATTATCGGCGTGGTAATCGTTGAAAAAAAGCTGGTGATGATGAGCGGAGGCATAGCGCATACCGCATACGGCGGAATCGGTCTCGGATACTTACTCGGGTTTGAGCCGATCATCGGAGCGTTTTTGTTTTCCCTATGTGCGGCGCTCGGAATAGGCTATATAAAAAGAAAGGGCGGCGCGCGCTCCGATGTTGTGATCGGTTTGTTCTGGTCGCTGGGTATGGCCCTGGGCATCGTTTTTATCGCGCTTATGCCGGGCTATCCCCCGGATATGAATTCCTATCTTTTCGGTAATATTCTGTCCGTTACCCGTGTTGATTTGGTTCTGATGATATGTCTGACCGCTTTTGTTCTGTTCGTTTTTATTTCTTTTTACAACACCTGGAAAACATTTCTGTTCGACGAGGAGTTTGCCTTTATTCTGGGTCTGAAAACGGCATTTATGGATTATCTGCTTCTGATCCTGGTGGCCATGACGGTCGTTGTCCTCATCCGTGTGGTCGGCATCATTCTGGTTCTCGCGCTGCTGACCGCTCCCGCCGCCGTTGCCGGACTGCTGACGCATGATTTTAAAAAGCGCATTCTGTATTCCGTGGTTCTCGGCAATGTATTCTGTTTTACGGGATTGTTTGCGTCGTATGAAATGAATGTCGCTTCGGGTGCCGTCATAGTGATCGTTTCCGTCCTGTCTTATCTGCTGACCTATTCCGTCGTGTCCGTTCTGGCTAAAGTAAAAAACAGAAAAATATCCGAAGCGGCCTGACTGTACGGATTTTATAAAAAAACCATCGGTATACATAACCGGTGGTTTTTGTTGTTTATGTCCGTCTTTCCATTTCAGTCTTTTTCGGTGAAGGAACCGAGGATTTGATCTGCGATTTGTTCGGCTTGAAATCCGCAGAGCGTATACAGCGACGCAAGGTCTCCGTGCTGCGTAAACCCGTCTTTGATGTCGTTTGCGATGAATTTCGCTTTGTTGTTTGTATTCGGATGCAGCGCGGATTCGGATGCTATTTTTTCCGCCAAACCGCCCTCGTGGATCGCTTCCTCCAGGATATAGATGATCTTTGCGGAACCGCACAGGTTGAATATCGAATTGAAATCCAGCGGGTATATGCGGATAAGCTTGATGATCTTTACGGTGCATTTTCCGGAAAGAAGACGCCGGGCGCCGTATGCTTTTTCGGTGATGCGGCCGTATGTGACGATCACCGCGTCGGCTTCTTCTTCTCCGAGAACGGAACAGGATCGGTCCGCGGAATATCTGAACGAACTGCGGTCGTATTTTGTCTCGGCGCCTTTCGGATAGCGTATGACATTGAATTCCTCGTTTCCGAAAGCTCTTTCGAAGACCTCCCGCATTTCCCGATACGTTTCGGGCGCAAATATCCGCACGTTCGGAACAGCGGATATCAGGGAATAATCGAATACCCCCTGATGCGTTTTGCCGTCGCCGGGTATAAGTCCGCAGTGGCTGAGCGCAAGGATGAAACCGATGTTCTGAAGGGATATGTCGTGCATCAGCTGATCGTAAACCCTCTGCGCGAAGGTGGAGTACAGGACGCAGACCGGTTTCATTCCGTTGATCGACAGCCCGCCGCTGAAAGTTACGGCGTGTTCCTCGGCAATACCGACGTCGAAGAATCTGTCCGGAAACAGGCCGCAGAATTCCTGCAGCCCCGTGCCTGCGCACATGGCCGCCGTAACGGCGCAGATGCGCGCGTCCCCGGATGCTTTTTCACAGATAATGTCACCGAACACCGACGCGAAGGACCCGGACGGTTCATCTTTGATCCCCTGCGCGATGTCGAAAGGGGAGACCGAATGGTATAAGTGGGGTTTTTCCTCGGAGAACGGATATCCCAGACCTTTTACGGTTTTCATATGGACCAGACAGCAGGCGTTTTTTGTTTTTGCTTCGGTTAATACTTTTTCGAGTTTCAGTATGTTATTCCCGTCAACCGGCCCGAGATAATCGATCCCTAAATTCTCGAAGAAATTTTCTTTTATAAGCAGCCGCTTGAGAAAGCTTTTAAATCCTTTAGCGGCGGAAATCAGCCGTTTGCCGATCAGCGGGACATGAAGCAGCATTTTCTGAAGATGGTGTTTGAACGAAAAATATCGGTCGCTTGTCCTGACAGACGACAGATATCTGGATAGACCTCCCACATTTCCCGATATGGACATCTCATTGTCATTGAGTAAAATAAGTAGGCGTATGTCTCTTTCGCAGCAGTTGTTCAGCGCTTCGTAGATCATTCCGTTTGTAAACGAACCGTCTCCGATAAAAGCCACTGTGTATGCACTGCTGCCCTTGAGTTTGTTTGCGGCTGCGATGCCGAGTGCCGTGGACAACGAGGTTCCGCTGTGCCCCGCGCTGACGGTGTCATAGGGGCTTTCGTCTTTATTCGTAAATCCCGAGATCCCGCCGAAAGTCCTTAGCGTATGGAATTGCCCGAACCTTCCCGTCAGCAGTTTATGGGCGTAGCACTGGTGCCCGACATCGAAAATAAGTTTGTCGCAGGTCATGTCAAAAACCCTGTGCAGTGCGATCGTAGCTTCGACAACACCGAGATTCGTGGCTAAATGACCGCCGTTTTTTGAGACTGTCTGTAAAATAGTCCTGCGGATTTCCGCTGCTAGCTCTTTTGTTTCTTCATCGGTATAATTTTTCAGATCGGACGGCTTTTTTATTTCTTCTAACATAGGCATATATTTTAAACGGGTGTTTCCTTTCGTCGGTCGAACGATAATGGATTCGGAGGTCGATGGGTTATGCTGCCGGCTGACCGGTCCCGGAAGATGTAAAAATCCGCTTGCCGGGTGAATTCGCAATGCTTACTGATTAATATCATATCACATTCGCTTGTTTTGTCAATAATCTTTTTAATGAATGCCGCGTTCGGGAATTTATCGCTCCGGACAGAAATATTTTTATTTTTTTATTTTTTGTTGACATATGCTCATAACTGTGATATGATAATAATGGGCATATGCCAATAACGGAGCGAAAGAGGTTTTATTATGATTCTTTGTTTAACATCGGCCGGAAATACGGTTGACAGTGCTTTGGACTTAAGGTTCGGAAGGTGCGCGTATTTTGTGATTGTTGATTCTGAAACAAACGAACAGACGATTGTAGAAAATGAAGCCGGCAGTTCCGGCGGAGGCGCGGGTATCGCTGCCGGACAGTTTATGATCGAAAAGGGTGTTGAAGCCGTAATAACCGGGAATGTCGGTCCGAATGCCATGAAAGTTCTTCAGACCGCTTCGATAGAAATATACAGGGGGGAAAGCGGTTCCGTAAACGAAAACATTGTAAAATTCAAAGCGGGATTGCTCGGAAAAATTACGGAAACGGTGCCGGCTCATTCCGGGATGTCCGTAAAAAAATAAAATCGCCGGAATATAATTCTTGTTTTTTGACTAAACGGTCTGAATTGCGATGAAAAACGCAAAGGATTTATGAGCAGCCGGTATGAACGCGGAATGCGTGCGTATGCGGAAACTTGGATTCTGATGCTGCGGAAAAACGAATGTTGATGTTTAAGTCAAACCGAAAGGAGGTATAATGATGCCGGGAAAAGACGGGACAGGGCCTTTGGGAAAAGGTCCGGTGACAGGCAGAAACGCCGGTGGCCGCGGCCGCAGGGCTGCGGGAGCAGGTCCGGCCGGAAATTGCGTATGTCCGAAATGCGGTGAAAAATCCGCGCATGTTGCCGGTATCCCATGCTCTTCAATGAAGTGTCCGAAATGCGGAACATTGATGGTCAGAGATATGTAGTCATACCGCGGATTATTTTCGGAGGTGAAAACAATGCCGGGAGGAGACGGAACAGGTCCCCGGGGATTAGGCCCCATGACCGGACGCGGCGCGGGATTCTGCGCGGGATTTAATGTTCCCGGATTTATGAATCCGTCGGCCGTACGCGCTGCCCGGTCTGTGAACAGATCCGGTTACGGATTGCTGGTACTGACAGCCGGGCTGTTGTCCGGACTTGCGTATTTGGCTTATTGTTATTTAAGTCAAAAAACTAACAAATGATATAAGCGGCCGAAGCAGGGCGATGATTATGCCCGGAAAGAATGCTTTAGGTCTCATGGGAATGGGACCTGTGACAGGACTTGAAGCTGGTTATTGCGCCGAACGGACCTGACAGAAGAATCGTCTTGTATGGAGGAACAAAAGGCGGGTATTGAAACCTGCCTTTTGTTCTTGGTATGGACCGGTATGTCAATGGGATCCTTCCCTGTTATCGGTTTTTTGCCTTTTTGTTTGTTCTTTTTTATGGATTGCTCTTTTTTGTTCTTTTATTTTTTTTATTTTGTGTTATAATATGGATGACAGACTGAAACGAGGGACTGAACGATATGTTGATTTACGGACCCGTGCCTTCGAGGAGATTGGGTCAAAGCCTCGGTGTAAATAATATTCCCCCGAAAAACTGTTCGTATTCCTGTGTCTATTGTCAGATCGGCCGGACAAACAGGATGAAGATCACCCGAAGCGAATTTTATCGGCCCGAAGAAATAGTTGCCGAAGCTGTTCTGAAAACAGATGAACTCAGGGCATGGGGCGAACATGTGGATTATGTCTCTTTTGTTCCGGACGGTGAACCGACTCTCGATAAAAATCTGGGGGCGGAAATCGATTTATTGAGAAAGCTGGAGTTTAAAATTGCCGTCATAACCAACGCGTCTCTGCTTTGGATGGACGATGTAAAGTCGGACCTGATGAAGGCGGACTGGGTTTCGGTTAAGATCGATGCCGCAGATGAAGAAACATGGAATAGAATAGACAGGCCGCACGGACTGTTGAAACTGCGCGATGTTTTAAAAGGGGTCAAAGACTTTTCGAAAACATACGGGGGCATCCTGGTGACCGAAACGATGCTCGTGGAAGGAATAAACGACAGTCCTTCGGCTGTTGAAAAAATCGCGCTACGGATAAAGGAAATAAAACCCGTCAAGGCATACTTGCTGGTTCCCGTAAGGCCTCCGGCCGAAGGATTCGTAAAAAGGCCCGACAGCCGAAGGATTGCCGATGCTGCGCAATTGATCCGCGGTATTTCGGGCGTAACGGTTGAATGCATCACGGGCGACGAACAGGAAGAAGGTTTTTTCTTTAACGAGGAGATCATAAACGATCTTCTGAGCATTGCGTCGGTTCATCCCGTGAGAGAGGATATCATAGAAGGGCTTTTAAAAAAAAGAAAAGCGGATAAATCTGTTGTAACCGATTTGATAAAACAAAACAGACTGAAAGAAATCATGTATGAGGGTAAAAAATTTTATTTGAAAGTAATGTTATGATTATATCCCGTATATCCTATAGAACAATTCGGAGATAAAAAATGGAAATAATGCTTGATTGTCTTCCTTGTATGCTTAAGCAGGTTCTTGAAGCATCAAGAATGGCCGGCGGCAGCGAAGAAGCTCAGGTTTCGATTATGGATGAAGCGATAGAAATTTTATCGGATTACAGGCATTTCGGCTGTTCGCCCGAACTTGCGGCGGCAATGCACCGGACGGTGAAAAAATATACAAGGGTATCGGACCCTTATATCCGGATAAAAGAGAAGGACCTGCGGTCCGCGGAAAAAATTTACCCCTTTCTGAAATCATTTTTAAAGGGTCGGCAGGATAAATTATACTGGGCTTTAAAAATTGCCGCCACCGGAAATATTATTGATTCGGCTGTTTACGGCAGTGTTGATATCGAAAATATTGTTGAAAAAGAGCTGATGAAAAGATTCGCCGTGTGCGATTCGGACAGCTTTTCCGAAAAGCTGAAAAAAGCCGGAAATTTGCTGATAATCGGGGATAATGCGGGTGAAACGTTTTTTGACCGGGTCCTGGCGGAACATCTCGCGCCGCTGCCTATTTATTACGCCGTCAGAAGCGGTCCGGTCATCAACGATGCCGGCGTACCGGAAGCCCTGCGTTCCGGACTCGGTGAATGTGCGGAAGTGCTTTCTTCGGGCTGTGATTCACCCGGCGCTGTATTGGAAAAATGTTCTCCTGAGTTTCTGGAATTGTTTCATAAAGCGGATATTGTGGTCAGCAAGGGACAGGGGAATTTCGAGACGCTTTCCGGATGTAACAGAAATGTTTTTTTTCTGCTGAAAGCGAAATGTTCTGTGATCGCGAAAAGACTCGGTGTTGATTTGAACGAATATGTTTTTTTGGAGAACGGTAAAGAATAGTTTGAACGGAGATGGTGATTGTGGCAAGACCTGTGAAATGGCGGCGGATCGATAATATACCTGCGATACCCTATTTTATACCTTCGGATGAAAATGTTCCCGGAGTGCCTCTGAATATTATGCTGCTGGAGGAACTGGAAGCGGTTCGCCTGAAGGACCTGGAGGGTCTGGAACAGGAAGAGTGCGCGGAGAGAATGCAGGTGTCCCGCCCTACTTTTCAGCGCATTCTCCTTTCCGCCCGTGAAAAAATAGCCGACAGTCTGATTAACGGGAAAATCATTCACATAGACGGGGGCAACTATACCCGCAATATCTGTCCCGTGAAATGCGTCGGATGCGGCAGGGAATGGATGGAAAGCTATGAAAATCTGGAGACGATCAAAAACGGCGGATATACCTGTTCGGAATGCGGGTCTGTCGACGTGATCTGCAGCCAGAATTGCAGAGGCAGATACTGCCGCCGGAATTGTCATCGCCACTCCGATTCCGAGAAGTGATTTTTCTATGAATTCTTATTTGTTTGTATTGACATCGGCCTGAAACGGATATATAATATCGCTTATGGGCATAAGCCCATTATGCTCATGCCGGGAGGAGTTATAAAGAGTGAAAATATCGGTACTCTCGAATGACAAAGCGAAGAAACGCGGATTCCTTGGCGAACACGGGTTGTCTCTTTATATTGAATATGAAAAACAAACCGTTTTGTTTGATACGGGTCAGTCGGATGTCTTTCGTCTGAATGCGCGGACGATGGGACTGCCTCTGGACAAGGTTGATTTCATTGTGCTCAGCCACGGCCACTATGACCACTGCGGAGGACTGATCCGATTCCCGTTTTCGGATTCGGGCGCTTGTCCCCGGATTTTTGCGCAAAGAGAAGCTTTTGAAAAAAAATACGCCGTAAATCCGGACGGCGGTAGTTTTCGGGAGATAGGTATCCCCTGGTCGCCGGCCGATTGCGATGCAATAAACAGTCGATTGATTCTTCTTGAAGGGATGATTCGGATAACTCCCGGCATCATTCTTTTGGGAAATATACCCGCCTGCATGGATTTTGAAGAAAATCCGGGGGTTTTTTATAAACAGAATCGCGATTCGATGCGTCCCGACGGAATGACGGACGAACAGATGCTGGTCTTTGACACGGAAAAAGGACTCGCGGTTTTACTCGGATGCAGTCATCCGGGTATCATAAACTGTCTGAACCATGTTAGAAAGATGTTTCCCGGAAAAAAGATCGACACGCTCGCAGCCGGAATGCATCTTGAAAACTGCAGCGATTTTCGCCTTCGGATGACGATAAAACATCTGCTTGATTTTGACATCCGGAATATATTTCCGCTTCATTGTACAGGTATTTGCGCTATATCCGAAATGCGGCGGCAGCTTGGCGGCAGATGTCATGTCCTTTATTCGGGTGATTCTGCCGAGGTATAATGGATCGCAATTTTTTTTAGAAGGTGACTTTTTGTTTTGCTCAGCTTTTTCGGATAAGGTGATAGAGCATTTTATGTGCCCGAGAAACATCGGTATTATGCGCGACGCGCAGGGAGAAGGCACCGCCGGTGATCCGGCCTGCGGGGACAGCCTGACTGTTTATATCAAAGTGAAAGAGAATATCATCACGGAGATCAGTTTCATGGTGTTCGGCTGTGTGGCGGCTATAGCGACCAGCAGCATGACCTCGGAGCTTGTGAAGGGGAGAACACTGGAAGAAGCTCTGAAGCTTACGGATACGGAGATAGCCGAAGCTTTGGACGGACTGCCCGAAAACAAAATGCATTGTTCCGTTTTGGGGGCGGCGGCCGTGAAAAACGCGGTTGAAAACTATTATTCGAGACAGGTGGTGCCGGCGGCTGTGTCTCCGGAAACAGGATGCGGATGAATAGGTTAATTTTGAAAGGGATGATTTGCAATGAAATCTGACGATGTGAATAAAACGAAAAAGCAGGCGAATATGAAATCCTGTTTGCAGCCGATGCCCCGTGTACTGGTCTCCTGCAGGGGACTTGACGGTGAAAACAATGTGCTGGCTGTCGGCTATTGCGGAAACTGCAGTTATGACCCCCCTATGGTTATGGTGGGCATTGTCCCGACCAGATATTCTTATAAAATGATCAGGGAATCGGGCTGCTTTGTCGTCAATCTTGTCGATAAAAGTTATCGGGAAACCTTTGATTATCTCGGCGGGCACAGCAGGCGGGATGAAGATAAACTGGCAGTGATGAATGTGAAGCTTGCGGACGGGCTGAAGGTGAATGCCCCGATTCTTGCCGACTGTCCTGTCAATATCGAATGCACCGTGGTGGATTCGATTGTTACCGGTTCTCACGAAATGTTTATCGGCAAAATCGAATATGTCCATGCCGACAGCGGGCTTATCGATGATAAAGGAAATATTATTTTTTCGGAAATAAATTTTCTTTGATTATAGTAATTCAATAAAATCAAGCGTAAGGAGTTTTAATGATGCCCGAAAATAAAAAAAGCTGTTCGGACAGCGGTTGCACCAAGGAATCGTGCGCGGGATGCGATAAAAATCCCAAAAGTTTACTCGAAAAGCCGAATGAATTCAGCGCCGTCAGGAAAGTGATTGCGGTAGTCAGCGGGAAAGGGGGCGTCGGCAAATCGGTCGTGACCTCCCTTCTCGCCGTTTTGGCGAACAGGGCTGGATATAAAAGCGCGATCCTCGACGCGGACGTTACCGGTCCTTCCATACCGAGAATTTTCGGCCTTGATAATAAAGTCGAAGGCAATGACGGCGGGTTGTTTCCCGTTGCGAGCAAAACCGGCATCGGCGTTATGTCGGTCAATCTTCTTCTCGAAAACGATACGGACCCCGTTATCTGGAGAGGTCCCATTATTGCAAATACCGTAAAACAGTTCTGGACCGACGTCATGTGGGGTGATGTTGATTTTCTGTTTATAGATATGCCGCCTGGAACCGGTGATGTGGCACTCACTGTTTTTCAGTCCGTGCCTGTGGACGGGATTGTCATCGTGACCTCCCCTCAGGAACTCGTTTCCATGATCGTTACTAAAGCGGTTAAAATGGCGGGAAAGATGAATGTTCCGGTCCTTGGGATCGTTGAGAATATGAGTTATGCCGTATGTCCCGACTGCGGCCACGAAATAAAAATATTCGGTGACAGCCATGTGGATGATATAGCCGCAAAGTTTAATATAAAAACAGTCTCCCGACTGCCGATTGATTCAAGGATAACCGCTGCGTGTGACCGGGGGATGATCGAGCTTTTTGACGGCAGCTGGCTTGATAACATGACGTCGATGCTCGGAAGCCTGCTTCCGGAAGCGGAGTGATCCTTTGACTGAACGTTCGGAACGCGCCGTCGGGTTGTTTCTGCAGGGTTACAATTGTGCGCAGTCCGTCTTCGCGTCGTTTCACGACGCTGCGGGTATGGATTTTAAAACGGCATTGAAACTGTCGTCGTCTTTCGGCGCAGGTATGGGCAGGCTTCGCGAGGTCTGCGGCGCTCTCAGCGCCGTGTTCATGATCGCCGGGATCAGATACGGTTACACTTCTCCCTCTGATGCGGAAGCAAAAACAGAACATTATAAATTGATTCAGTCCCTTGCCGAAAAATTCAAGGCGGAGAACAAATCAATTATCTGCAGAGATTTATTGGGACTCGGCGCCGGACCGGACAGTCCCGTGCCCGACGAAAGAACAGCCGCTTATTATAAGGACCGGCCCTGTTTAAAAATGATCGCCTTTGCCGCGGAACTCGCCGAAACTTTGATGGCCGAAAGAGATGTGTCGGCGGGACCGGCCGAAACGCCGGAGGTATCCCGATGAATCGGTCGGAATTCAGTCTGATCGTCAGGTATGCCGAGACCGATCAGATGGGGATCGTTCATCACTCCCATTATGCGGTCTGGTTTGAAGCGGCACGGACCGATTTTCTGAAAAAAGCGGGGGTCTCCTATTCGGCTCTGGAAGCATCGGGCTTCATGCTGCCTTTATACGAAATGAACTGCAAATTTAAAAGTCCCGCTTATTACGAAGACGAGATTCGGATTGTGACCAAAATCAGCCTGCTTTCCCGGATTCGGCTGCATCTGTCGTATGAGGCGGTCAATACCGCAAACCTTAAGCTTCTCGCGGCCGGCGAGTCTATGCACGCGTGGACGGATAAAACGCTGAAGCCCGTGAATGCCGAAAAAGCTTTGCCCGATATATACCGGAAGCTTTACCGGATATGGAATGAAAGATGATCTGTCGGTGTCCGTGTTACGGGAATGTTTCGTTTTCGACTGAACTATAGGGTCCGTATGGTGCTTTGTCATGAGAAAAATACTCGCTGCAGCCTTGCTGTTTTTATTCGTTCTTTCGTCATGCGGTATAAAAGCCGGTCCGGCAGGTCCGGCTTTTTCTGCCGTGCTTCCGGAAAAATCGCTTCCCGGCGCCCCGCAGATCAACGAAAAGAACATTGACGAAAGTTCGGCTTTCACCGAAACGGCCGCCCCTCAGCCTGTCAGGATTTCTTTTCTGGCAGCCGGCGATAATATTGTATACCGGGGAAACGTCGGTGAAGCGGCAAAATACGCCGTTCCGGGCGGACGCGCGTATAATTTTATGCATCAGTATGAAGAAGTAGCCTCTCTTATCGGCGAAGCGGATATTGCTTTTGTCAATCAGGAAACTTTGATGGCGGGCGGCGATTACGGCTTTTCTTATTATCCGGGTTTTAACGGACCGCAGGACATGGGGCATGATCTGGTCGGTTTGGGATTTGACATTGTTAATATCGCAAACAATCACATGCTGGACCGCGGAACGGACGCGTTGATCAAAACGATCGGGTTCTGGCGTGGAGATACTTCCGCTTTTACGGTCGGTGACTATCTCGGCACAGAGGAATACGAAAGCGTCAGAATATACGAAGATCGGGGCGTGAAGATCGCTTTTTTATCCTATACATTCGGCACCAATAGGGGTTTGGGCGCGGGATCCCCGGATATCGTGATCCCTTATATTAATGAGGAAACCGTTGTGCGCCAAGTGTCCGCCGCGCGAAGCTCTGCTGACCTCGTTTTTGTTTCGCTGCACTGGGGTGAGGAAAATCGCTTTCTGCCTGATTCGGATCAGGTGGAATTGGCGCAGCTGATGTGTGCTCTGGGCGTTGACGTGATCATCGGTCATCATCCGCATGTCGTCAGCCCTGTTGTCTGGCTTGAAGGCGCGGACGGTCATAAAACGCTGTGCGCGTATTCGCTTGGAAATTTTGCTGCGGAAATGTCGGAAGACTATAATATGGTCGGGGGGCTTCTGACTTTTGATATCGTTTCGGAAAGCGGAAAACGGCCGTATATCGCAGACCCTCTTCTGATACCCGTGGTTTATTATTATAACATGTCTTTCAGAATGAACGGGGTTTATCTGATGCGTGACTTTACCGAAGAAATGGCTGCTTCTCACGGCATCGGTTTTTACGGCAATGCTATGACGCTTGAGAAACTGAAGTCCTATGTAACGGACCATGTAAGCGGGGAATTCCTTCCCGGTTATATGCATTGATTTGTTCCTGACCGGGATTACAGATCGTATCCGCGGGACTGCGGAGATTTTAGATTTTTTACTTTTTATGGATTTTGTTGTTGTATTTTTTGTTCGAATGGTTTATAATAGTAGGAAAATCGGGACTGTTTGATGACTGGATTCGGGTGTCTGTGATTTATGGATTCGAGAGATATTGTCGTTTACCTGCTGCCCGGTGACTGGAATGCGGATTCCGATGAACGGATAGGCTGCTGCGCCCGTCTTTTTCTTGAGAAGGCCGGCAGGATATACAGCGGTTCGGTTTCGGTGTCCCGTCCTCCCTCCGGGCGTCCGTTTTTTAATGAAAAAGGTCTTCCTTTCTTTTCCGTTTCCCACAGCGGCAGCCTGTGGGCATGCGCCCTTTCGGACCGGCGTGTGGGGTTTGACATCCAGTGCCTGTCTCCCGAACGCAACACACGGGCTGTGGCGCGCCGCTTTTTTCATCCCGGGGAAATTGCATTTCTCGAGTCAAACGGTTATGCGGATTTCTTTTCGGTATGGGCGGCAAAAGAAAGCGTCGTCAAATATACCGGGGACGGGATCTCCGCGGGATTTTCCCGGTTTTCGGTCGTGCATGACTCCGGTTTGTTGTCTTCTGTTGAAGACCTGAAGCTCAGGCGCGTTGATCTTGACCCGGCTTATGCCGCTTTCGTCTGCTATGACGGACCGGGCGAAGCCGTTATAAGAATAATCGATCATTCGGCATGCTGATCGGTATTGTCGGATAAAGTCAATGTTATTTGACGATTTATTGATAAAATGCGGATTTTTAATGAATTTATTAGAATTTATTGTTGCTTTTTACATGGCAGTATGTTATAATAAGCATTAATGTGATTATTATCGCCGCGTTTATTTCACATATGCACCGGCCTTACGCTTGGAATTCATTTCTTTCACGAGGGATCAATGATTGTTTATATGCTTTTGGCGCTGGCGTGGTCCAAAATAAAAGGATATAAAATAAAGCCCGTCCTGAAAGCATATGCGCTTTATCCTTATCTCGGCGTCGAACTTTTATATCTGTTTTTACAGGCGAATATTTTCATGCACAATTACGGTTTTATACGTTATACGCCGTATCTCAAGAGCATGCATCTGTACGCGCTGATCCTGCCGATGCTCTGTTATAAATTATACAGGCCCGGACTGGTCGGGTCGGTACTGATCGTGATCGGCACCGCGCTGAATAAATTCGTCATGTCGCAGAACAACGGCAAAATGCCTGTCTTCGCTTCCCTGTCACGACTGACGGGTTATTACAGCGAGTCGGCGATCTTGACCGCCGACAGCATCCATACGGCGGGGAACGAACTGACGAAATATAAGTTCCTTTCGGATTTTATCGATATTGGCTGGAGTATTATGAGCGTCGGCGATTTGTTTATCCATTCGTTTACGTTTATCATCATTTTTTATACGGTCAGGGAATGTAATATAAGGCAAAACAAAACGG
>CAZVPD010000027.1:0-26967 GCA_964628455.1 uncultured Lachnospiraceae bacterium
TTTCGTGTCGCTGATGACCGAATAAGGCAGGTCGTTTACCCAGAAGTGGTCCGTGTTTTCGATCCCCTCATAGTATCGGTCGAGTTCGATCAGATAACCGCTGTTTGTTTCGGCGGTTTCTTTGATATTGACTCTGTTTTCCTGCACTTCCACCTGTTCGCACAGCAGATAAACGCCGTTATAGCGTCCGTTCAGATAAAGGTCCACAAATGCGGATGAGGATGAACATTCGATGCCGTCCAGCATAAGACCCAGCATGAAAGCCGTGCGGTTGCGCAGCATCGACTGGTCGCAGTGATTGGCCTGCAGCACCCAGGTTTTGGCGGCTCCGGTGTCTGTCCCGAGCAGGTTGATTTTTTCGTCAAACTGAAGCCTGTAGGATTTTTTGTCCATCTCCCAGGTTGCGTTCCCGCGTCCGCGTATCATGGCGGGTATGCCTGCCGCATTATATGCGGACGAGGCGCCGGAAACCGAGACCCCGGCTTTGACATACCGGTCGCGCGAGTCGATGGCACGGCCGTTTTCGGTGTCGACCGCAAGAACGGGCAGTCCCAGCAGGTCATAATCGAAAAGAGCCGTGACTGTGATATCTTCATACAGGATGTCGCCGTATCGTACGGGCGTCTTCACACCGTCGCTCCATCCTGTGAATTTGTAACCGATGTGGGGGGTGGCCCTGACATACGAGGAAGGAACGCCGGCGCGGAGCGGCTGGAACGCTTTCCCGACAATTCTTCCCCTGGAGTAGTCGCATTCGTATGTGACGGTGCGCAGGCCTTCGTAATCGGGCGGAGCCCGGGTCTCGGCCGCAGGAGAAGGCGACTCTTCACTGCAGGAGGAGGATAAAAAAACAGGCAGGCAGAAAAGGACTGCCGCCAGGGCGAAAACCGCGAGTCCGGATCTTTTCATCACATCGCCGCCATCCTGTTAAAGTTGTTGCGTTTATTTTTCCGGTCAGACAGCCGAAGAGAACAGAAAACGTTCCGGAGCGATGCCGCAGCTGTCGGCGAAGCGCGCGATCTTGTCGTGTTCCGAAAAAGAAGCGGGTGTATGCGCGTCACAGCCCGTATGAAAACGGCAGCCGCATTCGTTCGCTATGGAAAATATGCGTATATACTCACAGGTAAACGGATTGTTCAGGACCGAATGGTTGAGTTCGATGCTTTTTTCGTGTTCGGCGGCTGTCAGAAAACAATGCCGGTAATCGGCGTCGGTCATCGCGGCGAATATCGCCTGCCGGCTTTCCGCTACGAATCCCATCGGTTCGAAGGGATGCGCTATGCCGGACGGAACGCCCGGATCGGTTGCCGCGGCTTCCGTGAAATTTTCGATCATCCAGAGGCGTATTTCGGCGGGATCGGTGACCGATGCGGGTATGGTAAAACCCTTCATATGAAAATGATTCGCCGGAATAAGCACAAAGGCGAAGTTTGATGCGGCTTCGGGGGAAATTCCCGTTATTCCGCCTTTTTTGCCGCACATGCGGCTGCCTATGAATTCTGTTTCCGCACCGAATAGTACACGGATGTCTTTTTGGTCCGGTATCAGCCCGCGCAGGCGCATCACATGCCCGAGGTTCTGCGGGCGGTACCAGGGGGATGCGCCTTCAACGCTTTCATCCCAGAAATGGTCGGTAAAACAGACGGTGCGGATGCCCTCCGCCTGACAAAGGGCGAGATAATTTTCGGGCAGCGCGTCGGGACGCGCGCAGGAGGATAAAAAAGTATGGATATGCAGATCTCCGGTTATTGTCATGGCAGACTCCGTTTCTCTGATTTCTGCTTCTGGTTATTTCGGTTTATTCAGTTTTTTCGCCCTTGCGGTCGGAATACCTCCTCCGCAGTTCGTCCGCGGACAGGTTTGTATTTAGTATAACCGAACGCTCGAAATTTATACGCGTGTTGATGATGTTATAGAGGCAGGAGACGGTAAACTGATTGCTCATTTCGGCGCCGAGGTCGTCGATGATCAGCAGGTCGCAGTCAAAATAACGCGCGGCTTCCTTCTCCGGATTTCCTTCGCTCCGGTTCCGGCCGAACCTTTCGGCTTCAAAGACGGCGAATATGTTCTGCGCCGTATCGTATACCACGTCAAATCCGCGTTCGATGATCACTTTGGCGACTGCGGTTGACAGATGGGTCTTCCCGAGGCCGGTGTTGCCCCTGAGCAGCAGGTTGGTCCGTTTATCCGAGGCGAACTCGTCGGCATACCTGCGGCAGACTGTCAGAATATGCCTGATATTTTCAAGCGCTTTTTTATCGTCTTTATAAAAAGAAAAATCGAAAGTTTCAAAGCTCTGGGTCTTGATCAGACTGCCGAGACCCGAGCTTTCATATCCCGCCATCGTCAGGGCGCGCTTCATGCAGGAGCACATGGAAAATCCGACGCTGCCTGTATCTTTGCATTCCGCGCACTCGTATTTTACGTCCGTATAGTCGGCGGGATATCCGTGATAGGCAAGCCATTCGGCCCGTATCGCCCGAAGCTCGTCGTTTTCGCTCCGGATGGCTGCAAGGCGCCGGTCCAGTCCGTTTTTTCCCGCCATCGTTTCACGGAACACGCGCATGCCGGTCTCGGCGAGTGCGTTGTCGATGCGGCTCAGTTCGGGGAAAAGAGCGTGCAGTTCATCGAGCCTTTTTTCGGCGTCGTTACGCGCTTTCATATGTTTCGACTCGAATTCGCGTTTCACGCGGACATAATTTTCGCGGCTGTAAGACATGGATGTGACCTGCTTTCTCCGAGGTGCTTATTTTTCCTCATAGCTTCGTTTCAGGGCCAGCGCGTAAAATTCATCGGTGTCAAAACTTCCTTTTCCGTTCGAGCCGGTATTCTCCCTGCCTGTTTTATATGCTTCGAGCGCGGCATCGATTTCAGCCGGCGTCTTATAACCCGCCGTGTGCCAGTTATCCAGGATTCTGTTCATATAAGCAAGCGAGACTTTGCTGTCCCGCGTATTTTCAACCGTTATTTCGTAGGCTTTTTCGAGTATTTCATGTTCAAAACAGAATTCCGACGTCCAGCGCCTGATATAGGTCTTTTCACCCGGGGTGAGTGCGCGTTCCCCGAATCCGAATAATTTCCGGAGTTTGCCCTCCTCGCTTTCATAAACCTCTTTTGCTTTTATATAGATCTCGAGCTTTGCGAGGCTGTCGACGCCCTCGTTGTATAAATTGTAGGCGGTTCGTTCTATATAATGGACCGAGGTCTTTCCTCGCGCGCGGCAGTATGCGAAAAGCATCAGGATGTGTTCGTTTTCAAGGCCGAGGTATTCGGAAAGGGCGATCACTTTATTGGTTTCAAGGACATTGAAAACTTTTCCGGCTATATTCTGGCATTCGTCAAGCATTTTCCGGCGGCTTCCCGTATTTTCATCCAGCAGGTGTTCAAGCTCCTCACCCGTATAAACGGGAATTTCGTCGGACGGAAGCTTTTTTCCCCGCTTTGCGTCCTCCGCGGGCGTCTCTTCTTTACAGGCGCATCCTTCCTGTGCGATAACGCCCGATTCGTTCCAGAACCGGAGCGACGCTTCGGCTTTGTCGCGCCGGCAGCCGATGCGCTTTGCGATCTCGCCGCAGTCGCAGTTTTGGCGCAGCTCCGGGTCGGATGCCAGCAGAAGAAGCGTCTTCAGGTCGTTCGCGTCTGCCTGGCCGAGATTTTCGGCGGCGATGCGGGGAAGGACGAAAACATCCGTGCCGTAGTTGAGAATCAGCTTCATCATGGTTCATGCCTCATAATCGTTCAGTCTTTAAAACCCGTTTGTTGATCTTTGCGGACAGGCGGGTCATTGTTTTTCGCAGCTGTGCAGCCCGCAGCAAAGGCTCATAAGGCTGTCGTGCAGATTGATATCGACGACGGTTATACCGTTTTTTGCGCGGTCGGCGCGGATATCCTCGCCTGTGAAATTCCAGATGCCGCAAATGCCGGCTTTGACGGCGGCACCCGCCGTCTCAAGCGCCTTTTCGCGGGAGACCGCAAGCACGGCAATGTCCGGCTTGTTTTCCGAACACCATTTTTCAAATTCATGCATCGGAAGCACGGTCATCCCCGCTGTTTCGCTTCCCGCAAGAGCGTCGTCGAACAGGGCGCGGAGGGTGACGCCGCGCGCTCCGAAAACGGGGTGCGAAGCCAGCGCCGATCCGATGCCCGAAAGACCGCACAGGACGGCCGTATAATTTCTGTTGACGCCCAGCAGTTCGCCGATCCCGCTGTAAAGGTCCTTGACGTTATAGCCGTAACCCTGAAGGCCGAAACCGCCGATAAGGCTCAGATCCTGCCGTATCTGGGAGGCTGTGATGCCCATCATCGAGGACAGTTCGGCCGAACTGATGCGCAGCACGTCAGCTCCGAGCAGTTCACGCGCGAAGCGGTAATATCTGGGAAGCCTGCGGCGGACCGCAAGGGAAAAATGATTGTTTTTCATATCTTTTTCAAAGGCTCAGTTCAGCTTTCCTTTGACATATTCCGTGAATTCTTCGCAGGTCGCGCCGCCCGCGCGGCCGGTTACGGTCATGGTCTTCTCGCCGAACATGCAGATATCAAGCGCCATCGACAGTTTATCCGCCTCAGCCTGATAGCCGATATGCGAAAGCAGCAGTACGACCGCGCGCAGCATGGAGCACGGATCGGCATACATGCCGCGCCCCTCTTTGATCATACGCGGGGCGGAACCGTGAATCGCTTCGAACATGGCGTAGCGCTTGCCGATATTGGCCGAACCGGCGGTACCGACTCCGCCCTGGAATTCGGCAGCCTCATCCGTGATGATGTCCCCGTACAGGTTGGGGAGGATGAAAACCTTAAAATCGGTCCTGCGCTTTTCATCCACCAGCTTGGCGGTCATGATGTCGATAAACCATTCGTCTGTGCGTATCTCCGGGTACTCCTTTGCCATCTCTTCGCAGATGCGCAGGAATTTCCCGTCGGTGGTCTTGATCACATTCGCTTTTGTGATGATGGAGACACGGTCTTTGCCGTTGTTTTTCGCGTATTCGAAAGCAAGGCGGGCGATGCGTTCGGTACCTTCGGTCGTCGTGACGCAGAAATCGACCGCAAGGTCATCCGTCACGTGGATTCCCTGGCTGCCTACCGCATAGCTGCCCTCCGTGTTTTCACGGAAAAAAGTCCAGTCGATGCCCTTGTCGGGAACGCTGACCGGGCGCACATTGGCGAAAAGATCCAGGTTTTTGCGCATTGCCACGTTCGCGCTCTCGATGTTGGGCCAGGGATCTCCCGCGCGGGGGGTGGTGGTCGGGCCCTTTAGGATGACGTTGCATTTGTAAAGCTCATCCATGACTTCGTCGGGGATAGCTTTGTTTTGGGCTGCGCGGTTCTCGATCGTCAGCCCTTCGATGTTTTTGATCACGATCCTGCCCTTTGCGATTTCTTCCGCGAGCAGATACTGCAGCACGGACGAAGCCGAGGCGGTGATGACCGGGCCTATGCCGTCTCCGCCGCAGACGCCGATGACGATCTTTTCAAGCGAACTGTAATCAATGAATTCGCGCGAGGCGTTGATGTGCTCCACGCGTTCGAGCTGGCTCCGCAGCAGTTTTTCGAATTTTTCCGCTGCGGCTTTTATTTCGGTGTCGTAATTTGTTTTCATGTCGTTGTTCCTTTATGTTTTCGTTTGGATTTTTTCAGGGACGCGGCTGTGCGGGGGCATAATATCCGAATTTATTTAAAATAAAAATACGACTCATGCAAAATCAGTTTGCGTATGCGTTGAGCGACGCATCCGCGGTATGGCCGGCGAGAAATTCATAGTATCCCTGAGCTGCCGTCATCGCCGCGTTGTCGCCGCAGAGCGAAAGCGGCGGGATAAAAAGGTTTAGCTTATGAAAGTCCGCGAAATCCCGCAGGGCAAGGCGGAGATGCGAATTTGCCGCGACTCCTCCCGCGACGGCAATGCTGCCGTAGCCCGTCAGGCGCTGTGCTTCGGCCATGCGGCGCACGACCGAATCGGTGACGTCGGCGGTAAAAGAGGCTGCGATATCCTCTTTTTTATAGGACTCGCCGCGCTGAGTGCAGGTGTTTATATAATTGATGACATGTGTCTTGAGTCCGCTGAACGAAAAATCCAGCGTGTCGCCCGCGATGGCGGCGGACGGGAGCCGGATCGCTTTTTTATCACCCGTCAGGGCAAGCCGGTCCATTTCGGCTCCTCCGGGATAGGGAAGTCCCATGACGCGCGCCACCTTGTCGAAAGCTTCGCCCGCTGCGTCGTCGCGCGTGCGTCCGAGCGTGACAAAATCGGTGTATCCCCGCACGTCAATCAGCGAGGTATGCCCGCCCGAAACCACCAGTGCCAGAAAAGGGGGCTTCGGGGCGGGAGAAACGAGGTAATTTGCGGCGATATGGGCGTGTATGTGATTGACCGGAACCAGCGGCCTGCCATAAGTCAGGGCTGCGGATTTGGCAAAACTGACGCCCACGAGAAGCGCTCCGATCAGACCCGGGCGGTTGGTCACCGCGATGGCGGAGACATCCCGCAGCGTGATGCCCGCCTCCCCGAGCGCCGCGTATGCGAGCGGGGCGATCGCTTCGGTGTGCGCACGGCTTGCGATCTCGGGAACGACGCCTCCGTATAAACGGTGCAGTTCTGTCTGCGATGAGGTTTTGCAGGACAGCATTTTCAGTGAGGTTTCCCGGATTCCGGTATTCCCCGTGCCGGCGGTATCCGCCTTGGTGGTATCCGCCATTATGACTGCCGCCGAAGTTTCGTCGCACGAACTCTCTATGGCAAAAATCAGCATTTGATTTGTTCTCTTTTCTGCGGCTCCGTATTTATATGTATTTATTCATCAGTATCGCGTCCTCGGCCGGATGTGTGTAATAGCCGCGGCGGACGCCGGTTTCGGTGTATCCGAAAAGCCTGTAAAGCGCGCGTGCCGGTTCATTGGAACGGCGCACTTCGAGCATCAGCAGGTCCGCGCCCTGGCCGGCGGCGAACTGCTCAAGCCTGCTCAGCAGGGCTGCCGCAATACCTTGCCTGCGCCTGTCTTTTCTGACGGCTATGTTCATGATCTCGGCGCTTCCCGCGTATGTTTCGTCCCCTCTGACAAAATAGAGACCCGCGTAACCTGCGACGCCGCTGCTGTCAAGAGCGCAGAAAAAAGCTGCCGAAGGATTTCCAAGCAGCTCGCGGAAAGAATCACGCGACCACGGTACGGAAAAACTTTCGCATTCGATGGCGTAAACCGCTGCGATGTCTTTTTCTGTCATGGGCGCTATTAAAAATTCATTCAACGGAAAAAAGCTCCTTCACGCATTCGGTGATCAGCCCCAGGCAGCGGTCATAATCCTCCCGGCTTCCGTTCCACGGGTCTTCGATCTCACGGGGCATCGTATAGATTTTGGAGGCGGCCGAGGGATATTCGGTCATGAGCAGCAGGGCATGACGGCCGGTCATGCCGTAAATCCGGTCGCAGGATGCAAGAAGTTCTTCGTTTGCTTCACGCGCCGTGTGATTTTCGTAATTGTTTGCGGCTGTGGAGGGAATACCGGCTTTTCGCAGCGCCTCGGCTGCATATGGCGAGATAGGCGCGCCGATATCGGGATAAAGCCCGCACGAAAGGGCCTCCGTATGTCCGGAGCACAGGTGTTTGGTTACAGCTTCGGCCATCGGGCTCCGGCAGGTATTCCCCGTGCAGACAAAACAGACGCGTATCCTGCGGTCATCGGGGGGCAGCAGTTCCTCAAAGAGATCCTCGGCCGGTTTTTCGGTGCCGGGAACGATCGTATTTTCCATCCTGTCACTCCGTGGTTTCGGTCGGGGCTCCCGCGGAACCGGGATCTCCCGTGAAGAAGGTGTCCAGCAGACCGCCGACCGAGACCGTTCGTTTGGTTCCCCGGTCATAGAGATATCTTTCTCCGTCCGAGCTTTTGATATATATCAGATTATAGCGTATAAACGGATATGCACTCGAAATGAGTTTGAGGGAATAGGAATCATCCGTGTTTTCCGCTTCGGCCGCGCTGCCGTTTGTGATCTTGTCGATGAGAGAAGCGATGATCTCCGGGTCATCGATGGAAGCGAGCGGCATATTGTCGTATCCGGGCATAAAAATCAGTATTTTCGTTGTTTTGAACTCTGCGGGACCGGGAAGGACAAGGTCGGAGGCATAAAAAACCGATCCTATGCCTTCATATTTTTCCGCAAGCCACTGCGAAGGTTCCGCACCCGGAATGGAATAAAGCACCGTTTTGTTGAACCTCGCGTATTCGGTCCCGGACCCGGTCGGTTCGTAACTGACGGGGGCATTGATATATTCGATGTCGTTTGCTTGATCGGTATATACCCCGTTTTCGTAGGTGATGCGGACGAGGTCCGAACAGGAGGTCAGAAGGACGGCTGCGGCAAGCAGAAGAATAAAAAGGATAGCGTTCGGTTTATTGAGTTTTATTTTTTGTTCCGTTGTTTTCAATCTGTTCATCCTGTGGTTCCTTGTTGCGTTTTGCGAATTATGACTGTTTTATACATCCGTTTTCCTGTTGGGCGGGATCCGGCTTCAATAGCCGAACTGGCCGGAAAGGCTGTCGTCGTTGAAGATCCAGTCGCGCACGTTGACGACGGTATACTCGTCCGCGGTTTCCCTGATGATCACAGAGGAGATCCCCGCATTGATGATCAGACGGCGGCACATGGCGCAGCTTGAAATACCCGAAACAGGCAGTTTGTCCGCCGGATTGACGCAGACCATATACAGCGTCGAATCGAGCATCTGCTCTCTGGAAGCCGCGATGATGGCGTTGGCTTCGGCATGAACCGAACGGCACATTTCATACCGTTCCCCGCGAGGGATATTCAGTTTTTCCCTCATGCACCAGCCGAGGTCTGTGCAGTTTTTGCGGCCGCGGGGTGCCCCGTTGTATCCTGTCGAAACGATCACGTCGTTTTTAACGATGATCGCGCCGTAACTGCGGCGCAGGCAGGTGCCGCGTTCCGAAACCGTCTGTGCGATATCAAGGTAATAATTTATTTTTGAAACACGTTCCATATAAAGGGCTGTTCCTTTCCTTCCGGCCGGGCGTTCTCCTGCGGCGGCCTGCTGCTACTATTATATATAAAATCCGTAAAAAATTCAAGCCTAATATATAAATTTATATTTGCTGCCGTGTTTGTCGGGTTGAACGGGCGCCTGCTTTCTTCCGCTTGACAATGACGGCGCACCGTGGTATAGTGATAAAACAGCCGTATATATCAAAACAGCGGCAGCTTTTTCTGGCTGCCGTCTGTGACCGGGCCCTGTTGTTTGCCGGACCGCTTATTTTCTTTTCGGCGCTTTGTCGCGGGGCGCAAGCAGAATGACTGCGACGATGGCTCCGATGCCTATGACAACGGCAACGATGATGCCTATGATATTGGATAGATCGGAAACGGGCTCTTCTGTTTCGGCGGCGGGTTCCGTTTCGGCCGCTTCTGTTTCGGCAGGGATTTCGGTTACGGCTTCGGCAGCGCCTGCTTCTGTTTCGGCCGCTTCGGTTTCCGCAAACACGGGAAGGGCAAGACTGAACATAAACAGCAGGACAAGCATGATTAAAAATATGTTTTTCATCCCGAACATTTTAATAGGTCCTTTCAAACGTAGTTGATACAGATGATTTTATCAAAAAATCATGAACAAAACATGAACCGGAACAAAATCAAAGGTAAAATAATTGTAATATTTGATACATTATTCGTTAACTTATGAGGATTGCCATGGAGTCGAAACGATTTAAAAAAAACGATGAGGGATTTGTCTGCGGCCGTTGCGGAAAGGTCGTCCCGCCGCTCGGTTATACTTCGAGAAATCATTGTCCCGCCTGCCTTTGGTCACTGCACCTGGACCTTAATCCCGGAGACCGCGCGTCGGAATGCGGAGGCCTTATGCGTCCCGTGCTGGCTGAACCCGACGCCAGAAAAGGCTGGATCATTACTCACCGCTGCGAGGTGTGCGGCGCGGAACGCCGCAACAAGGCTGCGGCGGATGACGATCCGGATTTGATCATAAAACTGACCGTCCGCGAATTCTAAAGGGTGTTTCAGATGCCGGCGTGCTTGGTGCGGGCGATGATATGGTTCTGGACGTCGCGGGACAGCAGATTGAATTTCTGGCTGAATCCCGATACGCGCACGGCCAGGTTGCGGTGATTTTCCGGATGCAGCTGAGCGTCGATCATCGTTGCGGCGCTGACCGTGTTGAACTGGACGTTGCACAGGCCGGCCGAAGCGGAAGCGATGAATATATCGGTGAGTGCGTCCAGATTCCGTTCTTCGAAAAGCTTCGGTTCGACCTCCACGATGGCGGAGGTTGTGCCCGGAGTCTTTTTTGTCGGAAGGCGGGAAAGGGAGTTGAAGAGCGCCGTGAGTCCGGACGAATCCCGTCCCTGCATGGGTGAAGCGCTGTAGGCGAGGATTTCGCCGCGCCGCCGTCCGTCGGGGGTGGCTGCGGTCGCGGCGCCGTGCTCAAGCATCCACAGAAACGAGAAGGGCTGAGGATGGAACATAAAACCGCACCGGCGCGATATCTCAAGCATTTTGTCGCAGGCGAATTCCGTGATTTCGGCTGCAAGCGAATCGGGCAGGTCCTCGTCATTGCCGAACTTCGGTGCACGGCGCAGGAAATCGAGCCTGACAGCCTCGTCCGGAAAGTTATTCTCAAGATGATAGAGAAGCTCCGGCATCGTGTATGTTTTTTTATCGAAAACCAGCGTTTTGACCGCCGCAAGGGAATCGGCCAGATTCGGTATCCCGAGAAACATGACCTGATAATAATCATACAGAGCGCCGCGTGCGTTGAAATCGACCCCGCGTCCGGTGCAGCCTTCCGTGAGCAGTGATTTATACGGTTTCGGCCGGTCTTTTTCCGAAGAAGGCATATAGGCGAGGGCTACCTCGGCAGCGGAACCGAGTATATATTCGATCTGCGCGAAAACCGAAGCTTTGAAGTCATCAAAACAGGTGAATCCGAGCGGATCGCCCGTGCGCAGACCCGGCTCGAGAGAGGGAGTAAACAGGCTGTGTCCGTTTGCGAGCGCATATTCGGCTGCCTTGAGCAGATTGCAGCGGGTGTTGACCGCATGGGGATTGGTTTTGCCGGGGATCAGCGTTTCGACGCAGCCGATCGCGCAGTAATCGTCGGCGTCCGCAGGCGATATGCCGAACGCCTCAAGCGCCGGGATCATGACGTCGTCGTTGAAAAAGAACGGGATACCCATGCCGACATTTCCGACCACCTCGAGCGCGTGCTTTATAAAAGCTCTTTCGGTTACCCGTGAAAGGCGGACCGACAGGCAGCGGACAAAACCGCATGCCTCGGTCGCGTCCAGCATCAGATACGAAAGCCCGTTCACGTCCGAAACGGGGCCGTCCGCCGTGCGGCGGCTGCCGCCCACGCAGCTTTGCTGCACGTCGTAGTCGCGGTACAGTTTGATCCACAGACAGCAGACAAGTTCGGATGCCCGCTCTTCCGTCAGCATTCCCGCTTCTTTTTCCTTTTTATAATACGGGTATAATATCTGATCGAGACGGCCCAGGGAATTGGCGTTGATCCCGTCTTCCCAGGTGTTCAGGATATGGGCGAACCAGAGGGACTGCAGCGCTTCGTGAAAATTTTCCGCAGGCTTCCGCGGTACGCGTCGGCAGACCGCCGCGATCATTCGGAGTTCCTCCCGGCGGACCGGATCTGCTTCGCCTTCGGCGAGTGAAAGGGCGTGAGCGGCATAGCGCTCTCCGAGCGCCATGCCGGCACGGCAGACGATGCGTTCCGCTTCGTAAAACAAACTGTCTCCGTTTTGCGCCGCGCCTTCTTCTACCTCTGCCAGAAGTCCTTCAAAGCCGAGTGCGAGCACCTTGTCGTAGCCGAGAACGGTGTGGTTGCAGGTGATGCTGCTGCGTCCGGCCGAATTGCATACCGCGCGTTCTCCGATAAGCGCGGCGAGAGCCGGCGAAAAGTTTTCTTCGATCGGCGTATGCGTGTATAAGTCCGGGTATTCGGCGTAATAGGCTTCGATTTGTTCGCCGGAGAACCCGTTTGAAGCGAAAATTTCCCTGTCGCGCTCCCTGTTCCCGGTAAGCCCGCCGTATTCGCCGTCCCCGAAGTTATAGCCGACGATGAGTTCATCCGGGGCGATGCAGGGAACCGCGTTTTCCGCCGTCGCGGCTATGCCCGCGGCGGTAAGCGTGCCGTTTGAGCGCAGCTGCGGCGGCAGGCTGCGTTCCCCGTAACGGAACCAGTAATCCCGCTGCGCGCATATTTTTTTCGAAGCGCTTTTTATATGGACGGCTTCCTCGCGCAGACGCGCGCACCGTTCGTTCAGTTGTGACATGGCATCCTCCGCAGTGATAAAATCGGATTATTGAAATCATTCATATAAGATTATTGTAACCGTCCGCCGTTCTTTTGTCAAATGAAATTTATAAAAAATCATAAACCGTACCGGACGGGCCGGGCATGGAACGCCGTTCCCTGTACGGGGGATGACCGGAAGTCCGGATAATTGGTAAAAAGACGCCGCGTAAGAATACCGGACGGATTTTTGCCCCGGAAACGGATAATAAAATTTATTGACGGATTCTTTTATATTGACAGTTTTGTAAATTCTGTTATAATAGGTATCGGGAATGAAGTACTCCCGCGGGAAACCGAAACTGCCCGACAGGCTGATGACTTCTGCGACGTTTTTATCGCGGACCATCAGCTTTTTTTGTCCGTTTCGCCTTCCGCCGGGCGGACCGTTTGACGAAAGGGTTACGTTTTTTATGCTGATCAGCTTTTCTCTCATTTTAATCTGCGGTTTCACTTTAAGCGGAATTTTTCAGAAACTGCGGCTGCCCGGTCTGCTCGGGATGCTCATGACGGGTATTATCCTCGGTCCCTTTGTCCTCAATCTGATCGACTCCGATATTCTTGCCGTTTCCGCCGACCTGCGGGAAATTGCGCTGATTGTCATTCTGGCGAGAGCCGGACTTTCTCTTGATATGAAGGACCTGAAAAAAGTAGGCCGGCCGGCCATCCTCATGTGCTTCGTGCCGGCAACCTTTGAAATTGCCGGCACGGTGCTGCTTGCACCCCCGCTGCTGGGAATTACGGTGACGGAGGCTGCCATTATGGGTGCGATGCTTGCGGCGGTATCACCTGCGGTCATCGTCCCGAAAATGCTCGGTCTGATGGAAAGGGGATACGGAAGAAACAAAAGCATTCCGCAGCTTATCATGGCGGGTGCTTCCGCCGACGATATCTATGCCATCGTTCTTTTCACGGCATTTATCGGCGTTTATAAAGGGGGGACTTTTGATGTTCTGACCGTATTGAAAATTCCTCTGTCCATCCTGACGGGAATCGCCGCGGGAATCGGAGCCGGTTTTATCATCGTCCGGCTGTTTAAAAAAATACATATGCGGGACACCGTTAAGATCCTTATCCTTTTGGGAGTATCGTTTCTGTTTGTCGGATATGAGGAGTATATCTCCGCTTTGCTGCCGTTTTCGGGACTGCTTGCGGTGATGGCACTCGGCGGAACGGTTTTGAAGACGTATGAAACGGCCGCTAAAAGAATGTCGGGGAAATTTTCGAAAATATGGGTCGGTTCCGAACTGGTGCTTTTTGTGCTTGTCGGAGCAGCCGTCGATATAAGGGCTGTTTACGAAGCGGGTTTTGCCGCCGTTTTGGTGATTATCGGAGCGCTCTTGATCCGGTCGGCCGGCGTGTTCGTCAGCCTGATCAGATCCGGACTGAATTTTAAGGAAGCGGTCTTCTGCAATATCGGATATCTTCCGAAAGCGACGGTGCAGGCAGCCGTCGGTGCGATCCCTCTTGCGGCCGGCGTGGCTGCGGGCGATACCATTCTCGGCGTTGCCGTGCTGTCTATCGTCATCACAGCGCCGCTCGGAGCGATGGGAATCGACCTGACGTATAAAAAACTGTTAAAAAAAGCGGATGAAAAACAGGCATAACCGGATGTGATTCGGGTCATGCTTTACAAATCGAAACGCGTAAAAAGCGGCCGGAGAAATTTACGGACGAAAATTAATATCCGTAAAAAACGGTAAAATCGGGGGGAAATCGATTTGAAGGACAAGTGGAAAAAGGCGGTCACGCCGGCTCTGGTTTTTGTATTCATGATGGGGATCGTCAGCATGTTTTCCGATATGACCCACGAAGGTGCAAAAAGCATTTACGGAGCTTATCTCTATCTTACGGGCGCCTCGGCGGCAGCGATCGGTTTTGTTGCCGGTCTCGGGGAATTTGCGGGTTATTCGTTCCGGCTGGTAGCGGGCTTTATAACCGACCGCAAAAAAAATTACTGGACGATGACCATTATCGGGTATGTGATCAATATGACGGCTGTTCCGGCCCTCGCGCTGATCCCGGAAAACGGCTGGATCTACGCGTGCGCGCTGATCGTCATCGAGCGAATGGGAAAAGCCATACGGTACCCCGCCAAAAACACGCTCGTTTCTTTTGCGTCGGCGCAGCTGGGAGCGGGCAAGTCCTTTGCGATCCAGGAGTTTCTCGACCAGCTGGGCGCTTTCCTTGGGCCGATTATTTTATTCGCGGTATTGCTGCTGAAAAAAGGCGGGGATCCGTTTCGCGTTTATTCCCTTTGTTTTGCCCTTCTCGGGATCCCGGCATTACTGACGCTGGCTGCGTTATTCGCCGCAAAAAGAAAATTTCCGAATCCCGAAAATTTCGACGTTTCGCCTCGGCCGCAGGCCAGGGCCGGATTTAAAAGATCCTTTGTTTTTTATATGATTTCGATCAGCTTTCTGGCGCTGGGATTTGTGGATTTTCCCCTGATCACAATGCATATCGCAAGGCTTTCGATTGTGCCTTCGGAGACGCTTCCTCTTTTATATTCGGGAGCGATGCTCGCCGACGCGTTCGCCGCTCTGTTTTTCGGCTGGCTGTATGATAAAAAAGGGGTGAAAGTCCTTATGCTGTCAAGTCTCGTCTCCGCTTTTTTTACGGTATTTATATTTGCTGTCGGCAGTCTGCCCGCGGCTGTCGCCGGAATTCTGATGTGGGGGATCGGTATGGGCGCGCAGGAATCCGTGTTAAAATCGGCGGTTGCGACCCTTGTTTCTAAAGAAAACCGTTCCGCGGCGTTCGGCGTCTTCGAGACGGCGTTCGGCGTTTTCTGGTTTCTGGGGAGCTGGCTGATGGGCGCTCTTTATGATTCTGACCCCGGTCTGCTGGTCCTGTTTTCCGTTCTCACGCAGCTTTCGGCAATCCCTCTGTTTTATATCACATGGCGTGCGGTGCGGAAAGAGAAAGCCGCGCGGGAAACGGCCGGTCACGAATAATATATTTTTACGCTTCCCGACAGACCCGAATGCCTGCGTTCGTGCTGCATAAAATTGACCATGCTGTTTGTCACTCTGATCTCGAGGGTGTTGGTTCCGGCGGAGACAAGAGCCGAAATATCCGCCGTCCACGGCTTCCACAGTCTGACCGCGGCGCTCCTGCCGTTCACGAGGATTTCGGCGGCGTCCGCGATATCCGTCAGTTCGACTACGGCGGCGGACGGTTTCTCCTCAAAATACAGGTCGCACGCGTAGACGCCCGTGCCGGAATAATACGGATACCCCTGCCCGGTCCACGAACCCGTATTGATCAGGGAAACCTCTTCGCCGAGGACGGACTTACCGTCCTTTCCGGTGACTTTGAAATCACCCAGAAGTTTTGCGGGAGAGGTCAGAAGATGGGGTTCGCCCGACCATGGAGAATGCTTTATGACGATTTCAAGGCTGTTTGATCCCTCAAGCGTTCCGTTCGTCAGGTCCGCAAGCTTGAATTTCTTATCGGTGACACTTTCCTCCGAAACCGGGACAGGATGTCCGTTGAGGCTGACCGAGACGTCCGCCAGCCCCATGAAAGCCGTGCGGTATTCGATGTCGTCCAGCATGAGCATGAGCCTGCCGGGCTTTTTTTCTGCCGTAAACGTATTTTTGTAAACGAATTCCGAGCCGAAAGTGAATACCCGAACATTGAAGGTCCAGTTTTCGAGCGGGAAGACGTTCATCCCCTCGATGCGGAACCGCCAGGGTCCGTCGAGTGTTTTCGTTTCCGGGAGCACGGGCGCGGGATTTTTCGGCGGATAGGATCCGTATTTTTCTCCTATGGCGACAAGGAGGGACGAAAGCGGGCCGAAAACATGCGTAAAACAGGTTCTGCCCTGTTCCTCCCGGCAGACAAGGCCATAGATACCGCCGTCCTCGGCGTCAAGGACAGCGGCGCCGCCGCAGGCTTTGGCCGAAATCTCCGCCGAAACGGTCTTTTCCGAAGTGTTTGCGAAAAAGAAAATATCCCATCCGTCCCCTGTCCGGTGCAGGCAGCGGAGTTCCCTGCTTCCTTCGCCGGTTATGACCGCGTCGGCCGCTCCGCAGGAGAGGACGAAATCCGCAAGAATGGTTTCAAACAGCGCAAGGTCTTCACGGTTGTCTAAATCGAGGGCCGGGACGCCGCCGGGAGCATCGCCGTTAAAAACGAGTGTTTTCCCGCCCGAAGCGGTAAAAGAGGCGATTTTTTCTGCCGCGGCATCGGGGAGAGCCTTCATCGAGGGGACAAAGAGCACGTCATACGAGCGGTCCGCAATGCGCAGCCCCCCGTCCTCGGCGGTACAGGATTCGAGATCATGTTCGCCGAGGATGTCATAGCCGCAGTGCAGTTTCATCAGCCCGGCGCAAAGCAGGTCGTAAACGTCGCTGATCCGCTTGTCCTCCTCCCGCTGAAAGCCGGGAACATAACAGGCGCGGAACGCGCTGAGCGGATAGAGGACGGCCGCGTGCGAAGCGTCTTTCCCGCAGGAAAGCGCATAGGACAGGCGGGCGGTATAATCCGCGAAAATTCTATACAGGGGCCAGAAGGTGTTGTGCATGTGACAGGGGGGAGCGTCGTATTTTCGGAATCCCTCGATGCTGTAAAAGAAAGCGTGGACGCACAGCTGATTGATCCCGAGCGCGTATTCCCAGTCGACGATGCGCTTCATGGCCTGCGGGCTGAGCGCCCAACCGCCGAGGCCGAAGCTCTCGCTGATGACCCTGTTTCTGCCCGACAGGTGCGCGGCCGAAGAGACGATTTTGAGACCCTGGACGTTCGTCTTCATCTTCGGCAGGTGCGCTGCGTTTCCGACCATGTATGACATGTCCGGCTGTTCCGCGAAGCTGCAGAGCTGGTCGGTGCCCGGCATGTCGAAGTGCCGTAGATTTTTCAGGATATTGCCCTGGAAGAGATGGTTGAAATAGAGGCCTTCCTCCAGCAGGACATGCCCGGTCAGCAGAAGACCGTGCCTGCGGCACCATCCGGCGTATTGCCTGAAGAAATTATCCTCGTAAAGGCCGCTTACGATTTTCCAGTAAAGCTTACGGACAGCACCGTCCTCATCGCCGGTTCCGCAGAAAAGCGCGGTCAGGATCCGGGCCGGTTCATACCCGGCCGTATGCATCAGCGGAAAGATCTTCTCGTCCCAGGCAAGCACCCTGCCGTCTTTGCGCGCGATATACCAGTTGAGGTCCTGATGCCACGGGAGTAGGGTCGGCTCGTCGGTAAAAACGCCTTTTATGACTGTGCCGAAATACCTGCCGAGTTTCCGCGCGTATTTTTCATGCGTCAGTTCGATAAAAAGCCGTACCGCTTCCGGATTCATGTAGTCGATGCCGAAAATCCTGCCGTTTGGATTGTCCACGATCCTCAGGGAATAGACGGCCGCCCTGATTTCTTCACCGGACGGATTCAGGACGGTCAGCATGCCGTCCGCGCATTCCGCTTCGAGCGGCAGGCCGTCCTGAACGCGGCAGACTGCCGGAACTTCGCCGTCCCCCGCGCCGATGACATTGACGCCCGGTTGGAGCGTGATCTCGGAGCATTCCATGTACCTGTTCCTGTATTCCCTGCGGCTGCTGACCTTCAGGTCGGCGATGCCGCTCGGAAAAGGATTCTCGTCGTAGAGCCAGACTTCCATCTCAAGCCGCTCCGCTTCTTCGACGCAGAGCAGGACCGCGTCGAACCATGCGTCGGACAGGTATTCCGTCTCCAGGCCGAAGCGCGCGTGGATAAAAAAGCCGCCGATGCCCTTATCGCGCATCTCGCCGATCTGCCTCAGCAGCTCGCTTTTTTCCAGCCTGGAGTTCCAGAACCAGAACGGTTTTATCCGGTATTCCGCGGACGGGTCCGCGAACAGAGTGGAACTGAACATAAACGCACCGCCTTATGAGTGTTAAGATTCGGGATCATTCCGGCAAAGGACAGGATATATAACAGTATTTTCGTGAAAACGCTTTTCGGACCGTTTATCCGGCCGGATCATGCGGTCACACGCGGCCGGATTCCGGCCGGTTTTGACCGTCAAACAGAAGCCAGCCGTACTGGTCGGGATTCAGCGGGCTCTGGGCCAGCCGTCCGCAGACGGAGGGACGGCGCACCCAGAAGGCGCGGCCTTTTTCGCTTTCGATGACGACGTTCAGGCGAAGCGGATTAAAACGGCAGGCGCAGGGGCGCTCGATCTCCGCAAGCGGGACCGTGACGGTGACCTGCCCGTCTTCTCCGGTTTCCGCCGGCAGCAGGCGGATGATTTCGGGCGGGCGCAGCTCGTCCGGGATCCGGAGTATCATCCTGCCGGTCTCCGGGTCAAAACGCCAGACGCGCTCCGGCCAAAGCCGGCGCGGCATCAGGTGCAGCTCGAAGGGTTTCGCTTTTTCCGGAAAACCGATCTGCAGCATCAGGCAGCTGTCGGTATAAAAAGCGCGGAAGTGCCCTGCCGGAGAGCCGTCCTCCGCGGTCAGCTGCAGCGCGGGTTCCGGTTCGTCCGGAGCGCGGCGGCAGATACAGAACGGGCGGTCGGGTTCCTGCCCGGTATACGCCGGAAAGGGCAGAAGGCCCTTGAGCAGCCTTTTTTCGATTTCGGGCAGCTCCCTGCGCAGAACGTTATCGAGCTGCTCCGTGCGGGCGTGAAGCTTTTCGGGCCAGAACCGGAATCCCTCATGTTCCGAATTAAAACCCAGCGCGGGATCACCTGCGCAGCAGACGGCAAGGGCGCGGCTGTTTACCGCCTCCGCCTCGAGCAGCTCACGGATCTGGCTCAGGCAGTCGAGGGCAGGTCCGCCCGTCAGGTCGGCCATCGCCTCGCGCAGCTGATAAAACCGCAGGATATTGCAGCAGCTGTCAAACAGGATGCCGAGGGCGCGGGCTGTGCCGATATCGCGCATGCGCTCCGTGTCTCCGGCGAAAGCCGGCGCGGTCTTTTCGAGGTGACCGAGTCCTTCCCGCCAGGTCCGGCTCATGCGGGCTGTCAGCAGAAGGGCTTCTTCCATCGTAAAGGCGTCCTGCAGGCATTCGCCGATGCGGTCGCCCTGCACGGGGTATTCCGGCATGTATTTCCAGTTGGGGATCAGGGGCAGGTTCACCGGGATCAGGTACAGCGGCCAGACGGGTCCGTCGTGGACCGGAGCGTAATAGCCGAAGACGTGGTAAACGGGATACTGCGCATACGCCTCCCTGAAAAGCTCCCAGGCCCGGACGACGTCTCCGCTGTAAGGTCCCCAGTCCGGCCGCGCCAGGCTGTACAGAAAATCCTCTCTGTTCCCGTTCATCGGTTCGAAGGACAGCCGGCCGGCCGCCCTCGTCATCGGGGAGGGGTAGTTGCCGAAATACCAGCTCTGCATGGCGCCGCTGACGCCGAGTTCGTGCATCTGCCGGTATTTGTCGTACAGAATGCCCGGCACGGGGACATGGGTGACCGAGGCGACTTCGTGCGAACAGCCTGTCTGCAGCTTGGCGAAGATACGCGTGCCGTTTTTTCCCGCCTTGAGGGCGGCGGAACGGAAAAATTCGCCCGGACCGGTATAGGACAGCCAGTAGTCGTCGGCGCGCCGGACGCGGCCCAGCTGTTCCGTCAGCCCGCCCGATTCGAAATTATGCTGCAGGATGACCTGTCGGGGCAGCCTGCCGGCAGCGGAGACCGTGGCGGCTTCGCCCCAGAGGAGATACTGTGAATAGGGCCAGGAAATAAATTCGGCTTCGGGGGCTGCGGAATGCATGCCCTGCTCCAGGCTTGTCAGCACATCCGCGAGGATGTCGCACGGGTCCCGTCCCGCGCAGCGCGGGCAGTTGTTGTTTTCGGGATGCCAGGAGGCGCAGTGGGTCAGGCGTTCGCCGACGCTGATATCGATCATGCCTCCCAGACCGGGCACTTCGAGGAAAAGTGTCCTGGCCGCTTCATATAGGAAAGTCCGTGCAAGGCCGGAGGAAGGGCAGAAGCAGGTCAGCCCCGCCTGGCGGTTGCCGAGAAGCTCCGGGTAATCCTTTTCATACAGGCGGATATCGGAATAGCGGCTGTGTCCGCGTTCATCGATGAACGCGGTCGGTTCGATGTAAAAGACAAAGACGCGTATGCCGTAGCGGGCGCAGCGCCTGACTGTTTCGCGCAGTTTCGGCAGATGTACGCCGGCCCTCCGTCCGAAACCGGGCAGGACCGTGACCGGCACGGTGTCCCGGAAGGCAACGGTCAGCCACAGGGCGTTGACCCCTTCGTGGGCCAGGCGGTTGAGGTATTCGTCAGGATAATAATTGACGTCGTCCTCAAGCTCGTCGCGGTTCATCGGCGGACGCTTGATAGGTCCGAAAAAACAGCGCGACAGGCGCGTCCGTATAAAAGGCCGTTTTTCCGTCCGCCCGAAAGGCAGGACCGGAGCCCCCTCCCCCAGAATGCTCTCCTCGATAAAGACAAGGCCGCGGCGGATTCCTTCCGTGTCGGCAGCCTGCAGGGTCAGACCTTCGGCATCCGCGGTGAAGCGGAACATTTCCCGGCATTCTGTCGATGCTTTCTCGACAATCAGCTTCACGGCTTCGCCGTCCCGGACACCGGTCCCGAGCATCAGGCAGAAACGACCGAAGTCGGCGAGGGCCGTCTCGAGCAATCCGTCCGGGTCGTCAAAGTTCATCAGCACCTCAAGTCCGCCGGCAAGCGATAATTCTCCCTCTGCCGCGGGCCTTTCCCGCCAGAAAACGGGCTTTGCGGCATGCAGCGGTTTCTGCAGTTCTCCGATAAATTTCCATTCCGGTTCCCGCACGTCGGTCACCCCTTATCGTTTGTTTTATTTCAGGCTGCGGATTCTTCGAATTCTGCCGTCGTTTTACGGCAGCAGATCACGGCCTTCCCATTCGGGGTCGGGCTCGGTGCCAAGAATCCGGGCGGCAGTCGGCGCGATATCGATGATTCCGGCCTGTCCGATCTTTCCGGTCTTCCTTTCGGGTGTCCGGATGATCAGCGGGATCAGCATATCCTCATCCGCATTGCTGCCGTGCGAGCGGCCGTGACCGCCGTGGTCGGAGGTTATGATGACGGTGTAGTTTGCGGGAAGACCGGCGATGACACGGCCGGCAGTGTACCAGGACGCACTCACGGCTTCGAGATAGCGGTCGCTCATCCAGCCGTGGTCATGGCCGGCCGCGTCGGTCAGGCCCAAATAGAGAAAGGTGAAATCGGGGTCAAAGGAACCGATAAAGGAGATCGCGGCGTCGGCCGCGAGTTCATTGGCTTTTTCGTATGTGTAGACATGTCCGGAAATGTAGCAGGAATGCGCCAGCGAGTCGGGCTGCGCAAGGTCACGCAGTTCCCCCCAGTTATAGAAAAACGCGCTTTGCTTTCCTGCGGACCTGAGGACTTCGCATAAGCCCCGCACGGGCCGTACCTGGGGTGTGTAGGTGTTGGTCAGTATCCCGTGCCGTTCGGCGGGGACTCCCAGAAAAAGCGACATATGGCAGGGAAGGGTTACCGACGGCATGACGGTTCGTGCGGAAAGCGTATACAGGCTTTCGCTCAGAATTTTGTCCGCGGTCGCGTTTCTGCAGGCTGCTATGGAATCGGGACGCATCCCGTCCGAAAGGATGAGCAATACTTTGTTATCCATCTTTTTTATCTGTCCTCCGGTGATTTTATTCGGAGATCTCCTGTTGTAAAACCGCTTAGGCCGGTTTTGCACCGTAAAAACGCGGTATTCTTTTGATCTTCACCCATCATAGCACAATGATGCGGATTTTTCAAGATAAAATGCAGCGGGTCCGGTTCGTTCGGGATACGGACCCGCTGTAACGGAAAATATAAAATGGTATGAATCCCGTATTCTGACGGCGCCGATACTTGACAGAACACGCCTTCTATGGTAAAATGTTTTTATGGAAATGTCCCGTGCGGCCGCTTGAAATGCACATGGGATCCGGGATGGAATAAACAGAATAATATGACGTAAAATATTATTATTTAAGAGGAAATGGTATGAATCATTCCGTGGAAAACTATCGGGTCATCCGCGATAAACTGATGAATGAAAAGAAAAATACAGAAAAAGATGTCAGCTGCATCATCCATATCGGTTCGGCTACATGCGAAAATGCAGCCGGAGCCGATGCCGTGCGGGACGAATTTACCAAACTCATCCTGGCTTCCGGCCGGCAGGACATTCTCGTAAAGCAGACCGGCTGTACCGGCCGCTGCGCGCGGGAACCGATTGTCGGCGTGTTCGTCAAAGGGCAGATACCGTTTAAATATGAGCGCGTCACAGCTGCCAAAGTACAGAAAATCTTTCAGGAGCATGTGATCGGCGGCCGGTTTGTTCCGTCGATGGTCCTGGACAAAAAGACACCGAAAATTTATTCCCGCATCGTCGTTTTCTGTTCGGGTTACTGCAATCCGGACAGGAAATACGACTGGTCTGTCCTGTTCCCCGAACTGCTCGCGACTCACGGCGTCGAACCGGATTCTGTCCGCATATATATCGGCGGCTGTTTCGGCCTTTGCCCGACAGATAAAAAAGGGCATAAGATGAGTATACTGGTGATGCCGGACAATGTGACGTATGAGTTCGAAGATCTCGGTCAGCTGGGTGAAATCATACAGATGCAGTTTGCGGAGAATAAAAAGGCGGAGCCGTATATCGCGCATCTCGACCCGATATCGGACCGCTTCCTTGCCATGTACGGGGATGTGGCTTTTTTCAATAAGCAGACGCGTCTCACGCTGCGCAACAGCGGTCTCATCGACCCGGAGAGTCTTGCGGAATACATAGAGAACAACGGTTATGAAGCGCTTGCAAAAACGCTGGATACCCTTTCGCCGCAGGATGTGATCGATGAAGTGACGGCTTCGGGCCTGCGCGGACGCGGCGGCGGCGGATATCCGACAGGCCTGAAATGGGCGAATGCGGCAGCTTCCGTTCACGATCCCGTGAAATACCTCATCTGCAACGCCGATGAAGGCGACCCCGGTGCATTCATGGACCGGAGTGCGCTCGAAGGTGATCCTTTCAGTGTCATCGAAGGGATGACCATAGGCGCGTATGCCGTCGGTGCTAAACAGGGATATATTTACATCCGCGCCGAATATCCTCTCGCCATCCGAAGATGCCGCATAGCGATCGATCTGGCGCGAAAAGCCGGATTACTGGGCAAAGGCATCCTTGGATCAGGCTTCGATTTTGATATAGATATCCGTCTGGGAGCCGGCGCGTATGTCTGCGGGGAAGAGACCGCGCTGATGCATTCGATTGAAGGCGAACGCGGTCAGCCTGTGATCCGCCCGCCTTATCCGACAACAGCCGGACTCTGGGGACACCCGACGGTCATAAACAACGTGGAGACCCTTGCCAACATCCCCGTTATTCTGATGAACGGCGCAAAATGGTTCGCGCGGATCGGGACGGAAAAAAGTACGGGTACCAAGGTGTTTGCCCTTGCCGGAAAGGTAAACAACACAGGGCTTGTTGAGGTGCCGATGGGAACCACTCTGCGCGATATCGTCTTTGAGATCGGCGGAGGCATACCGGAAGGGCGCGCGTTTAAAGCCGTTCAGACGGGAGGTCCTTCCGGGGGGTGTCTGCCTGCAGCCGAACTGGATCTTCCCGTAGATTATGATTCACTGGGCAAGGCCGGTTCCATTATGGGTTCGGGCGGTATGATCGTCCTCAACGAACAGGATTGTATGGTTGCCACAGCCAAATATTTTCTGGAGTTTACCCAGTCGGAATCCTGCGGCAAATGCGTTCCGTGCCGTGAAGGCACCCTGCGCATGCTGGAGATACTCCGCAGGATCACGGACGGAGAGGGTGTCCCGGAAGATATCGGCAAACTCGAGCGTCTGTCGCTGCTGATCAAAAACACTTCGCTGTGCGGGCTGGGTCAAAATGCGCCGAATCCCGTGCTCAGTGTCCTGAAAAATTTCCGGGAAGAATTTGAGATCCACATCCGTGAAAAGCGCTGTCCCGCCCATAAATGCAAAAATCTTATCCGTTACGAGATAGATCCGGCAGCATGCACCGGCTGCACTTTGTGCGCGCGGAAATGTCCGGTATCCTGTATTTCCGGAAGCCCGAAAAATCCGCATGTGATCGACCCGGCGCAATGCATCCGCTGCGGAGAATGCTATAATGTATGCCGCTTCAGCGCGGTCAGGCAAATATAAGACAGAAAGGACCCCGGCACGCCCCGGCAATCCGGCCGGTGTTCTATATCGTATATGAGGTAAAGGAAATGAAAACAGTTGATCTGATCATTGATGATACACCCGTCAGTGTCCCCGAAGGTTCCACCATTATGGAAGCGGCCGAAGTTTTGGGCATCCGCATACCGCGCCTGTGTTATGTGAAGGATCTGGGTATCGAAGGGGCCTGCCGGATCTGCATCGTGGAAGTGAAGGGCTCCCGGAATTACCGTACGGCATGTTCGACGAAAGTCGAACCCGGTATGAACGTGAAGACCGGTTCACCCGCGATCCGCCAGGCACGGCGCGACCTGGTGGAACTGATCCTTGACAACCATCCGATGGACTGCCAGACCTGCGAGCGCGACGGTATGTGCGAACTTCAGACGCTGGCTTATGAGATGGGTGTCCGGGAGCGGCTTTTTGCCGGAGAGCGTAAGCGTCACCCGGTCGAAGACCACGGGCAATCTGTCGTCCGCAATTCGGAAAAATGCATTTTATGCCAGCGCTGCGTCCGCATCTGTTCTGAAATTCAGGGTGTGCACAACCTGAACCCGCAGTACCGCGGTGTTAAGACATTGATCGGACCGGCACACATGACCGATATGCAGGATTCCGTTTGCATCGACTGCGGCCAATGCATCAATGTCTGTCCGACCGCCGCATTTGTGGAAAAAAACGCCACCGAAGATGTCTGGGCAGCCCTTGCAGATCCGGACAAGTTTGTAGTGGTTCAGGTGGCTCCGTCCATCCGCGCGGCGATAGGAGAAGGCTTCGGCCTTAAGCCGGGAACACCGGAAACAGGCCGGACTGTCACAGCGCTGCGAAAGCTGGGATTTGACGCTGTTTTCGATACCAACTTCGGGGCGGACCTGACGATTATCGAAGAAGCCGATGAATTTGTCAGGCGGCTGACCACCGGGGAAAACCTTCCTCTGCTCTCTTCCTGTTCTGCCGGATGGGTTAAATTCCTCGAGCATTTTTACCCTGAGATGATCCCCTATATGTCGACCTGCCGTTCGCCGATGAGCATGCTGTCCGCCCTGCTCAAAACCTATTACGCCGAAAAAAACAACCTCGACCCGAAATCCGTTTACGTGGTCGCCGTCATGCCCTGCACCGCCAAGAAATTCGAGATCAAACGGCCGGAACACGTTTTGAACGGGGAGGGTTTATCCGGAATACCTCTCACGGACGCTGTTCTTACGACCCGCGAGCTGGTCTGGATGATCAAGGCATACGGCATCGATTTCACAAAACTCAAAGAGGGGACGTTCGATTACCCGCTCGGTTTCTCATCGGGAGCTGCGGATATTTTCGGTACCACCGGCGGAGTCATGGAAGCGGCCCTTCGCACGGCTTCCGAAAAACTTACGGGAAAGATGCTCGATGATGTGAATTTCAATGAGATCCGCGGCACAAAGGGACTGAAAGAAGCGACCATTAAAATCGGAGACCGGGAGATCAATATCGCCGTGGCGAACGGCCTTAATAATGCCAAAATCATCCTGGAAAAAGTCAAGTCGGGCGAAAAGCAATACCACCTGATCGAGTTGATGGCCTGTCCGGGAGGATGCATCGGAGGCGGCGGTCAGCCCTACCCCGCCGACGGACGTTATATCCTTGACCATGAAATTCTGCAGTTGAGGGCTGACGCGTTATACTCGATTGACGAACACAAACAGATCCGCAAATCCCATGAGAACCCTTACATCGGGCAATTATATAAAGAATATCTCGGACAGCCGGGCAGCGGCAGATCTCATGAACTGCTGCACACATCGTATTCACCGCGTTTGCCGAGGGGGATAAAATAATGGATAATACAGATAAAAAATCAGTGGTCGAATGCAGCGGCATCCTGATGCCCGAGGATATCAGCGCCTTGATCGACGAATATCTGAGGCTTGACGAACACCCGGAAAGCCAGCTTATCGCTGTGCTTCATGCGATTCAGATTCACTTCGGATATCTCCCCGAAGCGGTTCTCGATGAAGTCGCTCAGCGCATGCAGGTACCCGCCGCAACGGTCAGCGGCGTGGCGTCGTTCTATCATTTCTTCCGCCTTCACCCGCCGGGCAGACATTCGATTTCGGTCTGTCTCGGGACAGCCTGTTTCGTCAAGGGCGCCGACAAGATACTTGAGGCATTTCAATCCGAACTCGGTATCGGCCTTGGTGAAACTTCAAGCGACGGCGAATTTTCTCTGGATATCTCAAGATGCCTGGGCATATGCGCCCTCGCGCCGGTTGTGCAGATCGACGATCAGGTATACAGTCAGGTCAAACCTTCTCAGGTATCTCAGATCCTCCGTGCGATCAGAGAAAAAGAAGACGAATGAAAGGGTTTTGAACGGGAATAAAAAAAGTCACGGCAGCCCGGCAATATTTTGTCGGGCTGCTTTTTTGTGCGCTCGGTATGGGTGCAATCTAACGGGTGAGAGTCCCGAACACGCTCTAGTAGCGGGAAGTGTACAGCCAAGACCAAAGGTGTCGCCTGCGAGGGTGAATCTGA
>CAZVPD010000028.1:0-1701 GCA_964628455.1 uncultured Lachnospiraceae bacterium
AATGCAGCGTTATATTGACTTATGCGCGCGTTATGGCATTGACCGTGAAATCGAACTCTTCGGACTCGCCAATATATGGGGCGGAGATGAAAGCGGATTTAAAAAGCCTGCGCCCGATTATCCCGATGATATACGTCTTCGCTATCTGGATATATCTGATCATTCATACAAATATATGAAAAAATCCACCGAAATCGACGCTTATATTACCGCGCTTGAGCAGTATTTCATCACCACCGGTCAGATCGATCGTGTCAGGCTTGCCGCAGATGAACCGGGAGACGCGCAGGCTTACCTCCGCAGCCTCAGTCATATAAAAAGCATCGCACCTTCTTTCAAATTCAAGGCGGCGATCAATCATGCGGAATTTATCTCCGGATTCGGGCAGGATGTCTTTGATTTTGTGCCGTCCGCCGGTTCGATGTGTGCCGAATATGATAAAATCTCCGAATATAAGAAAATTATGGCCGGTAAAAGATTTTTATGGTATGTTTGCTGCGGACCCGAATATCCGAATACCTTTTTAAAAAGCCGTCTGACCGAAAGTTATTTTATCGGTGTCCTGACCTCATATGCCGGATTCGACGGTTTTCTGCGCTGGAATTATACGGTTTGGAATGATGACCCGCGTAAGGATATACGTTACGGCAGCTGGAATGCAGGTGATACCAATTTTGTTTATCCTTCACCGGGTGGTTTCCCTCTTCTGACTCTCCGTTATAAGGCCTTGAAACGCGGAATCGAATTATACGAGCTTCTGGAAAGGCTCCGCGGTAAAGGGGACAGTATGGCACTGGAAACAGCCTATTCCTATGTTGTAAGAGAAAAAGATATCCGGCTTTACTTTGACGGAGAGCATGCTCCGGACGACATATGCAGCACGGATTATGATGATTATGCAAAACTGAAGCAATATCTGCTGGAGCAGCTTTCGTATAGCTCCGTTGTTTAAGAGTATTCGATCGTATTTTTCAGTGGTTTGATATCGTGCGGCTGACAGAAAAGTATATCTCAGCGAGTCATATCCCGATATGTTACAAGAATGTAAAATATAATATTTCACTTGCATTAAAATCCGATTTATGATATAATAATATGAAAATTCACACACGGCGGAAGCTTCGGTGCAGATTGAACTGTCGTGGTGGAACAACCGAAGGAGGACATTACTATGTCTATTATCTCGATCAAGCAGCTGCTTGAAGCAGGCGTCCATTTCGGACACCATACCAGAAGATGGAATCCCAAAATGGCGGAATACATCTTCACGGAAAGAAACGGAATATATATCATCGATCTTCAGAAAACGGTTAAGAAGTTCGAAGAAGCGTATATGTTCGTTCGTGATATGTCTACCGACGGCGGACATATCCTGTTTGTAGGTACCAAGAAACAGGCCGCGGATGCCATCAAGGAAGAAGCTCTCAGAGCTAACATGTTTTATGTAAACGTACGCTGGCCGGGCGGAATGCTGACAAATTATAAGACGATCAAAAAAAGCATCACACGCCTGAATAATCTAGCCAAAATGGCCGAGGACGGAACTTTTGATTTGCTCCCCAAAAAAGAAGTTGCTTCTCTGATAAATGAAATGAGTAACCTCGAAAAAAATTACGGCGGTATTAAAAACATGGTCGGACTTCCCTCCGCCGTGTTTATTGTCGACCCGCGCAAAGAACGCAACGCTGTTTTGGAAGCAAA
>CAZVPD010000028.1:1733-26782 GCA_964628455.1 uncultured Lachnospiraceae bacterium
TTCCGGTTGTTGCTATAGTAGACACGAACTGCGACCCCGATGATGCCGATTATATCATACCCGGCAATGATGATGCGATCCGCGCCATAAGGCTGCTCACATCTGTTATCGCTGATGCGGTGCTGGAAGGGAAACAGGGAGAACAGCTGGAGGAAGCGATTTCCGAAATCACCAAAGTCGAAGAAGAAGAAAAAGAAGTAAAGAAATTTTAATATTCGGAAAAAGTAAAGACATAGAGAAGGGCGGCAGATCCGCCGCTCTCCTTTTGAATATGAAGTATGATTGTGATATAAATGGGAGGATGTAGATCAATGGCTGAGATTACGGCAAAGGCAGTCGCGGAGCTTCGCGCAAAAACCGGATGCGGTATGATGGACTGCAAAAAAGCATTAAAAGAGACAGACGGCAATTTCGATGCCGCAATAAAATATTTGCGTGAAAGAGGTTTGGCTGTGGCCGCAAAAAAAGCGGACAGAATTGCGGCAGAAGGTATAGTCGCGATTATGAAGGCCGGAAATACCGCTGTGATGATCGAAGTCAATTCGGAAACCGACTTCGTTGCCAAAAATGCGGATTTTCAATCCTTTGTTTCCGGACTGCTTTCCACAATTCTGAATGTCAGACCTGCTGATGTGGACGCCCTTTTGGCTGCCAAATATACGGACAGTGAATTTACGGTAGAAGCAACAATAAAAGACAAGGTTTTTACGACAGGTGAAAATCTTAATATCAGGCGGTTTTTAATAGTCGACGGTTACACAAGTACATATGTTCACGGTAAAGGCCAGACCGGAGTGATCGTGAAATTCAATACGGATGAAAATATCGCCTCAACCGAAGGATTTGCCGAATACGCGAAAAACATCGCTCTTCAGGTTGCCGCTCTTCCTTCTTTATATGTCGGCAAGAAAGACGTACCCGAAAGCGTCCTAAACGAAGAAAAAGAGATCTTGATGACTCAGATCAGAAACGATGAGACAAACTCCAAAAAACCCCAGGCGATTATTGAAAAAATGGTAATGGGCAGACTCGGTAAATTTTATGAAGCCAATTGTCTCGTAGAACAATTATACGTAAAAGACGATTCGCTTACGATCGGAAAATACACGGAGACTGTCGCAAAGCAACTCGGCGGAAACATTACGATAGACAGTTTTTATCGTTTTGAAAAGGGCGAGGGACTTCAGAAAAGAGAAGATAATTTTGCCGAAGAAATAGCGAATATGATCAAATAATTTTAAATTCCGGCCTGCCACGCTTTATGTGCGGCAGGCTTTTTTAAAGCGAAACGCTTAATTGCTCCCGGGTTATTTTACATTTATATGGTATAGTCTGTTTTTTGACGTTAAAAAAAATTACAGATTAATATTTACAAAATGGTTAATATGGAGTAAAATATAAATGATAGACTTAAAAGAATGAAAGCGGGGAATAGTATGTCTGAAAGCTGTCTGCCGAAATACAAGAGGGTATTGCTGAAATTATCGGGAGAAGCTCTTTCCGGTACCGGCAGGAATATTCTGAATCACGATGTAGTTCGCACAATCTGTGAAAATATAAAAGAATGCTGCGACATGGGTGCGGAAATGTCGATTATTGTTGGAGCAGGTAATATATGGAGAGGTCGTCAGGGAGAAAAAATGGACAGAACCCGGGCTGACCATATGGGAATGCTCGCTACGGTCATCAACGCACTGGCCTTGCAGGATGCGCTCGGACAGCTCGGACTGGAAGTTCGTGTTATGACTGCCATCGATATGAAGGAGTTTGCCGAGCCGTATATCAGGAATCGTGCCGTTCATCATCTTGAAGTGGGCAGACTGGTAATCTTCGGATGCGGTATCGGGAATCCGTTTTTTTCGACGGACACCGCCGCCGTCATGCGCGCTGCGGAAATCAATGCCGACATCGTCATGCTTGCGAAGAATGTTGACGGTGTATATGACAGTGATCCGCGTTTAAATCCTGATGCGAAAAAATTCGAAGAAGTGGATTATATGTATATATTGAATCACGGACTGACAGTCATAGATTCGACTGCCGCTTCATTCAGCAAAGACAATCATATTCCGCTTTTGATTTTCGGTCTGGACGATCCCGGCAATATAGTCAAAGCTGTCAGAGGAGAAAAAATCGGTACGATGGTCAGGAATATGGCAGATGAGCAGATGAAATTCTTATAATTAACTATTTATTTTATTAACAGGAGGGAAACCTAAATGAAACTTATCACCAAAGACTATGAAGAAAAGATGAGAAAATCTTTAACTGCATATGAACACGAACTCACGACAATACGAGCCGGCCGTGCGAATCCTGCTGTTCTCGATAAAATTACGGTCGATTATTTCGGTTCGCCGTCTGCGATTAATCAAATAGCAACGATCAGAACGGCCGATGCGCGAACGATCGCCATTCAGCCTTTTAAAGTTTCTGACCTTAAAGCGATAGAGAAAGCAATCAATGCTTCTGATTTGGGAATGCCTCCGCAGAATGACGGTAAAGTTATACGACTGATTTTTCCGCAGCTGACTGAAGAACGCCGGCATGATCTGACAAAACAGATCGAAAAGATGGGTGAAGATGTAAAAGTAGCTCTCAGAAATATCCGCCGGGATGCCAATGATAAATGCAAGGAACTAAAGAAGAATAAAGAAATGACCGAAGACGAACAGAAACAATCGGAAAAAACGATTCAGGAAATCACTGACAGATACATAAAAGAAGTGGATAAAATCACAATGTTAAAAAACAAGGAAATCATGACGCTTTGATTTGCCATAATATAAAATCAAATTCAACCGGAACGGCTGCTTCTGCCTGTTTCAGACGAAAAAGTCATAATGTATATGTTCAAAATTAAAAAAAAGCATCCGGCGTCTCAACATTCAGATGACCGGCTCCGTCATATCGCATTTATCATGGACGGTAACGGCAGATGGGCTCAGAAAAGGGGCATGCCGCGCGAATACGGGCATAAAGCAGGCGCAGAAACTTTTCGCCGGATTACGGGTTATTGTAAGGAAATCGGTATAAAAATCATAACGGTATATGCGTTTTCCACAGAAAACTGGAAGCGTCCTAAAAATGAAGTCGATGCCATTTTAACTCTGCTTCTCAAATATATTGACGAGGCGATAAGGGATGCCGATAAAAACCGTATTCGTTTTATTTTTATCGGTGACAGAACACCTTTCGGCGAGAATATTAAAAAACAGATGATTCGTCTCGAAGAAATTTCGGAAAAATACGGCAGCGATTATATCTTGAATATGGCAATCAATTACGGCGGTCGGGACGATATCGTTCACGCCGTAAATTCGCTTATATCCGCGGGTGCAGTATCTGTTACCGAAGATGATATAACAGCCCATTTATATACAAAAAACACACCGCCGCCGGACCTTATCGTCCGTACCGCAAACGAACGCAGGCTTTCGAATTTTTTGCTTTGGCAGGCTGCTTATTCGGAGCTGTATTTTACAGAAACGCTGTGGCCGGACTTGTCTGAACGCGATATTGATGCGGCAGTTGAAGATTATTATTCGAGAATCAGACGTTTCGGCGGGATCTGACGGAAATACATTCCGAAAAACCGAAACATCGGATAAAAATTCCGCGATATTGCTGCCTTGATCACCATGACTGTAAATAAAATGAGCGGCGGGTATATTTATGACGAAACGTATATGGACGGCGGTTGTTGCACTCGGTATACTGACACCTTTTTTGGTCTTTTCTCATACTCCTTTGCTGCTTGTTTTTTCGGGCTGTCTCTCTGCTGTTGCCATGTATGAAATACTGGTTTGTGCCGGATTATTAAAAAATCTTTTTATATCGGTTCCGACTTTTGCAGTATCTTCTGCCGCCGTTATTATGACACGTTTTATTCATGAAGCAAACCGTTATTTCACGGCGTTATTCCTTTTGTTTTTTATATTTATCGTATATATATTCACTGTTTCGGTTTTTTCACGCGGAACGGTATCGGTTAGCGAGGCAGCCCTTACAGCGATGGCGGGGATGTATGTTATTTTCGGATTTTGTTCGATCGTTTTACTGCGTGATTTAAAATATGGGCAGTATATATATCTGCTGGCGTTTCTCGTCCCTTGGATCAGCGATTCGGGTTCATATTTTATCGGCATAAATTTCGGACGCCATAAACTGATACCTGATGTCAGCCCTAAAAAAACCGTTGAAGGAGCCGTCGGGGGTATTTTATTCGGTGTGGTTTCGGCAGTTGCATACGGATTTATAATCAGCCGGATTATTTCGGCCGAGGCCAGTTATCCTGCGCTTATTGTTGCAGGATTTGTCATGTGTATATTATCTCAGTGCGGAGACTTGATTGCCTCACTTATAAAACGGCATTATAATATAAAAGATTTCGGGACCGTATTTCCGGGTCACGGCGGTGTCATGGACAGGTTTGACAGTATCATTGCCACAGCACCTTTTCTTTATATTTTATTTATGATTTCACCTTTATTCGAAATTTTCTTTTAAAACAACAGAACGCCGGACAGATTTGATTTATCCGCGGAAAGCCATATTGATCGGTTCGGGCAGAGGAAGAACGGAGCATGATATAGAAGCAAAAGAAAAATGCATAGCCGTTTTGGGTTCGACAGGTTCGGTCGGGCGTCAGACGCTTGATGTTGCCCGCCACCGCGGAATAAAAGTAGATGCGCTGGCTGCTTCATCGGACATTAAAAAACTTGAAGAACAAATACGTTTTTTCAAGCCATCGATATGCGCTGTGTCGGATGAAACTGCAGCCAGACGGTTGAAAACAGCTGTTTCGGACACATATGTTAAAATTATAGCCGGTCCGGACAGTGCTGCTGAAGCTGCGGAAAAGACCTGTGCCGACATAGTCGTAAATGCAATTACCGGAATAACGGGACTGCGGCCTACGCTGTCTGCCATCAATGCGGGTAAGAATATCGCTCTTGCGAATAAAGAGACCCTGGTAGCTGCGGGTGATCTGGTAATCAATGCCGCAGCCGAAAAAAAAATTTCGATCATACCGGTCGACAGCGAACACAGCGCCGTCATGCAGTGCCTGAACGGAAAACACGCCGAACGTTTGATACTGACAGCTTCGGGCGGTCCCTTTTTCGGTTTGAGCCGTGAACAGCTCGGAGGTATAACTTCCGCTGACGCGCTGCGTCACCCAACATGGCTCATGGGTCCGAAAATAACGGTTGACAGCGCAACCCTTATGAATAAGGGTCTTGAAGTGATCGAAGCGGCGAAATTGTTTGCTATGCAGCCGTCAAAAATCGATGTCGTCATTCATCGTGAAAGCATCATTCATTCGATGGTTGAATTTGTCGACAAAGCAGTGATTGCACAGCTTTCGGTTCCCGATATGCGGTTATGCATAGGATACGCCCTGTCATATCCCGACAGAAACGAAACCGAAATACCCGCACTCTGTCTGACAAAGGTCGGGAAACTGACGTTTTACGAACCGGACATTAAAACATTTGTTCTTTTGCCTCTGGCATATTACGCTCTGGAACGCGGCGGAACTGTTCCCGCATCGATGAATGCGGCAAATGAAGCGGCAGTCGGATTATTTCTCGAAGGGAAAATATCTTTCACGGATATTTTTGACCTGGTCAGCGAAGTGACCCGTTCCGCATCCGCTATAAACATGCCGGTACTTGCCGATATAGAAAATGCAGATGCCGCGGCACGTGAAGCGGTATATGAAAGATATAATAAAATATAATATAAATCGTTGTATGGGAGATGAAACCGATTCCTATTTTAATTGCCGTCATCATATTCGGTATCCTTATTTTTATTCATGAACTGGGCCATTTTATAACTGCCCGGTTCTTCGGTGTTGCGATCAATGAATTCGCAATAGGAATGGGACCGCAGCTTTTTAAACGGAAATCGAAAAAAACAGGTATTGTATATGCCTTGCGTGCGCTGCCTGTTGGCGGTTTTGTGAGTATGGCCGGTGAAGACGAAGAAAACGACAGACCTGATTCCCTGAACCGTAAACCTGTGTGGCAGAGATTTATAATCATGTCGGCCGGTTCCCTGATGAATCTTTTTCTGGGCGTCTTGCTGATGTTTACTATGGTTCTGACATCCGGTGCTTTGGGAAGCACTACTATAGCCCGCATGGATGAAAACGTTGAACCTACGGCTGAAATTTCCGGACTGCAGGCAGGTGATACGATATTGAAGATAGGTGAAGTCCGTGTGCATACGGCAGTGGAACTGATTTATGAAGTGATGCGAAACGGAACAAAGCCTCTCGATGTTGTTGCGGAACGTGCCGGTCGGAATATAACTTTGCCCGATGTTGTCTTCCCGACCGTATCTGAAGGCGGTTTATTATTCGGCAGTGTTAATTTTCTTGTAACAGCTGAACCGAAAACCTTTCTGTCGGTAATGAAACATACTTTTTATCAGTCCCTTTCCTCGATAAAAATGATATGGCAGTCTCTTTTCGATTTAATTTCAGGCAGGTACGGTATCGAACAGGTATCGGGTCCTGTCGGTGTTACTCAGGCGTTGGGTGAAGCTGCGTCTGCAGGCGCGTCTTCTCTGTTATACCTAAGCACCTTGATTGCGATGAATTTGGGAATATTCAACTTATTGCCGCTCCCTGCGCTTGACGGCGGCCGTATGGTCTTTCTGTTGATTGAATGCATTCGCGGTAAAGCGATCAAGCGGGAATACGAAGGATACGTACATTTTGCAGGTATCGTTCTGCTTCTATTGTTCATGCTGTTTATAACGTATAAGGACCTGGTAAAATTGATAGCCGGATAAGTTTTCAAAGAATGAAAATAATTATTATCATATGCCTTTAATTGTTGGCAGCAATTCGGCGGAAAGTGATATTCAAAACAATGGAATACAATAAAATCAGGCGCAGGACAACCCGTATAGCCGTGGGTTGTCTTTTCATAGGGGGAGATACGGCTGTCACGGTTCAGTCTATGACAAATACCGACACCCATGATTTTGAAGCGACAATCGCGCAGGTGCGTGACCTTGTGACAGCGGGCTGCGATATCGTGCGGCTCGCTGTTTCCGATATCGGGGCGGCTTCCACGATCTATCGCCTTAAAGAGGAGGGAATAAAGATTCCTCTGGTCGCGGATATTCATTTCGATTATAAAATCGCGCTGGAATGTGCGGCGGCAGGTATTGATAAAATCAGGATCAATCCGGGTAATATCGGTTCTGATGAAAAAGTGCGCGCAGTGACAAACGCATGCCGTCAGCACGGCATCCCTATACGCGTCGGCGTCAACAGCGGTTCGCTTGAAAAAAACATTCTGAAAAAATACGGTTCACCGACTGCAGAAGCCCTTGCCGAAAGCGCGCTTCAGCATGCAAGGCTGCTGGAACGTTTCGATTTTCATGACATCATCCTTGCGATAAAATCCTCGGACCCGAAAAAAATGATTGATGCGAACCGTATCGTTGCGGCTCAGACCGAATATCCGCTCCATCTCGGTGTTACCGAAGCGGGAACACCGAGAATAGGCGTGCTCCGTTCCGCAATAGGCATCGGCGCGCTGCTGTGTGATGGTATCGGTGATACGATACGGGTATCATTGTCGGCTCCTCCGGCAGCGGAGGTTGCAGAGGGAAGGGCATTGCTGGCAGCTGCGGGTATTGCCGCAGTCGGAGGAGTGAATATTATCTCCTGTCCCACATGCGGGCGGACAAAAATCGATATTATACGTCTTGCCGGTGAACTGGATGAAAGGCTTTTAAAAGGAGAGATACATCCTTCACGCCCTGTAACGGTAGCGGTCATGGGGTGTGCGGTGAACGGTCCGGGAGAAGCCTGCGAGGCTGATATCGGAATAGCCGGCGGAACAGGGGAAGCTCTTTTGTTTAAATCAGGCAAAATAATAAAAAAGATACGGGAAGCGGAAATTATCAGCAGATTAATAGATGAGATCAACAGATTGTGACCGTTCTGTTTCGACTTCGTCGGAGAAAAGAGATAAGAAAAATGATGGAAAAATCGCTGCTCGATGTTTTGAAAAGATATAATCCTCACGGTACACATAAAGCGATTCTGCAGAAATCCACAAGCAGGGGAGTCAGAGTGGACCGCGACCGGAAAATTATCGAAATTAAAGCCTGTTTTCAGAAAATTGTTGAAAAAGAAATTCTGTATAAAATCGAAAATGATATACGTGATGTTTATGAAATAAATTCGGTTCGTATTTTTCCGCGTTATGCACCGGAATTGTTCGATGAAACATATATTCCGCATCTGATGACCGAAGCGGAGCGCATCGGAACCGTTTCAAAGGGATTTTTTAACAAATATACATGCAAACTGACGGACGGCAGGCTGATTCTGAATGTATACCAGAATGACGGAGGAGTGGCGCTCTTATGTGATGCCAAAACACCGCAGGTAATATCGGATATAATACAGAACGAATTCGGATTGAATATCATTGTAGAGATAAAAAAGCACGAGAATTACACGGGGGATCCTGCTTTGCTTTTACGCAGTCAAAACGAATATTTACATACTATTCTGACGGAACTTACAATGAATAAAGACGGAGAAAATAAAACAACGGCCCTTAAGTCAAATTCCATAGAGACGGATGCCGGTATGGTGGAAAACCTTACGGATTATATATTTAAGATCGGTCATATGACTTTTGATATTTCGGAATCCGATCCGGTATTCGGCCATCCGTTTGTCATAAATCCCGCACCTATCGCATCGATTACAGCCGAAAAACGGAGTGTTGTCACAGTAGGTGAAATTTTCGGACTTGATTCAAAAGAAACGCGGAAGGGAGGTAAAATAACGGTGACGTTCGGTCTGACAGACCGCAGCGCTTCGCTGACCTGCAAACGCATTTCCGAAACCGAAACGGCTCATCTTTTGCTGAAAAATATTGCCGACGGAGATATCGTTGCCATACATGGCTCGATCAAACGAGATGATTACGACGGAGAGTTACTGCTTGTTCCCTCGGACATTATGAAGATACGCCGTATTAAACGGTCCGACCATGCAGCGGAAAAGCGGATTGAACTTCATCTTCACACGCAGCTGTCAAACATGGATGCCGTTATCCCCCCTGAAGAAGCTGTAAAAACCGCTGCTTTGTGGGGACAGCCCGCTGTCGCCGTAACCGATCATGCGAATGTGCAGGCTTTTCCCCAGGCGATGGAAGCGGCGGAAAAATACGGTATAAAAGTGATTTACGGGCTGGAAGGTTATTTTGCCGACGATACCGCCCGTTCCGTATATGGAAATGCAGATGCGGATTTTAAAGATGAATTTATAATTTTTGACCTGGAAACAACGGGATTGTCTGTTTTGAATAACAAAATTACGGAAATCGGTGCCGTAAAAATCAGTAATTTGAGAATAATTGATGTTTTCAGTACCTATGTAGATCCGGAAGAGCATATTCCCGAAAACATAACGGAATTGACGGGCATATCGGACGGGGATGTCGCAGGCGCTCCAAAAGAAGAAGAAGCGGTCCGCCGTTTTCTGACATTTGCCGGTGACCGCATACTGGTCGCTCATAACGCCGGTTTTGATGTCGGATTTATCCGGAGGGTTGCGGACCGGTACGGCATGAGATTTGAAAATACATATATCGATACGGTTGCACTGTCGCGCTACTGCAATCCTGACCTGAATACGCATAAATTGAATACGATCGCCGATTATTATAAGCTGGGTGAATTCAATCATCATCGGGCGTCTGATGATGCCGGGATACTCGCCGAGATATTTTTCCGTATGGTTTACAGGCTGCGTGAGGAGGGAGTCAGCACTGTATCGGAAATGATAACGATGATGTCCGACAAAGTCGATCCGCTGAAATTGAACACCAGCCATATCATTATTCTTGTTAAGGATAAAAAAGGTCTGAAAAATTTGTATAAACTCGTTTCAATCAGTTATCTGAATTATTTCAGAAGGCATCCCCGTATTCCCAAAACCATATTGTCCGAATATCGCGAAGGTTTGATCATAGGCTCCGCATGTTCGGAAGGCGAATTGTTCAATGCGATACTGGCCGATAAACCTCACCGGGAACTTCTGGAAATCGCGGGATTCTATGATTATCTTGAGATACAGCCTTTGTGCAATAACAGGTATCTGATCGGAAAAGGTACGGTTCAGTCAGACGAAGGTCTTATAAAAATCAATAAAAAAATCATCGAACTCGGTAATGAACTGGGTAAACCGGTTGTTGCGACCTGTGATGCGCATTTTATCGAACCGTATGATGAAATATCACGCAAGATACTGCATGCGGGTATGAAGTATCCGGATCCTGACAGAGACAGCGGATTGTATATGCGTACGACCGATGAAATGCTGCTTGAATTTGAATATCTGGGGAAAGAGAAGGCCCGTGAGGTCGTCATAGACAATACCCGGAAAATAGCGGATATGATCGGTGAAGTCCGGCCGATTCCGAAAGGAACTTTTACTCCGGTCATGGAGGGCGCTGATATTGATCTTGAGCGTATTTGCTATGAACAGGCGGAATTGTCATACGGTGATCCGCTGCCCGAAATTGTCGGAACACGGCTCAGACGGGAACTTGATTCTATCATAAAACACGGGTTTGCCGTTTTATATATAATAGCGCGAAAACTTGTAAAATTCAGCGAGCAGCAGGGGTATCTTGTCGGTTCGCGCGGTTCGGTAGGTTCTTCATTTGTCGCATCTGCGGCAGGGATTTCGGAAGTGAATCCTCTGCCCCCGCATTATTTGTGTAAAAACTGTAAATACAGTGAATTTGTAGCCGATGGTACGGCCGGCTCGGGTTTTGACCTTCCCGATAAAAATTGCCCTTTTTGCGGCACTAAACTTTACGGTGACGGCCATGACATCCCTTTTGAAACTTTTCTGGGTTTCTATGGTGAAAAATCACCGGATATAGACTTGAATTTTTCGGGCGAAGTACAGGAACGGGTTCATAAATATACGGAAGAATTATTCGGTTCGGAAAATGTTTTCCGTGCCGGTACTCTCGGGACGCTTGCCGACAAGACGGCATACGGGTTTGTTATGAAATATCTTGAAACACGAGGATTGAATGTCAGCAAGGCAGAGATCAACCGGCTGGTAAAAAGCTGCGTCGGTGTTAAGCGTACAACGGGACAGCATCCCGGAGGCATTATTGTTGTACCCCGCGAATACGAAATTTACGATTTTACGCCGGTTCAGCATCCCGCCGATGATGCGGATTCAAATGTGATTACTACACACTTTGCCTTCTCGTATCTTCATGACACCATTCTCAAGCTGGATGAACTCGGGCATGATATTCCGACCAAATATAAGCTGCTGGAACAATATACGTCGACATCGGTTATGGATGTGCCCATGAATGATCCCGATGTGTATGAGTTGTTTTTATCCACAGTTTCTCTGGGTATATCACCGGAATCGATCGGCTGTAAAATCGGTACTTTCGGATTGCCCGAGATGGGAACAAGTTTTGTTCAGCAGGTATTTATCGACGCGAAACCGAAAAATTTCACCGATCTGCTTCAGATATCGGGTCTGACACACGGGAAGGAAGTATGGTTCGGCAACGCTTCCGATTTGATTAAAGCGGGGATATGCGATATCTCTCAGGTGATCGGTACGCGTGACGGAATAATGCTTGATTTGATACGGTATGGAATGGAAAACGGCATGGCGTTTAAAATCATGGAAGATGTCCGTAAAGGCAAAGGTTTAAAAAAGGAATACGAAGAGGAGATGCGTCTGCAGAATGTACCCGAGTGGTATATCAGTTCTTGTAATAAGATCAAATATATGTTTCCGAAAGCTCATGCTGCGGCATATGTCATGAGCGCTATCCGGCTTGGGTGGTATAAAGTACATAAACCGCTTGAATTTTATGCCGCATTTTTTACCGTTGCTCCCAAGGGCCTCGATGCGGAACTGGTTATGCGGGGTAAAATGGCAGTTTCTGCAAAAATAGCGGAGATAACCGATAAAAATGTCGAATCGTCTCAGAAGGACGAAGCCATGCTGGGTATACTGCAGCTGGTAAATGAAGCATATGCCAGGGGGATCGGTTTTCTGCCCGTTGATTTGTATAAGTCCGATGCATTTGCCTTTCTGCCTGAAAACGGAAAAATCAGGCTGCCTTTTTCATCGCTGAACGGCGTAGGTGAGATTGCCGCCAAGAAAATCATGGAGGTTCGCGACGAGGGAAATCTGTTTTCCGTTGAAGAATTGCGTCAGAGAAGCCAGATTTCCAAAACAGTGGTCGAAGTGCTGCAAAAAGGCGGAGTCCTGAAAGACCTTAGCGAAACCAACCAGATTTCGTTCTTCTGACCGATACGACGGACTCAATGTAAGCTGTTGTAAATAAAATGTGAATAAAGGTCTCGTCCTGTTGACTTTACTGCGTTAATGTGGAATCATATTATGAATAAAATGAATCAGAACACACCCGAAGGAACCAGAGATATCATATTTGATGAGGTTTCGCTGTATACGGGTATAACAGACAGACTTGCCTCTGTATTTGAAACAAATGGTTTCCGCCGTGTATCTACTCCGGCCATTGAATACTATGATGTATTCGACGCCGATAAATCCATACGGCAGGAAAGCATGTATAAACTGACCGATATGAGCGGAAGGCTTGTCGTTCTGCGGGCTGATAATACCACCCCGATGGCACGCGTAGCTGCTACAAAGTTAAAACTCCTGAGCCGTCCGCAGAAATTATACTATAATCAGAGCATTTACCGCATCAATAACGGCTGGTCCGGAAGACGCAGCGAAATTTTACAGTGCGGTATCGAAATGATCGGAGCGACCGGACTAAAAAGCGATCTTATTTGTATCAATGCTGCAATACAGGCTCTTGCGGTGCTGGGTCCCGATTATAAGATCGAATTGGGCAATGTCGGATATTACAATGCTTTGATCAAAGAGCTGGAACTCGGGGAAGATGAAACGAGCAGGATCCGGACATATGTCGAGAGAAAAAATCTGAATAAAATTGCCGGCTATGATAAAATTTCGAAAATCCCTCTGTTGTATGGAAGCGGAGAGGTGTTCGGCCGTGCGCTGACGCTGGCCGGAGAAAATGCGGAAGCAACCGATGCCCTGGCATATGTATACAGATTATACGATGCGCTCTGCAAAGCCGGTTTTGAAGAACATGTGATGGTTGATATGGGTATCGTGCATAATATCGAATATTATACCGGTACGGTATTCCGCGGATACATCGAAGGAGCGGGCGAACCGGTACTCGCCGGCGGCCGATATGATAATCTGATGGAGAGTTTCGGAGAATCCTGTCCGGCAACCGGATTTGCGGTGAACATATGTTTGGTTGCCGATACAATCATGAGACAAAACGGGATCGCCGAATACGGCAGGCCCGAATATATCATTCACTTTGAATCCGATTGTTTTACGGAAGCGGAAATTTTCAGGCAGGAACTTGCAGCATCGAATATAAGCTGTGAATATTCATGTTTCGACTGTCTCGGTGATACGTTGTCTTATGCCGGGCAGCATCGGATACTTAAAATCGCCGTTGTGAATAAAAACGGCATTGAAATCACGAATACGGGAAGTGATAACAGATGATCAGACTTGCTCTTACAAAAGGACGGATCGAAACAGATGCTGTAGCTTTGCTTGAATCTGCGGGATATGACTGCTGTGAACTTGCCGAGGATATGCGCGGACGTAAATTGTTTTTTTCGGCCGGAGCCGGAAAAATTGAAATTGTTCTGGCGAAAGCAGCGGATGTCATAACCTATATAGAGCACGGAGTCTGCGATCTGGGTATTGTCGGGGAAGATACGATCATGGAGTCCGAACGTATGTTTTATGAGGTATTGGATCTCGGATTCGGCCGGTGCCGCTTTGCGCTTGCCGGGCCGGTCGGCTGTAATTTTTACGATAACTTATCACATAAAATAATTGCAACAAAATATCCGAAAGTTGCAAAAGATTATTTCAACAGCCGGAATATCAATGTCGAGATTGTAAAAATCGAAGGTTCCGTCGAACTGGCACCGCTGCTCGGATTGTCAGATGCAATTGTCGACATTGTGGAAACCGGTTCTACTCTTAAAGCAAACGGACTTGAGATTTATGAGATCATTGCTCCGGTCTCTGCACGTCTGATTGTCAATGTTGCGAGTATTAAAATGAAAAAAAAGGAAATCGACGATTTTATAGACCGTATTTCGGAGGTGTTGAATAAAAAATGATCTTGAAATACTACACATCGGAAAATTCAGGCGATCTTCTCGGTCTGCTTGAAAAACGCAGCGTGTCGGCAAACAACTCCGTCAACGGCATTGTAAACGAAATAATCAACGATGTGCGCGAAAAGGGTGATCCGGCGTTATTTTCATATACAAAAAAATTCGATCATACCGATCTTGATTCGCTTTATCTCTCCGATGAAAGAAAAGAAAAGCTCATCTGCCAGGTACCGCCCGAATTGCGCCGGACGATGGAACGTGCAGCCGAAAATATCAGAAAGTTTCATGAAAAGCAGAAGCAGCAGAGCTGGGTGGATATGGATCACGGAACCGTAATGGGTCAGCGTATTCTGCCTTTGAAACGCGTCGGTATTTATGTGCCGGGCGGAACCGCATCCTATCCTTCTTCTGTTCTGATGTGCGCAATACCGGCAGGAGTTGCCGGTGTCGGTGAAATGATCATCGCAACACCTGCGGTCGGAAACAATATCAATCCCGCTGTTGTTTACGCAGCTTTTCTTGCCGGAGTGAAGGATATTCTCACTGTCGGAGGCGCCCAGGCTATAGCCGCGCTGGCTTACGGAACACAAAGCGTCAGACGGGTAGATAAAATCGTAGGACCGGGCAATATATATGTTGCCGCTGCCAAACGGCTTGTTTACGGGATTGTCGACATCGATATGATTGCCGGGCCGAGTGAAGTTCTGATTATTGCGGATGAATATGCAAATGCTTCTTATATCGCCGCTGATCTCATGTCTCAGGCTGAACATGATCCGCTGGCTGCGTCTGTATTGATCACCACATCCTTGTCTCTCGCGCAAAAAGTGGAAAATGAGATGGAAACTCAGTTGAAAAATCTTGCACGGCGGGATAAAATCACACAGTCCCTTAAGAATTACGGTTCGGCGGTGATTGTAAACACTCTTGCTGAAGCTGCCGTTTTATCGGATCTTATCGCACCCGAACATCTCGAACTGGCTGTTTCGGATCCGTTTGTGCTGCTTTCGCAGATCAGGAATGCGGGATCTGTTTTTCTTGGCGAATACACGCCGGAACCTCTCGGTGATTATATGGCGGGACCGAATCATGTGCTGCCGACAAACGGAACGGCGCGTTTTTCATCGCCGCTTTCCGTCGAGAGTTTTATGAAAAAATCGAGTTATCTTTATTTCGGCAGCAGCGCTTTTTCCGGCATAAGTGAAGATATCATCAGGTTTGCCGAATCCGAAGGACTGGACGCACATGCAAATTCGGTGAAAATACGGACTAAAAGTCTATAAACGGAGGCTTGTATGAATCCTTATATACCGGCTCGTATCGATAAAATATCAGCCTACAATCCCGCTGACGTGACGGACGGTGTCCGGCTTGACGCAAATGAAAATCCATATCCGCTGCCCCCGGAAATGATCGCGGAATTCCACGGATGTATTGAAGACTGTGATTTTAACAGATATCCGGATCCGTATTCCGCCGCTTTAATAAAGCAATTCGGAATCGTGAATCAGATAAGTCCGGAGCATGTAGTGGCAGGAAACGGTTCCGATGAACTCATAAGTCTGCTGTTGAATTTGTTCCTGCGTCAGGGTGATTCGATAGCTGTAACAGCCCCTGATTTTTCCATGTATCGATTTTATGCGGAAATGATAGGCTGCAATATCTATTGTGAAAACAAGAGCGGAGACGGCGGTATTGATTTTGAAAGTTTTCGGTCGCTGGCTTTAAAAAACAACTGCAGGACTGTCATTTTTTCCAATCCGTGTAATCCCACAGGCCGGGTTTATGATAAAAAAACAATATTGAATTTCGTCGCATCTCTTGATTGCATTGTTATCGTGGATGAAGCATACATGGAATTCTGCCGTGAAGGTTGTTCCGTTCTGGATATGTGCGGAAAAATCGACAATCTAATCGTTTTAAAAACCATGTCGAAAGCTTATTCTGCAGCAGGCCTGCGTGTGGGATTTTCAATCTCCGAATCAGGGATTGCCGATGCTCTGCGCAAGGTTAAAAGTCCCTTTAATCTCAATTCGCTTTCGCAGATGTTCGGAACGGTTCTCCTGAGACATTCGGAATTAACTGCGGTCCGTTCACGTATCATAGCGCGGGACACACAGAAACTCAGGCGAATTTTATCGGAGTATTCAGAAGCGGGCGGCTATGTCCCTCTTGAAACAGACGCCAATTTCTTACTCCTTGCATTTGAAAACCGCACATCGGCTGAGATGATCTATAACCGTCTTAAAGAAAAGAAAATATTTATACGATGTCCCGACAGCGCTCATCTCAGGATAACATGCGGTTCGGAGTCGGAAAATAAGATATTTCTGTCGGAATTTATAAAAATTATTAACGATAACGTTTGAAAATCATGAATGCCGGAAAACTTTACCGAAGTATTTATTTGTTCAAAAAATGATAAGTCCTTTAATAAAAAGAAAGCTGAATAATATGAGAAAAGCAGAAAAAACAAGAAACACGAAAGAAACGCGGATCAAGATGACGCTTGAACTTGACCGTATTCATAACGGCGGATTATCCGGTACAAGCGGTATCGGTTTTCTGGACCATATGTTGAATTCTTTTTGCGTTCACGGAGGATTTTGCGTAGCTCTCGAATGCACAGGTGATATTTTTATTGACGCGCACCATACCGCGGAGGATACCGGTATTGTTCTCGGGGGGTTATTTGCCGAAATTCTCGGTGACCGTTCGGGTATAAAACGATTCGGTGAAGCTCATGTGCCTATGGATGAAAGCCTTGCGTTTGCGGCAGCGGACATATCCGGACGGCCGTATCTTGTTTTTAACGGAGAAGTCGGTGTACCGTATCTCGGGACTTATGACACACAGCTTACCAAAGAGTTTTTCAGGGCACTTGCATTCAGTATGGGAGCGACGCTTCATATTCAATTGCTTTACGGTGATAATGCGCATCATATGACGGAAGCGATATTCAAAGCTGCAGCAAGAGCGCTTTCTGCCGCTGCCGAAAAAACAAACGGCGGTGTGTTGTCGGCAAAAGGAATATTATAATGTACGGTAAAATCGGAATTATCGATTACGGAATGGGAAATCTGCACAGCGTAAAAAACGCCCTTGATTATATCGGTGCCGAAAATGTCATAACTGCGAAAAAAAAGGAACTTGAGGGCTGCGACCTGCTTATTCTGCCGGGTGTCGGTGCATTCGGGGATGCCATGAAAAATCTGGAACGCGGCGATCTGATTGAATTTATAAAAAAACAGGCGTCTGTCAAACCGTTTCTGGGCATATGCCTCGGTATGCAGCTCCTTTTTGACAGAAGTTACGAGTTTAGCGAAACAGCCGGCTTGGGATTAATATCGGGTGAAGTTATCCGTCTGACTGCAGCCGACGGAAACCGCACATATAAAATTCCGCATATGGGCTGGAACAGCATCACCCCGTGCGGTGACTCTATGCTTTTCAGAGGAATTCCCGCAGGTTCGTATGTATACTTTGTCCATTCTTATAAAGCGTTTGTGTCCTGCCGGGACGAACTGGCGGCGTATACCGAATACGGCGAAGAAATTGCCGCGGCTGTCGTCAGAAAGAATATTTACGGTACTCAGTTTCATCCGGAAAAAAGCGAATGTACGGGATTAAAAATTCTTGATAATTTCCGGAGGTTGGCATGATTATTCTGCCTGCCGTCGATATTCTCGGCGGGAACTGCGTAAGACTTGTTAAAGGGGAATATGACACTGCGCAAAAAGTTGCGGCGGATCCTTTTAAAACGGTTTGCTCCTTTATTGAAGACGGTGCCCGGTATATTCATTTGGTCGATCTTGACGGTGCAAGACAAGGGAAAATGGTCAACCATGAGTTGTTGTGTTCGCTTGCCGCGGCAATTCCGGTTCCCGTTGAAATCGGCGGAGGAATACGGGATATGAAAACCGTAGCATATTATCTGGAAAACGGCGTTAACCGTGTGATTTTAGGCTCGGTGGCATTGCGTGATCCTCAGTTTGTGCGTGATGCCGTAAGAAATTTCGGAACCGGAATATCGGTGGGCATCGATGCCAAAGCAGGTAAAGTGAGTATTTCCGGATGGCTTGAGAATTCAGAAACAGATTATCTGGAATTCGCACGGCTGATGGAAGAATGCGGTGTAAAAAACATCATTTTTACCGATATCGAGCGTGACGGAACGCAAAACGGCGCTAACTGCGAGCAGCTTGCGGCATTAAGCCATACTGTTTCTATAGACATAACCGCCAGCGGCGGAATCAATGATATGAATGATATAAAAAAACTTGCCTCTATGAATTTATACGGAGTTATAACGGGCAAGGCAATTTACAGCGGATCATTATCGCTGAAGGAGGCTGTCGAATATGCTGGCAAAACGAATCATTCCCTGCCTTGATGTCAAAGACGGAAGGGTGGTGAAGGGAGTTAATTTTGTTAATCTACGGGATGCGGGAGATCCCGTTGAAATCGCGAAATCATACAACGAACAGGGAGCGGATGAAATCACTTTTCTTGATATAACGGCAACGCATGAAAAACGTAAAACAATTGTCGATGTGATTGAAAAAGTAGCTCGCGAAGTTTTTATGCCTCTGACAGTGGGCGGAGGTATACGTACGGTTGAAGATTTCCGTGATATACTGCTTGCCGGAGCGGATAAAATCGGAGTGAATTCAGCTGCTGTCGCCGACAGTTCGCTGATCGGACGTGCAGCCGATAAATTCGGCAGTCAGTGTGTGGTCGTTGCGATAGACGCAAAAAGTTCTCCGGATTCTCCGAGCGGATATACGGTTTATGTAAACGGCGGAAGAAAAGACACCGGTATGGATGCCGTTTTATGGGCTGCCGAAGCTGAACGGCTGGGAGCCGGTGAAATATTACTGACATCGATGGATAAAGACGGGACAAAAAACGGATATGATATTGACCTGACAAAAAAAATCACGGATGCTGTCCGCATCCCCGTTATTGCTTCGGGCGGCGGCGGCACACTTGAACATTTCTATGATATATTTACACGGGCGAACGCAGACGCTGCACTCGCGGCAACGCTTTTTCATTATCGTGAATTGACTGTCGGAGAAGTAAAAAAATACTTGCGGGGACGGGGGATTGAGGTCAGAATATGAAGGAACTCGGTGATTTTTTCAAAAAAAGCGAACTTATTCCGGCTGTTATTCAGGATGAAGTAACAAGAAGCGTGCTGATGCTGGCTTATATGAATGAGGAATCTCTTCGGAAAACGCTGGAAAGCGGTACAACCTGGTTTTACAGCCGTTCACGGCAGTGCCTATGGAATAAGGGCGCACATTCGGGAAACCTTCAGTATGTAAAATCAATCGAATACGACTGCGACGATGATACGCTTCTTGTGCTGGTAAAGCAAGTCGGGGTCGCATGCCATACGGGAGCGTATTCCTGTTTTTTCAATAAATTATCCGGAGAAGATAAAACAGCCGGCGCAAATGTATTGACGGATTTGTATCGGAAAGTTGCCGACAGGAAAATCAACAGGCAGGAAGGATCCTACACCGGCTATCTCTTTGAAAAAGGCCTTGACAAAATTCTCAAAAAAGTCGGGGAGGAATGCAGCGAAACGATCATAGCAGCTAAAAACAACGACAAACAGCAGCTGACTCTGGAAATAAGCGACCTTCTGTATCATCTGATCGTCCTTATGAATGAACAGGAGCTGCTTTTTGAAGATGTATTTTCCGAACTTGAAATGCGTTCTGGTAAAATCGGAAATCTCAAACAGCCGCATATCGTCGATAAAAACACTTAAAAAAGATGATAAACGAACCTTCAGCCGGTTGAAACGCTGCGCCGTATTTATTTCGTGATATATGGTCTTTGTTGAATGTTTCGATTATCTCCTTATGCAGACATGAAAAAAGTCCCGTTTATTGAAACGGGACTTTTTTTTGTGGATTTTAAATGTTAAAACCAGCTCGGGAAACTATAATAATGGTACAGTATGACTCCTGCAGGAATGCTGACGGGAGCAGTCGTGATCGGAGGTACCGCAGTTACGGGCGCAACCGGAGCAGCCGGAACTTCGTTGAGAGCGACATCAAATTTAACAGCGCCGAATTTGAATACGCCGACAGAGGAGAACGGATCAAGTCTGAAACCGGTGATTGTGCCTTTCCATTCGGCGCAGGCGGAGGTGTCTATTTCAACATATATCCATCCGAAAGCGTCCTTGCGGAATTGTGTCAGGTCAACTTTAAAGGATGCCGCTTCGCTCCAGCCGATCGTTTCGGTTGTGAAGAAGAACTGGAAACTCATATTCGGGGCGAACGCTTTCATTCTGAAATGAATAGCGCCGACATGAGCTGCATTGAGGCTGAACGCATCGGTATAATTCAGATAAGGATCTCCGCCTTTGGATGCGCCGTAAAGATAGCCGTCTTCAATAAACAGCTGCGAGACGTCACCGCTCGGACCGAACGGAGCTGCTGCATTGTCTACTCCAAACTTTACGGTTGCTATGTTTGTATCGGTGCTCCAGAAAACGATGCTGTCAAACGCGAATGTTCCGACGTCGGAGAATGGATCAAGCCTGAAACCGGTGATTGTGCCTTTCCATTCGGCGCAGGTGGAAGTATCGAGTGTGATGGTTATAAAGCCGGCTTCGTCTTTTTCACTTGCGGTGTAGTCGTATTTGAACGAAGCAGCCTCACTCCAGCCGATTGTGTCGGTGGTGAAGAAGAACTGGAAAGCTTTGCTTGCAGAGTCGGCGGCAAGTTTTATAATTATGTAGTCAACCTTGTCAGCAGCAAAATTAACGCCGGGTGAATAAGGCATATGGGGGTCGCCGCCGTTGGATGTGCCGTAGTAAACACCATCTTTGATATAAAGATTTTCGATATTGTTTCCTGCGAAAGGAACTTCTTCAATACCTTCGAAATCAACCGCTAAATACGCGTAGCCGTCGATTTCTTCAGCTACCTCTGAATCTGCTGCAAAGGCAGGAATGGCTGTTATCAGTAAGCAGGACATTAATAAAAATGCGATAAGACCTTTTGTAAATTTTAACATAAGTTATACCTCCTCAATATTGTGTCTTCATTATGACATTTTTTTTGGGATAAGTCAATATGTAATCTGTATCTTTACAATAATGTAACATAACAGTCATAAATTATACATATAATGCTCAAACATGATATATAATATATATTCAGATATTATTGTCGGTAATGCTTGGAGAGGATAATATTCTAATATGGAATCAGATGACGGGAGATGTCAGGTATGAAATTGGTTTGTTTCGGGGAAGTGATGCTTCGATTGAATCCGCCGGGTTATGAGCGTTTTGCTCAGGCGTCTGTATTGATGTATAACATAGGAGGTGCGGAAGCTAATGTAGCTGTTTCAGCTGCTAATTACGGTATTGACAGCGTATTTGTCAGCAAACTGCCTGCACATGAGATCGGAACTTCCGTGATCAACATGCTGCGGCGATATGGAGTCGACACATCGGAAATTATTCGCGGAGGTTCAAGAGTCGGCATCTATTATCTGGAAAAAGGTGCGTCTCAGCGGAGTTCAAAAGTGATATATGACCGTGCGAATTCTGCTGTTGCGGAAGCTGCCGTTTCGGAATTCGATTGGAAACGTATATTCGACGGAACGGACTGGTTCCATTTTACGGGAATAACACCGGCACTGAGCGATAGTGCCGCTGAGTGCTGCATGATGGCCTGCCGCGCTGCAAAAGATGCCGGAATTAGAATAAGCTGTGATTTGAATTACCGTAAAAATTTATGGTCTGTCGAAAAAGCCGGCAAAGTCATGAGCGAACTGATGAAATATGTCGATCTGTGCATTGCAAATGAAGAAGATGCGGATAAAGTATTCGGCATCAGGGCGGCAGATACGGATGTCGAACGCGGAATTGTCAGTCAGGATGCATATAAAAGTGTTGCTGAACAGCTTGCTGCGCGATTCGGCTTTGAAAAAGTTGCCTTTACCCTGCGGACAAGCCAATCGGCGAATGACAACGAATGGGCAGGGATGCTTTATGACAGGAAGACGGATAACTACTTTTTTTCACCTTCCTATCATATCCATATTGTCGACCGTGTCGGCGGGGGAGATTCATTCGGCGCCGGACTCATATATTCGCTGCTGACGAAAAGAAGCAATGATTATGCAATACATTATGCCGTAGCCGCTTCGGCTCTCAAGCATACGATCGAAGGGGATTTTAATCTTGTGACAACATCGGAAGTGGAGGCACTTATGTCCGGCGGCGGTTCCGGCCGGGTTCAGAGATAAGAACACAAAAACATGGGATTTTTTGTCATCCGTATTGTGATATAAATATTAATTTAAAAGGAGCGGAATTATGGGATTAATCAAGTCAATCCTTGACGGAGGTATTGTAAAGGCGGCACTGGGCAGTGTCGGCGGTGTTCTGGCTGACCAATGGCTGGAATATATTTATTGCGAATCGATTCCTCAGGATATTCTGGTGACCAAAGGCGTAAAAAAATTCAACGAACGCAGGTCGGCCAATAAAAAAGGGGATGACAATGTCATATCAAACGGATCTCTCGCTGCAGTCAACGAAGGACAGTTTATGATTATCGTCGACGGCGGCAAAGTTGTCGAATTTTCCGGAGAACCCGGCGAATTTTTATACGACACATCCACCGAACCCAGTCTTTTTTACGGTGATTTAGGCGAAAATATAATGGCGACCTTTAATAATATCGGCAAACGCATTAAATTCGGCGGGGAAGCACCGAAAGATCAGCGCGTCTATTATTTCAATAAAAAAGAAATTGTCGGCAATAAATACGGGACTCCGAATGCGGTTCCTTTCCGCGTCATAGATAAGAATATAAATCTTGACATCGATATTTCGCTTCGCTGTCATGGTGAGTATTCCTATAAAATAGTGGACCCGCTGCTGTTCTATACAAACGTTTGCGGTAATGTTTCCTCTTCATATAATCGTGCGGAAATCGACGGTATGCTTAAAACGGAACTGATGACGGCGCTACAGCCGGCTTTTGCGAAAATATCCATGATGGGAGTGCGTTACAGCGAAATACCGGGTCATACGATGGAACTTTCCTCTGCTTTGAATACCGTACTCTCCGAAAAGTGGACGCAGCTCCGCGGAATTGCCGTCGCGTCTTTCGGTGTCAGTTCGATCAAAGCGTCGGAAGAAGACGAAGCGCTGATCAAGCAGCTGCAGCGCAGCGCTGTGATGCGTGATCCGACGATGGCTGCGGCCACCCTTGTGGGAGCACAGTCTGAAGCCATGGTAGCAGCTGCAAAAAACGAAAGCACCGGACCGATGATGGCTTTTGCGGGACTGAATATGGCAACGCAGGCCGGGGGTGCCAATACCGGCAATTTATTCGCGATGGGACAGCAGCAGGCACAGCAGCAGCCCCGGCAGCAGGAATCGTCGGAAGAAAGCTGGAAATGCGAGTGCGGAAGCACAAACACCGGAAAATTCTGTGCAGACTGCGGAAAACCGAAGCCCAAACCCGCGGAAGGATGGTCCTGTTCCTGCGGGGCTGTCAACAAAGGGAAATTCTGCGCAGAATGCGGAAAACGCAAGCCCCCCGAAGCATTGCTTTATAAATGCGACAAATGCGGATGGGAACCAAAAGATAAAACCAAACCGCCGAAATTCTGTCCCGAATGCGGGGATGTGTTTGACGATAAAGATTCTGCCCAGTAAGATATTTCCGTATTTTTTTGAAATTTTCTGATGAATGATCAGACCGCCTTTATGCCGGACAATATCCTGCTTACAGACGGTCTGTTTTTTATTTGGCAAAAAGAAAACGCATAGAGAGTGTCGATTATAGGAAAAAACAGCGGATTGTTTACAAAGGCTGCTTCAGCCGGACGTCAGTCAAACCGCATATTTTCCTTCAAGAGATTCAGCAGGTTGCGGTCAATCTTCATTCCGCGATAATTCTCGTAAACCGTACCGGGTCTGCCGTGGTCTGCAATACCGAACGAACCTCTGAAATTCCACAGTGAATATCCCCAGTTGTTTTCACGGAAAACAGTCAGTATATCATTAAACCAGCGCAGAGCAAGGTCATTGGGTATTTTGTTATAGCACCCGAATTCTCCGATATGTATTTTGACTCCTTTTTTTTCAAGTTCGATCCAGGGTTTGTAGTATTGCCGGAGGGTATCGATGTTTTTTATATTGCCCGGGGATACTTCTCCCGGATATTCCGGTATTTGCCATTCCCCGTGGTCTGTTACCCAGTCGGCTTGGTAGTGGGTGACCTGAAACGGTTCATAACCGCGGCCGCTGTGTATAACGCCTGCATCGGCGAGTTCGGGCAGGGCACTTCCGCCTCCGTCAAAACCGTCGATGACTATTTCACGCAACGGGTCGATTTCACGGATCGCATGAATGGTACGGCGAATAACACTTTCATGATCGGCACGTGTGCAGGGATGAGACGGACTCCGGTCCGCAGGTTCGTTGATAAGGTCAAAAGATAATTTATCTGAACCGATACTTTTATAACGGTCAGCAAACAACTGCCATAAGAAAATAAATCCGTCCTGTGCCTCTTTGTCTTTCCACAAGTTATGACGCTCTGTCTGCGGTGAATTAATACAATATCCGGGAGCCCGGTGGAGATTCAGGCAGCAGTGGAGTCCGTAGCTGTTTATCGCGGTTATATAGCGGTCGATGTATGCAAGGATATTTTCATCGGGATGATTATAATCAAATCCATTGGTCCAGAAACGGTAATCGGTCGGGATGCGGACGAAATTGAAACCCTCGGAAGCTATAAAAT